>DRKI01000230.1 GCA_011051875.1 Desulfobulbus sp. | reverse complement strand
CTCACCGGCTTTGCCGGCCAGGAGAGCCAGGACGTCTGTTTCCTGGCCGAGGGCCTGTCCGCCTTCCTCCGGGGACAGGGACTCGGGGAACAGGCGGGCGAGATCGTCACCGCCGACGGCCGCGTCCTGGGCGGCCACAACGGAATATGGCGCTACACGGTGGGCCAGCGGCGGGGCCTGGGCCTGCCCGACGCCACCCCCTGGTACGTGGTCGGCCTGGACGGTCCGCGCAACCGGGTGATCGTGGGCAAGAACCGGGATCTGTTCAACGCCACGGTCGGGATCCGGGACCTGCGCTGGCTTGCGCCCCCGGTCCTGCCCTGGCAGGGCCTGGTCCAGTTGCGCTCCCGGCACCGGGCCGCGCCGGCCCGGCTCGAACAGGCCGGGAAGGAGCGCTGGCTGATCCGGTTCGAGGAACCCCAGCGGGCCATCACCCCGGGCCAGTTCGCTGTTTTCTACCGGGAAGACCGGCTGGTGGCCAGCGCGGTCATCACCGGGCCGGGCGAGCCGGCCCCGGACACCAGCAGAACGTGAGATGAAAAAAAAGATCGCCATCGCCACCCTGGGCTGCAAGGTCAACCAGTTCGAATCCGCCGCCTTCCTGAGCGACTTCCGGGACCGCGGCTGCGAGCAGGTCCCCTTTTCCTCGGCAGCCGACATCTACGTGATCAACACCTGCGCGGTCACGGCCAGGGCCGGCCAGCAGTCGCGGCAGTTGATCCGCCGCGCCATGCGGACCAACCCCGGCGCCCGCATCGTGGTCACCGGCTGCTATGCCCAGATGGCCGCCGAGGAGATCGTCGAGATCGTCGACAACCCGGTCACCATCATCGGCAACGGCAACAAGGACCTGCTGGTGGAGGAGTCCCTGGCCGGGTGCCGGTGCGAGCTCTCCATGCTCATGGGCAACATCGGCCACAAGAAGGAGATCTGCCACCTGCCGGTGCAGCGCTTCAGCGGCCGCACCCGCGCCTTTCTCCGCATCCAGGACGGCTGCAACAACTTCTGCTCCTACTGCATCGTTCCCTACACCCGGGGCCGCAGCCGCAGCCTGCCCCGGGAGGCCGTGTTCCGGCAGGTGGACGTGTTTGCGCGCCAGGGCTACCGGGAGCTGGTCATCACCGGCATCAACGTGGGCAAGTACGGCCTGGACCTGGACGAAAAGACGGACATCTACACCCTGCTCGACAGGCTGTGCGCCGGCTACCCGGAGATGCGCATTCGCCTCAGCTCCATCGAGCCCACCGAGATCAACGACCGGCTGCTGGCGGTGATGACCGGCCACGCCAACTTCATGCCCCACCTGCACATCCCGCTGCAGAGCGGCGACGACCGCATCCTGGCCCACATGAACCGCCGCTATACCGTGGAGGTCTTTGTGGAAGGAATCCGCAAAATCACCACGGCCCTGCCCCGGGCCGCCATCGGCTGCGACGTGCTGGCCGGCTTTCCCGGCGAGGACGAGCAGGCGGCCGGGAACACCCGCCAACTCCTGGCCGGACTGCCCGTCACCTACCTGCACGTCTTTCCCTACTCGAAACGGCCCGGCACCCCGGCTGCCGGATTTGCCGGCCAGGTGGGGGCGCGGGAAAAGGAGGAACGGGTTCGCCTGCTGCGCGAGCTTGACCGGAAAAAACGGCAGGAATTCTACCAGCGCCAGGCCGGACGTGTCCTCCAGGTGCTGGTGGAGCGGCGGGAGCGGAAAAGCGGCCTGATGCAGGGATTTTCCGAGAACTACGTGCCGCTCCGCTTCGAGGGGCCGCGGCGGCTGGCCGGCACGGTGGCGGCGGTACGCCTGGAGCGGGTCGAGGACGGCGTGCCCCTGGGCGTCCTGGCCGGAGACGGGCAAGCCCCTGCCGGGGAGCCGGCCTGAAGGGCACGGGCCTGCGGCTTTCCCTGTTCCGCCCGAATCGGGTGATCTCTCCCTGGAGGGGGGTGAAACGCTCAATTCGGGTTCCAGGTTCCGGCAACACTTGAGATAAAGAGAGGAACAAGGTAAAGTCCTGGTGCCAGGAAATTTCGTCTCTTCGCATCGACTCCCCGGTTTGACAGCCTGTCGGCGCCGCCGGCTTCCAGTGCACAGGACAGGGCAATGATTGGAGAAATTATCGCCATCGGTGACGAACTCACCTCCGGCCGCATCGCCAACACCACCAGCGGGTTCGCGGCCCGGCAGCTCTTTGCCGCCGGCCACGAGATCTATGCCATGCACACCATCGGGGATTCGCCGGAGCTGATCGGCGAGGCCCTGAAACGGGCCATCGAGCGGGTGGATTTCGTCATCGTCACCGGCGGCCTGGGCGCAACCACCGACGACATGACCAACGAGGCCGTGGCGCGGGCCCTGAACCGGCCGCCCACCCTGAACCGGGAGATCCTGGAAAAGATCCGCTCGCAACTGCAGGGAATGGACACGGACCCGGCCACCCTGGAAAAACTGGCCTGGCTGCCCGAGGGCGCCGAGGTGCTCAATGCCGAGGCCCGGATGGCCGGCTACCTGCTGGTCCACCACTCGACCCCGATCTTCTTCCTGCCCGGCGTGCCGTCGCAGATGAAGGAGCTGCTGGTGGAGCACGTCCTGCCCATCCTGGCCGGCTGGAGCAAAAACAACCGCAACCATGTGCGGCAGCGCGTCTACCGGACCTTCGGCCTGTCCGAGAACGAGATCAACCGCCGCCTGCTGCCCCTGGAGGCCACGGAGAAAGTCAAGATCGGCTACTATCCCGTGGACTGCGAGGTCCATGTCAGCCTGACCGTGCTCGGCGCCAGCGACCGGGAGAGCGACGAGCTGTTCGAGCGCACCGGCCGGGCCATCGAGGAGGCCCTGGGCGACGCCATCTACGGCCTGGACCACGAGACCCTGGCCTCGGTGGCCGGCAGGCTGCTGGCCGAGCGCGGCATGATGATGAGCGT
>DRKI01000229.1 GCA_011051875.1 Desulfobulbus sp. | reverse complement strand
TGACCATGCACAACAACCGTGAATATGTCAAAAAGGCCCTGGCCGAAGGTGCCACGGGGTTTGTCCTCAAAAAGGGCCTGGACGTGGACCTGTTTTCCGCCATTGCCGCGGTGATGCGCGGCGAGATCTATATCCACCCCTCGTTGTTGCGTGACTATCTGGAAGGAGAAGGCGATAAATCCGGCACAACCACAGACAGCACCGACAATGACCGTCTGCTGTGGGACTCCCTCAGCAGACGGGAACAGCAGGTCCTGCTCGGGGTTGCCAGGGGGCTCACCAGCAGGGAGATCGCCGGCAAGTACTTTATCAGCGAGAAGACCGTTGCCACCTATCGCTCCCGCGCCCAGACCAAGCTTGGCGTGACAAGCCGGGCCAGACTGGTTGAGCTGGCCCTGAAATTGAAACTGCTGCAGTAATCCCCGTTCCAGAGATGAGGGACGGATGAGAGGTCCATCACACCCTGCGGATGGCGCAGCGGTCATGTTGTAGGTCCTTTCCCTACAGACCGGCCCCTCGCTTTTCACAGTTTTTCCCACAAACAGTCCAACTTCTCCCTCTTTTTTTCCCTGCCGATCCAGCCTATCATGAAATCATAGCAGGAGCAGGCGATTGCCTGACCCGGGGACATCCTGCCCAGCCCATGCACACCCCCGGGTGCCGGTCCGATGGCTGCCTGGCCGAGGCGCCAGCAACCGCGAACCACGGGGACGGCGACCGTCTCCATTCGTGAGCCGCCGGACCACGCCCCGCGTGGCATTGTTTGTCGTCCCGGCGGGGTGTTCATCCTGGAATCTCAGTAAGGAGGAATCACATGTCACCTGCCAAGGAAGACCTGGTGGTAACCATGCTCAGTGACCTCAAACGGGCCCTGCGCAAGCCTCGGTCCGAAAGGCGCTGGGGAATGGTTATCGACAAGAGAAAGTGTACAGGCTGCTACGCATGCACGGTCGCCTGCATTGCCGAGTACAAATTGCCGCCCGGTGTGGTGTATCGACCGGTGATGGAGAAGGAGCACGGGTCCTACCCCAATGTCACCAGGGAATTCATCCCCCGCCCCTGCATGCACTGCGACAATCCTCCCTGTGTCAAGGGATGTCCGGTGAAGGCGACCTACAAGCGCGAGGACGGCATCGTGGTCATCGACTATGACCTCTGCATCGGCTGCCGTACGTGCCTGGTCAACTGTCCCTATGGAGCACGGACCTATGACAGGGGCCGTTTCTACACCGAAGGGACCCCGGTACTGGAGGCCTACGAGAAGGAGGATTTCTACGAGTACGGCCGCAGGAGGAACCGGAAAAACAATGCCTCGCCCATCGGCAATGCCAGAAAATGTCATTTCTGCACCAGCCGTATCGAAGCCGGGGTCCTGCCGCTGTGTGTCACCAGCTGTCTCGGCCGGGCCACCTATTTCGGCGATCTCAATGATCCCGCCGCCCTGGTAAATAGTGTCGTCGTCGGCCGCAATGTCGAGGTGCTCAAGGAGCATCTCGCCACCAGGCCGAAGGTTGTCTATATCTCCTGAGAAGAAGCCAGAGAGGATATTATGAAGATATTGCTTACGATTATCGGCCTTGCCGGTGTACTCCTGGCGGGCGGCAAGATGTTTGTCTGGGGCGATGCCGCAGTCAACTACGGCAGCTATGTCCCATGGGGGCTCTGGGTCGCCGTATATGGCTTCATGGTCACCCTTTCCGCCGGTTCCTCCCTGATCGCCGGCTTTTATTACGGTTTTGGCCGGGAAGAGTACAAAGAGGCGGCACGCCCCGCCCTGGTGCTTTCCATTGTTTCTCTTTTCTTTGCCATGCCACTGATCAGCGCCGATCTGGGCCACCCTCTGCGGGGGATGATGATCCTCGTCCGGCCGAATGTCCATGCCTTTCTTCCCTGGGCGGTGTGGGCGTACATCGCATTTCTCATCGTTTCCATTATTGTCCTGATACGGGGAGACGCAGGCAGGGACACCAGGTTCCTCGGCATAATCAGTATGCTGCTGGCCGGGGCATTTCTCCTCTTCGAATCCCTCCATTTTGCTGTGGTCATCGCCCATCCGGTCTGGAACTCGGCCATCATTATCCCTCTTTTCTTTGTCACCGCAGATACCTTGGGTTTTGCTGTTCTTGCCATCTTTGGCGGCACAGGCAATGCCTTCATGAACCGTACCATTCTCTCCTCCCTCCTTATCCTGCTCGGCCTGATGGTGATCGGCCAGGTAATCGTCCATGCCAATTCCTCGCCACCCGAGTTGCATGAAAGCGCCCTTCACGCCGTCTCCTCACCCTGGTTCTGGACCTACATCGCGCTGGGCCTGGTTCTGCCTCTGCTCCTTCTCTGCAGCAGCAGAAGTTCCTTCACCATGAAGCTGTCCGGATGGTCGATCCTCATCGGCCTGCTTGCCGAAAAGTACGAATTCGTCACCAGTGCCTTTGCCCTGGCCCAGTTTGCCGAGCTGCCGTCCGCCTTCCATGGGCCGGGCCTCACAGTACACTACACCCCGAATATCATCGAGATCGGGGCCGCGGCCGGCTTCCTGATCCTCACCATGGCCGCCTACATGTGGCTGTCACCCCGCCGCAAACGGCAAGGAGGGACAGCATGAGCAGGAGGCACAAGCGAAGCAACAGGTTATCGACAAGGAGCAAGGTCATGCAGCAGAGTACAGTGAAAAAGAAAGGGATAACCAGAAGAAGCCTGATGCAGGGTGCGATCATTGCCGGCACCGGCGCCTTTCTTGGCGACAAGCTGGGCTGGATCTGCAAAAAGGTGGCGGCTTCTGAAAACGTCACCTACCCCCTGGCCAGCGCCGATTCAACCATCTATTCGGTCTGCCTCCAGTGTCATACCGCATGTCCGATCAAGGTAAAGGTCCGGAACGGATTGGCCGTCAAAATCGACGGCAACCCCTATACGCCGCAGAATCTGCTGCCCCATCTTCCCTACACCACCGCGGTGGAGGAGGCGGCAAAGGTTGACGGCAAAATCTGCCCCAAGGGCCAGTCCGGTCTGCAGAGCCTGTATGATCCCTACCGGATCGTCAAGGTCCTCAAGCGTAACGGACCGCGTGGTTCAAACAAGTGGCGCGTCATCAGTTTCGAGCAGGCGGTCAGCGAGATTGTCGAGGGCGGCAGGCTGTTCGCGGAGATCGGTGAGGACCGGCACGTCGAGGGGCTGCGGGATATCTTCGGACTGCGGGATGCCAAGGTCGCCAAGGATATGGCCGCGGATGCCGACAAGGTGAAAAAGGGCAAGATGACGGTGGCAGAGTTCAAGAGCAGGCACCGGGACCACCTGGATACCCTGATCGATCCGGACCACCCGGACCTCGGACCAGTGAACAACCAGTTCGTGATGCAATGCGGCAGGATCGAGCATGGCCGCAAGGAGCTTGGCAAACGCTTTGTCTACGCCAGCTTCGGCTCCCGGAACTTCTATGAGCATACAACCATCTGTGAACAATCGCACCACATCGCCTTTGCCGGTATGTGTGACAAGTACAAAAAAGGAAAATGGGGCAAGGGCTCTCATCACCTGAAGCCCGACACCCTCAACTCCGAGTTTATCATCTATTTCGGCACCAGCCCGGTGGAGGCCAACTTTGGTCCGCCGATCATGACCGGCAAGATCACCGACGGCCTGGCGGCCGACCGGTTGCGGATCGCGGTGGTCGATCCCCGGCTGACCAAGACCGCTGCCAAGGCCTGGAAGTGGCTCCCGGTCAAACCAGGCGGCGATGCGGCTGTGGCCCTGGGCATCGGCCGCTGGATCGTAGAGAACAAACGGTATGACGAAGATTTCCTCAGAAATGCCAACAAGGCGGCTGCCGCGGCCAACGGGGAAAAGAGCTGGACAACCTCCTCCTACCTGGTCAGGATCGAGGAGGATGGCGCCGGCCGCTACCTGCGGGCCGCCGACATTGGCCTGGGGGACGAGCACACCTTTGTCACCACAGTGGACGGCCAGCCCGTGGCCATCGGCGACCCGGCCGTGCGTGGTGATCTCGACTTCAGTGGAGAGATCGGGGGCATCCGGGTCAAGACGGCCTTCACCCTCTATCGGGAGCAGGTCATGGCGAAAAGCCTGGAGGATTGGGCAAAGCTGGGCGGGACCTCGGCACGTGACCTGGCGGAGCTGGGCAGGGAATTCACCGCCCACGGCAAGCGGGCCGCAACCGAGATGTACAGGGGACCGGTGCAGCATACCAATGGCTACTACAACGGCACGGCCATCATCACCCTCAACCTGCTGATCGGTAACATCGATCACAAGGGCGGCCTGCAAAAAGGGGGCGGCCACTGGCATGAACTGGGCGACAAGCTCCATTTTCCCTATGATCTGAAAAAGGCCCATCCGGGCAAGCTCACCGCCTTTGGCCACAAGATCACCCGGGAAGGCTCAAAATATGAACAATCCACCCTGTTCAAGGGATACCCGGCCAAGCGCCCCTGGTTTCCTTTTTCCGGCAATGTCTACCAGGAGATCATCCCCTCCGCGGCGGATGAATATCCCTATGGCATAAAGTGTCTATGGCTGCACAAGGGCACCCCGGGCTTTGCCTCGCCGGCCGGCCAGACAGCGCTGCGGATCCTTGCCGATCCAGAGAGGATCCCCCTCTTCATAGCCGATGACATCGTCATCGGGGAGACCTCCATGTACGCTGATTACCTGTTTCCGGACACAGCGATCTGGGAACGGTTCGGCACACCGCACACCACGCCCGATGCACCGACCAAGGCATCGAAGATCCGGCAGCCGACCGTGACCCCCTCCACCGAGGTGGTGACGGTCTATGGCGAAAAGATGCACTGCTCCATGGAAGCCCTGATGCTGGCCATTGCCGAGAAGCTCGAACTTCCAGGCTGCGGCAGGAATGGCTTCGGCCCTGGCCTCGATTTCACGCGGCCCGAGGATTTCTACCTGAAGCTCTTTGTCAACCTGGCCTGGGGCGACAAGAAGGATGAGGCAATTCCCGAGGCATCGGACAGCGAAGAACAGGTCTTCATGAAGGCACGCGCCCACCTGGCGCCGACCCTGTTTGCAAGAACCCGCTGGCAGAAGGCCTGCGGCAACGAACACTGGCGCAGACTCGTCTACTTTCTGAACAGGGGCGGCAGGTTCGAAGATTTTGACGAGGCCAGAAGCATCGGTCATGACGGTTTTGTCCGCCATCCTCTTCACGGCAGAATGAATCTCTACGTGGAAAAGGTGGCTGTCCAGAAACATTCGCTGACCGGCAGGCGCTTCTCCGGCATCCCTGTCTACGAACCTATCCTGGATGCCGCCGGCCAGCCGGTCCGGGACAACGGCTATCCCCTGATGCTCTCCACCTTCAAGGAAATCCTCACCGGCCAGTCAAGGACACTGCCCGGCAATTACTGGCTTTCGGCCATCCTGCCGGAGAATTCGATCCTCATCAACAGCCGGACCGCCCGCGATCTCGGCTTCATGGACGGAGAAGCCGTACGGATCGTTTCCTCGACCAACCAGCAAGGCATCTGGGAACTGCCCAACCGCAAGAACCTGGACATGGTGGGCAGACTGAAAGTCATTGAGGGCATCCGGCCCGGGGTGATCGCCGTGAGCTGGGGCTACGGCCACTGGGGCTACGGGGCGGCCGATGCCGAGATCGACGGCCGGAAGGTTCCGGGAGATCCCAGACGCCGCAAAGGCCTCTGCCCCAATGCGGCATTCCGTATTGATCCGGTTCTGAAGAATGTCTGCATGACCGATCCCATAGGTGCCAGTGCCAGCTTTTACGATACCTCGGTGAAACTGGTTCGGACCTGAGCCACTCCTGTTGCCGGGCCCCCTGTGCCTTTCCTACGTTCGGGACGTGCACAAGGGGTCGCTGTTCCTCTCTGAAGCCGGAATCATGTGGACTACAGAAAATGCGAAAAAGATGACAGCCGCATGTCTCACCGCTTTTCTGTTCATCCTTCTTACCTTCTTCCCTTCCCTGGCGGACGACAAGTCCGCCAGGGTTCCTGCCGGACAGACAACCGTCGACGGACGGGAGAAGGTGAAGAATGGCGGAACGCCTCATCAGCCGGCCGGCACGATCCGCGGGGAGAAGGCCGGAGCACCGACTTCTCCCGCGGGCGGGAAGGAGAACAACGAGGAGGATGACGACGACTGGGGAGAGGACACCATCTACGACAACGATCAGAGTTGTTGATGGTATGCTCCATCCCTCTTATTGCGACCTGATGCCTTTGCCTCCGTTGTACCTGAATCCTGGACTTCGAAAATGAAGAAAAAATTTTCTCTTGCCGTATCAGCGGATTATGCGAACGTGATCGTTTTTTTCGACTCACTGACCGTGTGAAGGATTTTTTCCTCACTTTTCTCGCTCTTCGGGATTGGCAATTTCACCGAATCTGCTTCGTTATCAAGGGATTGAAGTATTCGTATACGTCTGCGCCCTTGATGCCTCGCATCTCCGGCAAAATTGCCAATTGCAGGATTTAGGTCGTAAAAAAACCCTTCGGCGCCTGAGCGCGACAGGCGGGCCCTCCTAAAACCAAGACCGGCAGCCACTACCTCTTCGAACAGGCCGCTACCGGAGCATGAAGAAGCCCTCCGGCCATTCCCGCACCTCCTCTTTTAACTGAACCAATCCCATGTGACGGTACTGGTCGCGGCCGCAGACGCCACAGAAAATCAGGGTCGGAACGAGCCTGATGGCGGATTTTCTTGAGGGAACGTATTTTTCCCAGGCCTCATTGAAGATTGACCGCGGTCTTCTCCCAGCAGTCTTCCCGGCGCCTTTCGATGATCGAGGCCATCTCCTTCCTTGAGGATCCAGGAACCGGCGCCAAGGTCACCGGGATGACCATGTCCTGGACCAGAATATCTTCGCCGCCGCCCCCGGTGGCTATCCCGTACCTGCCCACAGGCCAGAAGGTAGCCGATTTCACCCGGGCAAGCATTGAACGGGGATTTCGGGATGACGGGGCCTTGGCGGCATGGTATAGTATCCGCGAGTATACTTAATCAGACAGGAGAAAAACGTGTCCGAGACGGACAAGGCAGCCCGGATCTTCAAAGTGCTCTCCGTGGAGACGCGGCTGCGAATGATAGAGTTGCTCAAGGACCGTTCTTTGTGCGTGAACGCCCTGGCCCGGGCACTGAGTATCACACCGGCCGCCGTGTCACAGCATCTGCGGGTGTTACGGGATGCGGAGATCGTGACGGCCGAAAAAAGGGGCTATTTCGTGCACTACCGGCTCAATGAGATGACATTGGCCGAATGGAAAAAACTGGCCGACAGCGTGTTGAACCTGGAGAGAAGGTAAAACCGCTTTTTTTACGGCGCGAAAAAGTATCTCCGTACCAGCGACAACGAATGATCTGCCATGGGTGGCGGGAAGCACCGCCGCGAAGGGCCGGCCCGGTTGCAGGCCTGGCAGCAGGCGTGCGCCGCCAGGCAGACCAAGTGGAGCATGGCGATGCGAAAATGCACCCGTCCGTTGTTCCAAAAAGGGGATGCCATGAGCCGCGGCCAGTTACGATTGCACAGTGTGCCGAGCGCCTGTCCTGCCGGGCAGGTTCAGCACTGCCATGGAAACACCAAGGAGCATCCATGCGCCTGGACAGGGGAAACCCGGCTGCACTTTTCGTCTCTTTTCTCAGGCTCGGCCTGACAGCCTTTGGCGGGCCTGCCATGGTGGCCTATATCCGGGACCTTGCAGTCAGGAAAAACGACTAGATCTCGGAAGATTCATTCCGCCATGGTGTTGCTGTGTGCCAGTCCATACCCGGGGCAACGGCCATGCAGGTTGCTGCGTACGTCGG
>DRKI01000228.1 GCA_011051875.1 Desulfobulbus sp. | reverse complement strand
GATGACGGCCGACGGGATCCCGGCAGTATCGTGGAGGGAATCCAGCAGTGCCTGGAACGAACCGAGGTCGACAAGGTCGGGCAGGGTGTAGGAAACGTTATCCGTCAATCAGAATACCAGTGCATGTGCCGGAATATGGGTTCAGGCCGCGGCCGGCAGGTTGCGGGGCAATGGCCGGGCCGGGCAGAGATTCCCCCTCGTCTGCCGGGGCTGAAAAAAACGAACTGATGGGTACTAACTCGTTGTTGTCACAGCCTCAAAACTGTACGTTGGCACAGGCGCCCCGAATCTGTGCACGCGCGCCGGTTCGCCATACCCCCGGCATGCAGAGCGGCGCGACCGTGCAGAGGGGGGTGCCTGTGACGGCTTGCAAAAAACTTCTCTGACTTGGACTATACCATATGTCCGGTGGAATCCAAACCGTTTCAGTGGCAGGGGGAGACAGGACCCTGCCCGCCCGGGTCAGGACGTCTCCGGCCGGAACAGCCGCAGCCGGTTGGCGTTGCTGACCACGGTCACCGAGGAGAGCGCCATGGCAGCGCTGGCGAACATGGGATGCAGCAGCCAGCCGGTGAAGGGATAAAAGACGCCTGCGGCCAGGGGGATGCCGATCACGTTGTAGAAGAAGGCGCCGAACAGGTTCTGCTTGATGTTGCGGATAACGGCCCTGGACAGGGCTATGGCCACCGGCACGTGGGCCAGCGAGTCGCCGGCCAGGGTGATGTCGGCATTGTCGATGGCCACGTCCGTGCCCGAGCCGATGGCAAAGCCGGTATCGGCCAGGGCCAGGGCCGGGGCGTCGTTGACACCATCCCCCACCATCCCGACCCGGAAACCGCGCTCCTGCAGCGCCCGGACCACGTCGAGCTTCTCCTCGGGCAGCAGCTCGCTGTGGACCTCGCGGATTCCCAGCTCCCGGGCCACGGCCGCGGCCGTCTTCTCTGCGTCGCCGGTGCACATGACCACCTCCACGCCCTGCTCCTGCAGCGCCCGGACCGCTCCGGCCGAATCGGTCCGCACCGGGTCCCTGAGGATCAGCAGGCCCAGGATCCGCTCCCGGTCCGCCAGCCAGACCGGGGTGCCGCCCTCGGCGGCATACCAGTCAGCGGCCGACTCCAGGGAGGGCGCCACCGCAATCTCCTGTTCGCGAATGAAATGGCGGTTGCCGAGCAGAAAGCGGCGTCCCTGGTGCGTCCCCTCGACGCCGCGGCCGGCCACGGACGAGAAATCGTCCATGGCAAGCGGCTCCAGGCCGGCGCTGCGGCAGCTTTCGAGCACGGCCTCGGCCAGGGGATGCTCCGAGGCCGACTCCAGGCCGGCCGCCAGGCGCAGGACCTGGTCCCGCTCCATGCCCTCCGCCGGGATGAGCGTGGTCACCGTCGGCCTGCCCATGGTCAGGGTGCCGGTCTTGTCCACCACCAGGTGGGTCAGGCGGGAGGCGGTCTGCAGGGCGTCGCTGTTGGAGATCAGGATGTTGAGCTGCGCGGCCCGGCTGGTGCCGACCATGATGGCGATGGGCGTGGCCAGGCCCAGGGCGCAGGGACAGGCGATGACCAGGACCGCGATGCCCGTGGTCAGGGCGTGGGCCAGGCGCGGCTCCGGGCCGAGCAGGAGCCAGGTGACAAAGGTGATGATCGAGATACAGATGACCGTGGGCACGAAGACCGCTGCCACCCGGTCCGCCAGGCGGCCGATGGCCGGCTTGGAGAGCTGGGCCTTCCTGACCATGTTGATGATCCGGGCCAGGGTGGTCTCGGACCCCAGCCTGGTCACCCGGAAGAGCAGCGAGCCGGAACGGTTCATGGTGCCGCCGGTCACGGTGTCGTCCGGTCCCTTCCGCACCGGCATCGGCTCGCCGGTGAGCATGGACTCGTCCACCATGGCGCTCCCCTCTGTAACCGTGCCGTCGATGGGGATCTTCTCGCCCGGCCGCACCCGGACCAGGTCGCCGACCCGGAGCAGGGAGACCGGCACCTCGACCTCGTGCCCGTCCAGCACCACCCGGGCCGACCTGGCCCGCAGCCCGACCAGGGAGGAGATCGCCTCACTGGTGGTCCGCTTGGCCCGCACCTCCAGGGCGTGGCCGAACTGGAGAAAGGCCAGGATCATCACCGAGGCGTCGAGATAGAGATGGTGGCTGCGGCCAGGGATGAAGTCGGGCCTGGTGATGACCAGCACCGAGGCCAGCCAGGCCGCGGCCGTGCCCAGGGCCACCAGGGTGTCCATGTTGGCGCTCCTGTGGCGGGCCTGCTTCCAGGCCGTGACATAGTAGTTGCGGCCGCTGAAGACCATGGTCGCCAGGCAGAGCAGGGCCATGCCGCCCCAGAAGGGCCTGTTTTCAGTCAGGGTGGGGAACAGGCCCGACATATCGCCGGCCATGATCCCGAATCCCACCAGGGCCGCGACAACGGCCCGCTGCCAGGAGCGGCGGATCTCGCGCCTGGCCTCCTCGGCCTGGCGCCGGGAGGGATCCTCGTACCGCTCCTCGATGCTACACCGATGGCCTGCCTGCTCCAGCAGGAGCACCAGCCGGGCCGGATGCAGGGACGTGGTCACCTGCAACCGTTTCCCGGACCAGGAAAACTCCGGGGCCTGGTCCTCCTGGCGCAGGATCGTCTCGATCGCCGTCTGCTGGTCCCTGTCCGGGGGCTCGGCAAAACGAACAAAAAAGGTGTCGCTGCGCGCCTCTTCGACCAGAAAGGCGTCATAGCCGCGATCCCGGATCACGGCCACCACCTGGTCGGGATCTCCTCCCACGACCCGCGCCTTCTTCTCCACCAGGCTGACCGTGGCCGATTGCACGCCCTCCACCTCGAGGATGGCCCGTTCCACGTTGCCCACGCAGGCGGCGCAGGCCATGTCCCGGATACCGATCTCGTAGCCAG
>DRKI01000227.1 GCA_011051875.1 Desulfobulbus sp. | reverse complement strand
TACAGGAAGGGGAACAACTACCTGTAGCCAAGGGAACTGCTCCCGGCGGGCCGGGAAGAGGACACCGCATCGAGTCGGCAGGAGGGGCCGGCCGTCGGTGCAGGTGCCCCTGCTCCGTGCCTTCCCTTTCAAGGCGGTTTGATGTTCATCGGCTGTTGCGGCCGGGTTTCAACCTGGTCCAGTGGAGGCGGCTTATCCGCCGAGTATGCTGGCAAGCCAGTTTGCCGCCAGGGCCGAGACTCCGCCGCACACCCTGATTCCCGAGGCAAGGCAGAGTATCCCCCACACGCCTATGAGTGCGGCAAGCACCATAAGCACCCCTGCCCCGACCCTGCTTACTCCTTCCGGCAGGTCCACCGTGTCGTCGTTATTGCCTAAGGCCCTGACCCTTTTCCCGACTGTCCTGGAGCCGAGCCTGGCATTCCGTGTTCTGATCATGACAAGAGTATCCTGAATGGTGATGGTGTGATGCATCGTCCGGTACGTCGGGCCGGCGGGGTCCGCGACCGGACCTCATGACAACGGCATCGCCGCCCTGCGACGATGCCGCAACAGGAGAGATCCTGGCCGGTGCCGGCTACAGCCGCGCTACGCCGGCATCCATCCTGCCCTGGGCCATCTCCAGTTTCCGGTCGATGGAGTAGCCGATCATGCCGTAGCAGAAGGCGAACAGCAGACCATTGACCAGGTTGATCAGCACGAGCTGTGAAGCCGTGATCGTAGCCCCGGGGTCAAGAATACCTGAGCCGACAAGGCAGAAGTAGCCTACCGAACCATGGGTCAGGTTGGCCACCAGCCCGATGAGGCCGAGTATCTTGCCGATCAGGGGGATGTAGGTCAGCTTCAGCAGCCCGAAACTGATCGGTGCCACCACCAGCCCGAAGGCAATGCCGTTGAGCATCCACCTGTTTTTGGTCTGATACATTCTTGTCAACTGCAGACAGGATAAGGGGACGATAGCGAGAAGAATTAACCATTGACTCATGACGTGCCTCCCATACGCTCGTGAAACTCGATTGACATACCACCTGAAGTCATGCAGCCGGGCACCATGCCGCCGGCCGACCGTTTCCACTGCCTCCTTTCAGTTGCTGATTCGGTTTGACTTACCCTTGGAAAGCACATGGCATGCCAGACGGAGGCTCTCTGCTTTTTATAGAGTTTTCAGAATATTACGCAGGAAGACTTTTCCCGGCCCGGCCGGAACCATTGCAAACCTGCAAAGGCTGCAATCGTGCACTTTGCAGAATTGCAATGATGGTTGTCGGAAGGCTCCCGGACAGGAAAGTGACGACCGGGTTTCATTGTTGGTAATAGCCAGGCATGCGTTGCTTCTGAAGCCCTGGCAGCGCTGTCTTCATGGTCTGTTGCGGCCTTGCATCAAGGCACCGGGCCGGCCGTTGCCGGTTGAGACTGTGACGAGGTACGGCCCACCGGAAAGAGAACTGAAAGGGAAAGGAAAAATGAGTGGGATGTACGAACGGATGATCAGGACCTTTTTTCCTGGTCAGGTCAGGAAACAAGGGTCATATCCGGCAGAAAAAAACAAGGCAGGCAGGCCGTTGCTGACGGGATAGCAATCCCCGTGCCGACCGCGGGGCCACATGGACCACGGTTGGGTACAACCCGGATTACCGACTCCGGCCGGGCCGGGTCAGGCCCGTTTTTCCATGGCGTCAAAACAGGGGATGCAGAGGGTGCGGCCAAAGAACCGGCGTGTCCGTGATTCCATGACCGGTTCACCGCAGGCCTGGCAGACCAGGCTCTCCATGACCCTGGCACGCCGGGGCACGGGCCCGGCCACGTCCCTGACAACAAAAAGCTCTTCAGCCGGGGCCTCCATGATCCGGCGGCGGCGCAACTCCCTGCGTTCCGCCAGCAGCCGTTCTTCATCCGCGTCCAGGCCGGGCCCGCCTTTTTTCCGCAGCAGGTCCCCGAGCTGATCGTCACGCAGGCAGCCGATCTCCGGCCTGACCGCTATCCTGATACCGCTGTCAGTGGCGCGCCGGTAAAAGGTGTAGGCGTTCTTGCCGTAATCAAGAAACAGGAGATTGCCCTTGCCAAAGGTGCAGCCGGTGAGAAACTGGATGGCATCCACGGCGCACATGTCGTTTTCCACCACCGCCACCAGTTCCTCGTCACGCGAAGAGCCGAACCGGGCCAGCACCTGCTCTGCAACGCGGATGCCGAAGGCCAGGCCGGGACAGGAGTGGCCGTGGAACCCGATGGTCTGCCGGACCATCTCCCTGGAAATGATGTTTTCGTCCATTGCGGTGTCTCCAGTTCCTGCGGGCCGGCCTGCGGCGGAGCAAAGGCCGGCCGGGCTCAGAGACGGATGCCCCTGTCGGCGAGGAACTCGCTGTACTTCTTGTCTGTCTCGAGGATGTGGCTGTTGAGCCACTCCTGGAGCATGATGGAGAGGTCCGAACTGAGGCCGAGGGTGCTCTTCTTGTGCCGTTCCATCATGGCCAGCACCTTGCCGATCAGTTCCTTGTGTTCACGCTTGTGTTCCGCGAAACCGGGATAGTCGTATTCATCCATAAGCCGTTCTTCGGTTATGAAATGAAACTTGGTGTAGTTGTAGAGTTCGTTGATGATTTCGTCAAGCACACTCTTGCCCTTGCCCTCGGCCATGGCGGTGTGCAGCCTGTCGATCATGCCCACCAGCATCCGGTGCTGTTCGTCTATCTCACTGATGTTCAGGCTGTACTGATCCTTCCACGGAAAAAACTGCATCTGACGTCCCCCTCGCTGTCATCATCCGGACAGGTAGTGCGCACCGGCTCCCCGGACAGGATGTCGGCAGGGGAGCCGGTGTTCATACTGATAATAGAAATTATCTCAAATCAGTGTGAAAAAGCAAAACCTTTTTTCGTTTTCAAGTTGCTGTATTTCCATGATGACAGGAGGATAATCAGGAACGGACCACAGTGTGGCCGCACTTGTCACCGCGGATATCGTCCCTGAACAGGCTGATTCCCCGCTCCATGGCGCAGAAATCACCGCACATGGTACAGGTGCGGCTGTTTTCCGGGGTCCGTTCCTCCCGGATCCTGCGCGCCCGGTCCGGGAACATGAGCAGCTCCATGTGCTCCTCCCAGCGGGTGTCGCGGCGGGCGATGGCAACGTCCCTCTCCCGGTCGCGCCTGGACGGGTCCCGGGCGATGTCCCCGATTCGGGCCGCGAGCCTGGTGGCCCGGATTCCCTCCCGTACGTCATCCTCGTTGGGCAGGGCAAGATGTTCGGCCGGGGTTATGTAGCAGATCAGGTCAGCGCCGTGCCGGGCCGCATCGGCGGCCCCGATGGCGGCGGTGATGTGATCGTAACCTGCCCCGGAATCGGCCGGCAGGGGACCGAGCACATAGTAGGGCGCATTGCCGCTCATCCGTTTCTCCAGCATGATGTTGCCGGCGATCTCGTCCAGGGGCACGTGGCCCGGCCCCTCCACCATCATCTGGCAGCCCATCTCCCGGCCCAGTTCGGCCAGTTCACAGTTGATCACCATCTCGGCCACCTGGGCCCGGTCATGGGAATCATGGATGGCGCCTGCGCGGATACCGTTGCCCAGCGAGAGCACCGCGTCATACTTCTTCATCAGGGCGCAGACACGGTCGAACTGTTCGTACAGGGGATTTTCGCGGTCATTGTATTCCATCCAGGAAACCATAAAGGTGCCGCCCTTGGAGACCAGGCCGCCATACCGGTACCCCTGGCGCCGCAGCCGCTCGATGGAGAAGCGGTTGATGCCGCAGTGGATGGCCATGAACGAAATACCGTCTTCCAGTTGCCGCTCGATGAGCTCGAACAGGTATTCCGGGTCCAGCCGGTTGGGATTGTGATACTTCCTGGTCGCCTCGGAAAAGGCCTGGTAGAGGGGCACGTTGCCAACCGGCAGAGCGGTCACCGCCAGCACCTCCCTGCGGACCCGGTCCAGGTCCCCGCCCGTGGAGAGTTCCATCAGGGTGTCCGCCTTTTCCTGCTCGGCGATCACGGCCTTGCGTTTTTCCAACTCCACGTCCTTGATGTCCGACGAGGTGCCGATGGAGGCATTGACCTTGGTGCGCAGCCCGGTGCCGATGCCGACCACCTTCTGGTCCGGCCGTCCGGGATTGGCCGGGATCACGATCTCGCCCCGGGCGACCATTTCCCGCACCCATGCGCTCTCCACGCCCTCGTCCACGGCCACCTGTTCCATCTTCGCGGTAATGACCCCCTCACGTGCCAGCTCCAGCTGTGTTTTCATTGTGGTATTCTCCTTGTTCTTCTTGTGATTCCTGTCCTGCAGACAGCGGCTGACCGCCGCTTTTCGGCCGGCAAAAAAAAAATCCGCGCCACGACACCATGGTCGCGGCGCGGATCTCTACTGGACAGGTAGTGTATCCCGAAAGATCAGTCTGGCAGGTCTTCTGACTCACGGATCAGCCCCGGGCCGAGCCTTCCCATCCGCACAGCGGACAGTGGCGGAATTCGACCAGGGTCCCCGCATACAGCGCCGGCCCTCAAGCGTTACGGATTCGCACCGTATTCCCTATTCTCCGTCGGCCCCGGGCCGACAGCACCAGACTGGGTTGTGAGCCCCTCTATGCCATAAATCGGCAAAAAGAACAAGCACCGGCAGCGCTCTTTTTCTCCGCTCCCCCCCAAAAAAACGCGTTCTGTGACCCAGGTGGCAGAACCGGTGTCCTGGACAGTGTAGTGTCCCGCCAAGGCCAGGAACGCTGTTGCACGTTTTTTCAAGCCATTCACCCTGGCTGCTGCCGGCGCTGGAGATCATCTGTCCCGGGATTCACCTGCCGCTGACCGGGACGGAACGTCGGATGCAACAGGCACGGGCCGATCCGAACAGGACAGGCCCGAAGATACGGACAAGGCCTGCAGGCCAGGCCGGGACGGGATCCACCGGCAGGAGAGACAGCGACTGTATCCAGGGAGGGACCATGACCGCAAGAAGCTGCCTCGCCGCCCTGTTCGAGACCGGGGCAGAGGTTGAAGATGCTGTGCTGAAACTGGAACGAACGGGCTTTGATCCGGACCTGGCTGTTTCGGTCCTGGGCCGGCTGTTTCCCGCTGCCACGGAACCGGGCGGGGAAACCGGCCGGGAGGGGGGGAAACCACGGCAGCAACACAGCCGTTACTGTCGGAAATTCAGGAAATTCGCCCTGTTTCCCAACACCAGCGCAGGCCGGATCGCCGTGTGCGGCCCCATGGCCGGGACCATGCTCGAGGAGCTGTACTGCGGCGAGGCGGGCGCCCTGCCGGCATTGTCCCGTGCCCTTGCCGCCTCGGGCGTGCCGGAACATGATATCAGCCGCTACGAAACCGCCCTTGCCAGGGGGCATGTCCTCCTCCTGGTGACCAGCGCCCCGCAGGAGGTGGAGCTGGCCGTGCAGATCCTGGCCACCGGCCGTGAGATCGAGGTCGCCGTACACCATGGCCAGGACCCCCTGTTGAACCTGGACAAAGGGCATCCGGGCCGGCTCCGGGGAAGACGGGGCGAGTGCCGCTGATCCACCTGTGTCGACAGGAGAAATCTGACTGCCCCGGTTGCCATTTCAGACAATGGTGCTCATATATGTCATTAGCTGCAATGTCAGTGGCTGCATGGACCTTCGCCATGTCCGGCCCCGGGGAGCGTGCTTGGCGGTGATTCTGTGTGGCGTGAACCTGCGGTTGCGGCAGATGACCGGTGTTTGCGCGGCTGCCGCGTTATCGCCGCCGCACGGGCGCCATGGGGCGGTACCCGGGGAAACTGTTTGCAATTTGGAGAGAATGCCAAGCTGACAGCGCCCCGGTGAACAATTACGCATCCGGAGTACTTGCAAAGCCGGCAGGCTGTTCCGTTATCTGCCATCCATCTCAAGGTCTCAGCAACAAGGGAGGAAAACGTCATGACACGTCTGGCAATCAACGGACTGGGCAGGATCGGCCGCCTGGTCCTCCGGCACTACATGGAAGAGACGCCGCAGGGGGTGGAGATCGTGGCCGCCAATGACCTGGTTCCCACCCGTGACCTGGCCTATCTGCTGAAATATGACTCGGTCCATGGCAGGGCCCGCTTTCCCGTGACCGCGACGAACGACGGACTCCGACTTGGCGACCGGGCTATCCGCATAACCGCCATCACCGAACCGGACAGGCTGCCATGGCGGGAGCTGGACGTTGACGTGGTCCTGGAATGCACCGGCCGTTTCGTCCACCGCAGGGACGCGGCCCGGCATCTCGATGCCGGCGCCGGCAGGGTGGTGATCAGCGCACCCTCGCCGGACGCAGACTACACGGTGGTCATGGGGGTCAACGATGACGGTTACGACCCCGACCGGCACCGGGTCATCTCCAATGCCTCCTGCACCACCAATTCACTGGCCCCTGCCATGAAGGTCCTGCTGGACAACTTCGGGGTGGACATGGCCCTGGTCACCACCATCCATGCCTATACCGCCACCCAGGGGCTGGTGGACCGGCCGGCGAAAAAACCGATCCGCGGCCGGGCCGCCGCCGTGAATCTCATCCCGACCAGCACCGGGTCGGACAAGGCCACGGCCATGGTCCTGCCCGCGCTCAAGGGCCGGCTGCGCGCCATAGCCGTGCGGGCGCCCGTGGCGGACGGCGCCCTGACCGACATCAACGCCCTCCTGGCCAGGAATGTCACGGAGGACGAGGTGAACGAGGCCTTCCGGCGGGCTGCCGGACAGCCTCCCCTGCAGGGTATCCTCGGGTACTCGGAGGAGGAACTGGTCTCCTCCGATATCATCGGCGATCCCCGCTCCGGGATCGTCCATGCCCTATCCACCCGGGTGGTCCAGGGACGGATGGCCAAGGTCCAGGTCTGGTATGACAACGAGTATGGCTATTCAAGACGGCTGTTCGAGCTGGCAAGCCGGCTGGATGGCTGACACCGGAAAGGAGACCGCCGGCAGGCCCTGCATTGAGTCCGGGTCATTGGATACCCCGTGACCGGTTACGATCGCGGCACGGACACACCAC
>DRKI01000226.1 GCA_011051875.1 Desulfobulbus sp. | reverse complement strand
GGCACGTGTCGCCCGAGGCCGCCGAGGGCGGGGACATCGCCCTGGTCCGGGACGGGGACCAGGTGGAGATCGACATCGCGGGCCGCGCCATCAACCTGCTGGTCCCCGACGAGGAACTGGCCGCGCGCCGGCAGAAGGAGCAGGAGCGCGGCCGCCGGGCCTTCACTCCCGATCGGCAGCGTGCGGTGCCGGCCTCGCTCCGGGCCTATGCCTACTTTGCCGCCTCGGCCGACAAGGGCGCGGTGCGGATCGTGCCGCAATGACTCCCTGTCCGCCAGGAATAAAGAAAAAAAAGCCCTGGACGGCGGCCGCCGTCCAGGGCTTTGTCTTTTCAACCTCCCCGCTATGCCCGTTTTTCCGCCCGCACCGGGTTACGGAGAATGCCGATCTTTTCGATCTCCACCTCCACCACGTCGCCGTCGGTCAGCGGTCCCACACCGCTGGGGGTGCCGGTGGTGATGATGTCGCCCGGCTCCAGGGTGAAGTTGGCCGAGACAAAGGCGATGATGGCCGGGATGGGGAAGATCATCTGGCGGGTGGAGGCCTCCTGGACCACCCGGCCGTTGAGACGGGTGCGGATGCACAGGTTCTGCGGATCGCCGATCTCGTCCGGCGCCACGATGACCGGCCCGATGGGACCGAAGGTATCCAGGGACTTGCCGCGGAACCAGCCCGCCTTGTCCGAGCGCTGGAAGTTGCGCTGGCTGACGTCGTTGAAGCAGGTAAAGCCCAGGACATGGGCCATGGCCTCCTCCTCGCTGACGTCCTTGATCCGGTCCCGGATGACGAGGGCCAGTTCGCCCTCGTAGTCGGTGCGCGGAGACTCGAACCGGTAGCGGTCGAGCAGGGCGGGCAGGATGATGGTCTCGTCCGGACCGATGAGGACGTTGGGGGTCTTGGCAAAGAGCACCGGCTCTTCGGGCACCTCGCCGGTGAAGTTCTGCACGTTGACCGAGCCGCTCTCCCGGATGTGCTCCAGGTAATTGAGGCCCAGGGCGATGATCTTGGTCGGCCGGAGGGGTACCGGGGTGCCGTTTTTCATGGGCAGGGTGACTTTCATGGACGAAACTCCTTGTCGGCCGGAAAAGCCGGCCTGCTCCGGTCTGTGGACCGTGGCTGGGGAATGGGGTGGCTGTCTGGGCGTACCTGCCTGCGATTCGGAGATAAACCACGGTGGCAGCACCCCGGTGGACGGGTACGTCTGTGCCTGGCATGATAGCGTCCCGGGTGAAGAGAGTCCAGCGGGAAGTTCGCGCCGCTCCGCATACCGGGGGTATGGCGAATCGGCGCGCCTGCACAGGTTCGGGGCACCTGTGCAGGCGTACAGTTTTGAGACTGTGCCGACAACGGGTTGGTACCCGTGTGATCTGTTACGCCCCGGCAGTGGCATGAGACCGAACCGGTCTTTGCGGGAACAGGGGTGGCTTCCGGAGCCCGGGTGGGCGGCCATGAGCACGGAATTTCCGTGTTATACCTTGTGCCGGAGGCGTTTCCTGGTATAGAATACGCAAGAGTGACATCCCGAAAATCCCGATGGCGTCGCAAAGACTCCGGCCACCGTCCCCGGCGGCAGCTCCGGCGGTCCGTCAACCCGGCTACGGTCTCCACATGGAAACACGGCAGAAAAAACCTAAGATTCTGATCGTCGAAGACGATGATTCCCAGCGCCTGTTGCTCAGCATGGCGCTGGAGGCGGAGGACTTCGCTGTTTTCATGGCCGAGGACGGCTGGCATGCCCTGCAGCTCCTTGAGGACGATCCCGAGATCCGTTACGTGATCACCGACCTGAGCATGCCCAAGATGGACGGCCTGGAACTGATCCGCAGGATCCGGGGCACCGAGCGGCGATACACCTATATCGTCGTCCTGACCAACCAGGACAACCGGGACAGCGTCATCCGGGCCCTGCGCCTGGGCGCGGACGACTACGTGACCAAGCCCTTTTTCCAGGATGAACTGATCCTGCGGATCACCGCCGGGGAACGGCTGCTGCGGCTCGAGAGCCAGGAGGAGCTTATCCTGTCCATGGCCAAGCTGGCCGAGTACAGGAGCCAGGAGACCGGGTTTCATCTCGAGCGGGTCAAGGGGTATACCCGCCTGCTTGCCATGGATCTTCAGGCCGAGCACCCGGAGCTGGCCCTGTCTGTGCCGCTGGCAGACGAGATCGCCCGGGTCAGTCCTCTCCACGATCTTGGCAAGGTCTCGGTGGCCGACCAGATCCTGCACAAGCCGGGACCGCTGACAGACGAAGAGTTTCGCCTCATGCAGGAGCACACCGTGTACGGCGGCAGCATTCTCCTCGAACTGTACGAGAAGACCCGGGATCCCTACCTGCTGGTTGCCTACCAGGTGGCCATGTACCATCATGAAAAATGGGACGGCAGCGGCTATCCCCAGGGACTGCGCGGGGACGCGATACCTGTTTCCGCCCGCATCGTCGCCCTGGCCGATGTCTATGATGCCGTCAGCAGCAGGCGCTGCTACAAGGACCCGGTGGATCACGGCCGGGCCAGGGAGATCATCCTCGCCGGCAGGGGCAGCCACTTTGATCCGAGGATCGTTGATTCCTTTGTCCGCCAGGAGACGGCCTGGCTTGCCATCAGGCAGGAGTATGCCGACAGGCCGAAAAGGACCTGAATCCGGTGCGCGGGCCCATGGCGAAGCGGAACGCCTGCACCGGGTGGAGGCACCTGTGCAGGCGTGCCGTTTCAAGGATAGGAAAACAACGGGGTATTGATCCCGTGAGCAGTGGCAAATCGTGCGCTTCATCCATCTATCAATGGAAAAGATCATTGATTACAAGTGGTTCTTTCTTGATGAACCCCCACGGCGCTCGCATTGCGGGGCATAACACAAGACGCTCGCTGTCGGTTTTCCCGGGCAGACAATGAAGAGAAAGCCCTCACTGATCGTCTCCGGTTCGGTCATTTCGGTGGCAGTGATTCTTGCTGTCGTTCTGCTCCTGGTCGTCAATATCGACCGGCAGCGCCGGGACAACGAGATCGCCGTCTACCGGCAGTTTTTTCAACTGGAAACGGAACGGCTTGCCGGCCGGCTCGGGGATATCACGGGCATCAATAACGTGGTTGTCAACGATCCGGTCATCCTGACCAGCCTTGCCAGGATCGAAGAAGGTCGTGAGCCGACCCGGGCCGCTGCCGGCATGGTGGGCGCCATGCTCGCCAATATCGCCACCATGGATCATTTGCTGGCCGTCTTCCTGCTTGACAGCCGGGGAACCTGCGTCTTTTCCAGCCGTCCCGATTTCATCGGCAGGAACTACGGCTTTCGTCCCTATTTTACCGGTGCCCTGGCACAGGGCAGGGCCACCTACGTGGCGCGTGGCATCACTTCCCACCAGCTCGGTATCTATTTTTCCCGCCGTATCCGGAGCGGAGACAGGATCCTGGGAGTGGCGGTCCTGAAACTCGATCCGGGTTTCTTCGACAGAACGCCGTTTTTTTTCATCCCCCGGAACCGGGACGAGGAGCAGGGATCCCTGCGGATCGGGCTTGCCACCGGTCAGGGGCTGTTCGTCGATGTGACCAGCGGCTCGGTCCATACCCTGGGTCCCCTGACCCCGGCACTGGCGGCCGGCATCCGGAAGGTGCGGCAGGTGCCGGTGGATGCCATCGAGCCGCTGCCCTTTGCCGCCGGCACCTGGGACCTGCTGCAGAAGTCGGGTTTCCTCGCCCGGCCAGCGGCGGACGAGGACTACTACCTGTTTGCCGCTCCGCTCGGTTCCACGGGTCTCCATTTTCTCCACATGGTGAAGAAGTCCTGGTTCCAGCGGAAGTACCGCCGGCAGCTTGATCTCTACAACAGCCTGCTGCTGGTCTTTGCCTGCCTGCTGGTGGTTGCCTGCCTGCTGGTCTTTTTCCTGGACCGGCGGCACCGGACCGTGCTGCAACAGTCGGATGCCCTGGCCGAGAGCGAGGGCAAACTGCGCCTTTTCTCCCAGGCCGTGGAACAGAGCGGCAACAGTATGGTGATCACGGACAGGGATGGCAGGATTATCTATGTCAATCCCTACTTCTGCACTGTTACAGGGTACAGCAGCGAGGAGGTGCTGGGCGAGAATCCGCGGCTGCTCAAGTCCGGCGTCCAGGATGATGCGGTCTACAGCGAACTCTGGCAGACCATCAGCAGCGGTCGAACCTGGAAAGGGACCCTCTGCAACCGGAAAAAGAGCGGGGAGCTCTTCTGGGAAGAGGCGACCATCTCGCCGATTTTCAACGAAGAAAACGAAATCACCCATTACATCGCCATCAAGGAGGACATCACCGAGCGGCGTACCATCAGCCGCAGGCTGGAGGAAGAGAGCGACAAGCTGCAGTTCGTTGTCGAGTATGCCGGCTTCGGTATCGCGATCATCATCGATCGCCGCTTTGCCTGGGTCAACCAGTCCGGCCTGGAGATGTTCGGTTTCGAGTCGGCGGACGAGGTCCTGGGCAAGTCGACGGAGATGATCTATCCCGACCCTGAAGCCTACCGGCAGGTCGGCCGGTGGTTCCTCGATCCGGCCAACAGGAACAGGATCTTCAAGAAGGAGCTGCGTCTGCGGAAGAAAGACGGATCCATCTTCTGGGTCTCCCTCAACGGCAAGGCCCTGGACACCTCGGACCCGGGCCGGGGGGTCATCTGGATCGTCGACGATATCACCCGGCGGAAGAAGTACGAGCAGGAGCTGGTCCGGGCCCAGAAAGAGGCCGAGGAGGCCAGCGAGATGAAAAGCCGGCTGCTGGCCAACATCAGCCATGATATCCGCACCCCGCTGCATGGCATCATGGGGACCTTTGACCTGCTGCAGGACATGAAGCTGAACCCGGAACAGGCCGGACTGGTGGCCTCCGGGCGGCAAGCGGCCGATTTTCTTCTCAACCTGCTCAACAACCTGCTTGACCTGTCAAAGATCGAGGCCGGGCAACTGGTCCTGGATGAATTTCCCTTTGCCATCCGGGAACTGGTCAGGGAGGTGGGCGAGATGCTCTCCAGCCAGTTCAGGAGAAAGGGGGTTCGCTTCCGCTGCAGCATTGCCGATGACGTGCCAGGGGCCCTGATCGCGGATGCCCTGCGGATCAAGCAGATCTTCCTCAACCTGACCGGCAACAGTATCAAGTTTACAACCCGGGGCGAGGTCACGATCAGTGTCGCGGTGGACCAGCGGCAGGGAAACCGGGTGCGTCTGCTGTGCACGGTCCGCGATACCGGCGAAGGTATTCCCCGCGGCCGGCAGGACCGGCTCTTCGAGGCCTTCACCCAGGCGGACCTGTCCAGGCGCCGACGCTCCGCCGGCACCGGGCTGGGGCTGTCCATCTGCCGTGAGCTGTGTACACTCATGGGTGGCCGGATCTGGTTCGAGAGCGAGCCCGGGGTGGGTACCACCTTTTTCTTCACCATCACCTGCGGCGTTGCATCAGAGCAGCAGGACCGTCTGTCCAGGGGAATCGACGCCCGTACCGGCTGGGATGGTCCCGGACTGGCCGTGCTCATTGTTGATGACAACAAGGCCAACCAGGATATCCTGCGGCTGATCCTGGAGCAGGACGGCCACAGGATCCAGGTGGCGGACAACGGCCTGGCCGCCCTCGGGCAGATGGCCGGGACCAGGTTTGACCTGGTGTTCATGGACATGCAGATGCCGGAAATGGACGGTCTGACCGCCACCCGTATCATCCGCTGCTGCGAGGAAGAGACCCTGTCCCCCCCTGCCGGGCTGGCGGAAAAATATGGAGACCTGATGTCCAGGCTGCACCGGGCGATCCGGGGAAAGAGGATCCCCATCGTCGCCCTGACCGCCAATGCCATGCAGGACGACAGGGAGCGGTGCCGGCAGGCCGGCATGGATGCCTATCTTGCCAAGCCCTTCCAGCGCGGCCAGCTCCTCCATATCCTGGCCGATTTTTTCGGATCGGAAAGCAGGGGGCCAGGCGTGGACGATGACCGCCGGGACCGGCCGGAACAGCAGCCGGCGGTTCCGACCATGGCATCGGTGCGCCGGTTCCTGCGAACGCGGTATCCCTTTACGGAAGAACAGGTGACGACCCTGATCGCCACCACCTGCAGGGGTATTGAACAGGACCTGGCCCGGCTTGCCGCAGCGGCGGAGGCTGCGGAAATCTCCCGTATCGGCGAGATCGCGCACAAGGTGAAGGGTTCCTTTTTCAACCTGGGCCTGGAGCACATGGCTGCCGGTGTGGGCGGGATGGAGCAGGCGGCGAAACAGGGTGCGGAGCGGAACTATGCTGCGGACATCGAGGCGGTGCAGCACCAGTGGCGGCTCTTCCTGCAGCGGGCGGAGGCGGCCGGCGCGGCACCGTCCGCCCCCGGTGGCAGGCAGTAGGAGCGCCTGGTCCGCCGATACCTTCAATCGATTCTTGCTTTCGGAAAGATCCTTGTGATACCATCACAGCAGAGAGGGTCCTCCGGACAATGCCGATAACTACCGCGACCCCGGATTGTTCCGCATGCCGTCATGCGCCCGGCTCCCGGGGGCTGCCCTGCACATTTCACGGTCTTTCTGTCATGGTCATCTCGCCCATTCTTGCCTGGTTCCTGGCCGGTATCCTGTTTTTTGTCACCGAACTGGCCCTGCCGGGTTTCATTGTCTTCTTTTTCGGCATCGGTGCCTGGTGCGTGGCCCTGGTGCTCTGGTTTGTCGATTGTTCCCTCTCCGCCCAGCTCGGCCTGTTCATCGTCAGCTCGCTGGTGTTTCTTCTCCTGCTCCGTTCCTGGCTGCGCACCATTTTCAGCGGCCGGAGCCTGCAGGAAGACGATTCGGCCACGGTCCAACCCGCATCGGTCAGCGGCATTGTGACCCGGGACATCGTGCCGCCGGCCGAAGGACAGGTCAAGTATGGCGGCTCGTTCTGGCGGGCTGCGGCGGAGGAGAAGATCGTTTCCGGCACGGTGGTGAGGATTGTCGAACAGAAGGGCCTGCTGGTCAGGGTCGTTCCCCTAGAGTCGAACAGGGAGGAAAACTGATGGAAATGCTTGTTGGAGTTGCGGTATTTGTTGTTTTTGTCATCGTTCTGCTTATCAAGACCGCGGTGGTCGTGCCGCAGCGCAATGAATACGTGATCGAGCGGCTGGGCAAATATCGCGATACCCTGAGCGCCGGCTTCCACATCCTGATTCCCTTTCTCGACCGGGTGGCCTACAAGCGCAGCCTCAAGGAGGAGCCCATCGACATCCCGGCCCAGACCTGCATCACGGCGGACAACGTGACCATGGAGGTGGACGGGGTGCTCTACCTGCAGGTGATCAATGCCCGCCAGTCCGCCTACGGCATCGAGGACTACCGGTTCGCGGCCATCCAGCTGGCCCAGACCAGCCTCCGCTCGGCCATCGGCAAGATAACCCTGGACAATACCTTCGAGGCCCGGGAGACGCTCAACCAGCAGGTGGTGGACGCCCTGGACGAGGCGGCCCAGAACTGGGGGGTCAAGGTCCTGCGTTACGAGATCAAGGACATTCAGCCGCCACGCTCGGTCCTGGAGGCCATGGAGAAACAGATGCGGGCCGAGCGGGAGAAACGGGCCGAGATCGCCCGCTCCGAGGGTGAGAAGCAGGCCCTGATCAACCGGGCCGAGGGCGAACGGGCCGAGGCCATCGCCCTGTCCGAGGGTGAGAAGATGAAACGGATCAACGAGGCCGAGGGCCGCGCCCAGGAGATCCTCAAGGTGGCCGGGGCCACGGCCGAGGGCCTGCGCAAGGTGGCGGCCGCCCTGGCCGCGCCCGGTGGTCACGATGCCGCGAACCTCGATGTGGCCAAGAAGTACCTGGACCAGTTCGGCAAGCTGGCCAGCGAGAACAACACCATGATCCTGCCCGGCAATCTCACCGATGTCGCCTCCATGGTGGCCACGGCCATGTCCACGCTCCGGCAGACCGACAGCCGGCCAGCCCCGTCTTCCTGAGGGGCCCGGGACGGCTTATGACGCCCCCGGCTCAACTGCCTGAGGGCCAGTCGCGGTAGAGATCGGCCCGGGTGGGCGGCATCCGCGATGCCGGCCGGCCGTCGCGTTTCGTGGCCACGGCCTGGAAGATGCCCAGCGATCCGTCGTAGAAGGCGAACGAGACCCCGGCCAGGTAGGCGAGCCACATCCGGAACCGTTCCTTGCCCACCAGCGCGACACCCTTTTCCGCGTTCTTTTCCAGGCGCTGGCACCACATCCTGGTGGTGAGGCCGTAGTGCTCTCGCCAGGACTCCACGTCGTGGATCTCGAAGCCACAGGCCTCCATCACCTCCAGGGTGTGTCCGATGTGGTCCAGGTCGGAGCCAGGGAAGACATACTTGAGGATGATGCGGCGTCCGGGCGAGATGCGCTTGAACTCCCGCTTGCTGCGCTGGGCCGGCTTGGTGATGCCGTGGTTGAGGAAGATGCCGCGGTCCCGGAGCAGGTCGCGCATCTTGCCGAAGTAGGCCGGGTAGTTGGGTATGCCCACGTGCTCGTACATGCCGATGCTGGCGATCTTGTCGTATTCGCCGTCCAGTTCGCGGTAGTCGCGCAGCTCGATCTTCACCTGGTCTTCCAGGCCCAGCCGTTTTACCTTTTCCCGCGCAAATTCGTACTGTTTCTCCGACAGGGTGACGCCGTGTCCGCGGACCTTGTACTTCCGGGCCGCGTGGCAGAGCAGGCCGCCCCAGCCGCAGCCGATGTCCAGGAACCGGTCACCGGGCTGCAGCCGCAGCTTGCGGCAGATCATCTCCATCTTGTCCTGCTGGGCCTGTTCCAGGGTGTTGTTCCAGTCGGTGAAGTAGGCGCAGGAGTACTGCATCTCGGGATCGAGGAAGAGCTGGTAAAACTCGTTGGAGAGGTCGTAGTGGAACTGGACAAAGGCCTTCTCGTCCCGTCTTGCCGGTTTGCGGCCTACCTCGTCGCCCTGCCAGCAGCAGATCCGCGGCTTTTCCCTGGCAGCGAGAAAGAGGGGCAGCCCACCACGGAGAATGAGTGTACGGTTGAGCCGCCTGCGCAGCTTCTTCGAGGTGATGCCCTCGGTGGGGTGATCAAGCTTGAGCGCCTTTTCGTAGAAGCTGATCAGGTCGCCGCCACGGTAGGTAATGCCACCGGTGGCATAGAGCAGGAGCAGGGTCTCGAGGGTGGGCCGCCGCAGCAGGCAGCCCAGCACGCCCGGGTCCCTGATACAGATACAGAAGTGGGAATCGGCGCTGCGGCCGAGCGGCACGATGCAGCCGTCCCAGAGCTCGACGCAGAACGCGACATCGGCGATCTCGGCGATATGCTCGAGTACGAGCCGTGCGGATCGCAGATACTTGTCTTTCCTGTTGTGCTTGGACATGATCCGGCTCCTGGACAAGATGGGAAGAGAACGCTGGCGGCAGTGGATGCCGGGGCATGGAGCAGGAAGAGTATGCCCCCTGCCACCATCTATTGATTACAGATGATCCCGAATACGGTGGCTGTCAAGGTTTTTTTTGGGGGAAATCAGGAGGAAAAGGGTCAGGATCCGGGGGGAGGGGCCGGACGGGCTCCAACCACCAGGTGGTGCCGTCCGGCCCCGGATGGCAGGGGTGCTCCTCCCTTCACCTGGCCGCGGTTTGCCGCAGGAAGGCGAGCTGGTCCCTGCTCAGGATGGCGCGGGTCTTCTCAATACAGGCCAGGTGGATCATGGTGGCCCTGGTCTTGAGGTCGGCGATGGACCGGACCAGGGGCCGGAGTTCCTCCGGGGTCTTCCCGGTCCTGATTCCCTGGATCACCCTGTCTTCCAGGGGCGCGATCTCCCCTTTGATTTTGGTCACCGCACCGATGGTCTCCCTGCGGATACGCAGAAGCTGTTTTTTCTGCTGCCCGGTCAGGGCGAGTTGCGGGTTGTTCCAGTGCTGCTTCAGCAGCAGGGTGAGGTGCGGCAGCCTGGCCGTGATGAGAAAAGGCGGGTTCTTTGCAGCGGGTCGGGTTGCCCGGTCCGGATGCGGTCCCGCAGCGGCCGCGCCAGCGGGCAGTGCCAGCAACAGGGCCATGACAAGGCTGAGCGGAACGATGTTGTTGATCGTCATCTGATGTTCTCCGGTTGGGGTTCTTGCTCAGCGATCCGGGCAGGCACAGGGGCCCTGGTGGTCCAGATGAAGAGCAGGGGAATGAAGAGCAGGGTCAGGAAGGTGCCCACCAGCAGGCCGCCGATGGCCACGGCGCCCAGGGGCGCCAGCCGTTCCAGGCCGATGGCGTTGCCCAGGGCCACGGGCAGCATGCCTGCGGCCACGGCAAAGGCCGTCATGAGTACCGGCCGGGTCCGTATGCGGATGGATTCGATCATGGCGCTCCGCTTGTCCATGCCCTCTGCCATCTTCTCCTGGGCAAAGTGGATCAGGAGGATGGCGTTGTTGACGATGATGCCGGAGAGGAGGATGAATCCCATCATGGCCGGCATGGAGACGTGGTAGTTCAGCAAGAGCAGGGTCCAGGACGCGCCGACAATGGTGAGTGGAATGGAGAGGATGATGATCAGCGAGACCCGGATGGAGTCGAAGAAGATGATCAGGGTGAGGAAGATCAGGATGACGGAATACCCGATGGCCCGGGCCATGCGGCCTGCGGAGTTGGCGAACTCCTTGACATCGCCCACCTGTTCCATGGTCACGGACTGTGGCAGCACCGTGCCCTGGAAGTTCTCTGCAAAGTCGTCCATGATGTGCGAGATGGCGGCCTTTTCCCGGTAGCCATAGACGTTGAGGGTATAGTTGAGGCCCTCCCTGCTGATGATCCCGGGTTCCAGCTCCCGGCTGACCGTGGCCAGGGCCGAGAGCGGAATCCTGCCCTGGGCCGGGGTGTCGATCAGGAGGGTGGAGAGCAGCCCGGGCCGGTCCCGCTGCTCCGCCGGCAGCCAGACACGGACCCCGAAGTCGATGGCGTTGGCGGCCGGAAACGTGGCCACCATGGCGCCACGGAGCAGGGCCTGGAGCTGGTCGGTGATATCGGAGTAGCTCAGGCCGTAGAAGGCTGCCCGCTCAGGATTGATGGCCAGGTTGTAGACGGTCTTGTCGATGTCCCAGGTCCGGTTCACCGAGACAACGCCCCGCGTCCGGTAGAGGGCCTTTTCCACCATGTCACCGGCCCGGACCAGGTCGTCGAAGTCGGGACCGGAGAGCATGACATCGATGTTGGCGCGTATGGAGGAAAGTGCCGTGGCGCCGTAGTCCACCACGTCGAGCCGCTTGATGTGTTCTATCTGCGCAAGCTGCGGTCGTAACCGGTGCTCGATATCCCAGATGGAATCACTGCGCTCGTAGCGGTTGACATAGGTGGCGGTTATGGCGACGTGGTCGCTCCCGGACCCGGAACCGATGCTGAGCACACCTGGCTCGCTGCCGATGGCTGTGGAGAGGTAGTCGATCCTGTCGGCCCTGGCCAGGACCCTGTTAACCTGGTCGACAACGGCCTGGCTGGCCTCGATGGGCAGGTTGGGGTCCGTGGTGATCTTGACCAGGACCCCGCCCGTATCCATGGGCGGCATGAGTTCCCGGCCCACGGTCGGCATCACCCCGCGCATGCTGACGGCAAAGGAGACAAAGAGGACAACAAAGTAGAGAACCGCCACCAGCTTCCGTTCCAGGGCCGCCCGCACCAGGAAGGCGAAGAATCCCTGGATGGCCTCGTTGCCACGGCTGGTGATGCGGTGAAAGAACCCCTCGGCCCGTAACAGGAGGGGATGGTCCATGGCCAGGATCCTCAGCGACAGCAGCGGCACCGCGGTAATGGAGATGACATAGGAGGCGGCCAGGGCCAGGAGCAGGGTGGAGGTCAGAGGCCGGAACACGGTCTGCGGGTAGCCGCCGACAAAGAGGATCGGCGCCAGGGCGATCATGGTGGTGACCGTACCCGACAGGTCGGCGAACATGATCTCCCTGGTGCCCTCCAGGACGGCCCGCCGGATCCCGGTGCCAAGTTCCCGGTAGTGGCGCTCGATGTTTTCCATCACCACCACCGCATCGTCAAGCAGCAGGCCCAGGGCCAGGATGATGCCGGTCAGGGTCACCACGTTGAACTCCAGGCCGATCAGCCACATCAGGGCCACGGTGGAGGCATAGACCAGGGGAATGGTGATCAGGACCACCAGCACCTGCCGGAAACTGGCCAGGAAGAGGAAGACCACCAGGGTGGACATGAGAATGGCGTCCCGCAGGGACTCGAACATGTTGTCGGTGGACTGGACAATGGTGTCCTTCTGGGTGTCGGTGATCTCGAAGCGCAGGCCGGGATAGCGGGCCCGGAGAAGGACAAGATCCTTTTCCACGGCCTCGATGGTCCGTACCACGTCGGCATCCAGGCCCCGCTGCACGGCAAGGGCAATGGCCTGGTGGCCGTTGCCGTAGTAGGCGGACGTGTTTTCGTAATGACTGAAGCTGATCTCCGCCACGTCGCCCAGCCTGATGTCCGGGGTCAGGCGCAGGTCGGCGAGCACCGGGATGGAGCCGGCCCGGGCCGGGGACTTGAGCAGGTAGCGGGATCTGTCACTGGTGAGGAAGCCGATGGCAAAGTCCCGGTTGTTGGCCCTGATCGTTGCCAGGACCTGGCCGATGCCCAGGCCGTAGCGGTCCAGTTTTGTCTTGTCAACGATGATCTGGACCTCTTTCTTGTAGCCGCCGAACACGTCCACGTTGGCCACGCCGGGCAGCTTGAGCAGCCGCTGGACGAGCACGTTTTCCGCCAGTTGGCGGATGTCGGAGAGCGAGGTGGTGTCGCGGGGGCTGATCGCGATGACCAGGACCGGTGCCGTGGCGGCGGAGATCTTGTGAATCTGCGGCTCCAGGATATCGCCGGGCAGGGAGGAGCGGATCTTGCCCAGGGCGGTGGCCACGTCGCTTGCCGCCATTTCCAGGTCCTTGCTGTACTCGAATTCCGCCCGGATGACGCTGACCTCGTCAATGGTGGTGGAATAGACCCTCCGGATCCGGTCCAGGGTATAGAGTTCCTCCTCCACGGGCACGGCCACGTTGGCGGCAATGGTCTTGGCCGATCCCCCGGGCTGGACAATAACCACCGCGATCTCGGGATAGTTGGATTCCGGAAACAGCTTGCGATCAATACGGCCATAGCCCATGACCCCCAGGAACAGGAACAGGGTCAGGAACGAATAGATGAGGTAGGGCCGCCCCAGCAGACGTTCGATCCAGCTCTTATTCATGGTCCACCCCTGTCTCGGCAAGACGGATGCGGCCGCGGGCCGGGAGCAGGCTCAACTTGGCCTCCGGGGCCACGGCCACGGGGGCGTCGACACAGGGATCGATCAGGGCGTGTTCCCTGCCCTGAAGGGTGATGCGCACGCTGCGTTCCCGGAACCGGTCCTCCTGCCAGACCATGACACTGGTGGATCCTGGCCGGTGCAGCAGGGCTGCCAGCGGTACTCCGCATCCGGTCATCCTCCCTGTGACCACGGAGATGGTGAGATAGCTGGCCGCCGGCAGCGGCACCTCTTGGTCCGGAATCGCCTCGGCCACGGTGAGGCCGTGGCTGGCATCGTCGTAGATCCGGCTGATCTTGCCGCTGCCACCCTCGAAGCGGACCTCCTGGCCCGGCCGGATCGGTTCCCTTCCGGGCATGAAGCTGAAGGTCAGTTTCTGTTCAGGAGCATTCAGGGTCAGGATCGTCCGTCCGGGTGAGGCCAGGTCGCCCTGCCGCAGGTGGATCGTGCCCACGGTGCCGGCAAAGGGCGCCCTGATGTTGGCATAATCGAGCTGGTTGTCCAGGGCGGCGATCTTCTCTTCCAGCTCCCGGACAGAGGAACGCGCCCGGGCAAGGGCGACCTTTGATGCCTCGAGCTGTTCCCGCGCAAGTCCTCCGACCTTGAACAGGGCCTGGTTGCGGCGGTGGAGAGCGGCGCTGTATTCGAGCTGTTGTTTCGCTGCCTCGCGCTGGGCCACGAGCGAGCGCCTGGATGTCTGCAGGTCCTGGTCGTCCAAGCGCACCAGGAGCTCGCCCCGCCGGACCCGGTCGCTTTCCCGGACCT
>DRKI01000225.1 GCA_011051875.1 Desulfobulbus sp. | reverse complement strand
GGCCGAAGACCTCGCCATTGATGTCCACCACGCCGTGTTCCCTGGTCTCCGCCATGACACAACCGCCCAGGGGATGGACCGCGATGATCTTGTCAAACCATGTCAGGGGGTTGTCCACGAACCTGCCGCCCAGGGCGCGGGCGATCTTCCGCATCTCCCGCCGGACCCGGTCATAGTGAAGCCTGCTCGCCTCCATCCGCCAGCGGATGACCGGCTGGTCATCCGGGGAGAGTTCCAGTGTGCCGTTGGAACGGTCCCTGCCCATGCCCAGCAGGATGAGGAAGTTGCGCAGGTAATCGTCCCTGTCGATCATGGCGGCGATGTCATCCCCGATGTTGATCTCCCGCCGGAACCGGCGTAAGATGTTCAGCCGGAAGAACCGCGACAGCATCCTGGCGCCGAACCGGAGCGTGGCCGGAACGACCCCGGGCGAGGGCAGGCGGCCCACCGCGTACCAGGCCACGAAGGCCGGGATGCCGGCGTCCTGGATGTAGATACCGTGCGGAAAACCGTCCTCATAGGGCTGAAAACGGTACTCCATGGCGCAGGTGATCACCGGCCCCTTGGTCGGCAGCAGCTGGTTGTCGGTCCTGAAGACCATACCTTCCAGGTCGCCGTTGCCGCACCACCGTTTCCCCAGCATGGGGCTCAGGTTGCCGAGCCGGCCATACTTGCGCATCTTGAGCAGCATGGCGGTGGAGCCGATCGTGCCGGCCGACAGGACCACCCTTTCCGCGGTGACCCGCCTCCGGTCCGCCATCCGCCGGGGATGGACATAGAATACCTCGTAACCGCCGTCCGGCAGGGGGACGATCTCCTGGACCATGGACTCGGTCCTGATCTCGGCGGCCACCTTGCCCGGCCCCAGCAGATCGGGGTTGCCTGCCCGGGCCAGGTAGTTGAGGTCAAGGGTGTTCTTGGCATGGATGTTACACCCCAGGTCGCATTCACCGCACTTGGTGCAGCGCGACTGGGGCACCCCCTGCCTGTTGAGCCCCTGCTGGCCCGGAAAATCACCTGCAAAGCGCACGGCCAGGTGCGGCAGCCGGAACCGGTGCGGCGAAAGTGCGTCCGCGGAATCCTTGATCTCCGCCGAGGCCCGCTGCATGGCCGCGGTCTTGGGGGTATCGTAGTAGTAGGGATTGTCTGGGGAAAAAGGATAGGGACTTGCCTCCAGCATCTCCAGGGCCCGGTCGTAATAGGGGTCCAGGCTCTGCCGGGTGATGCCGCCCGGCCAGCCATCAAAAAAATCGGCCGGCATCCGCATCAGGACATTGGCATAGATCAGGGAACCGCCGCCAAGACCGCTGGCCGCAACCGAGAAGGTATCGCTCTCGTAGTAGGAGTGGAACTGCATGAATCCGAACTTGCCGTCTTCCGGATCCCAGAAGAGACGCCTGCGCACCTCGTCCATGCGCCGCGGAAACTCGAACATCCCGTACCGCCTGCCCCGTTCGAGCAGGCAGACCCGGTATCCCTTCTCCGCCAGCCGGCAGGTCATCACCGAACCGCCGAACCCGGAACCGATGACCACCACGTCAAAGTCAAATCCTGTATGGGTCATTCCTGCAATCCTATATAAATATTTTATGATTTCAGAAATATACCAGACTACTTCCCGGTTGACGAGAACTATTGTCATCCTGCCGGCAGGGTTGCCGCCCGACCGGCTGCCGGACCACCATAACCGCCGGCCCGCCGCCGACATGAGACACCATGTCCATACCGGATGACAGAACGGCACCGGGCCAGGCCGATCATTCCCGGCTGCAACCGTGGCTCGACAGGATACTGGCCATGACCAGGGCGGTACGGCTGCGCGACCTGCACATGCAGCTCGGCAACAGGCCGGCCTGGGACACCGGCGAACCGCTCACCCTCTCCGACCTGGCCGCCATCCGGCGCCTGGACAACAGTGCAGACGGAGACCGCCTCTACTTCCAGGCCGCCGACCATTTCCTTCGTGTCCGGGTGGAACCGCTGCAGGCCATGTTCACCTCCTGGATGGAAGGAGCAAAGGCCCAGGTGGGTGACGAAGAGATTCCCTTCAACCGGGTCATCACCTGGTGCCAGGATACGGCGGACAACCGGGCCCGGCGGCTGCTGACGCGCGAAGTCCGCACCCTGTGCCGCTTCCTGGCCCCGATGAGCCATGCCACCTGGCAGGCCCTGCTCACCCTGATCCGCGAGGAGCTGGGCCACGGCGGCTACATCCCGTTCTGTGAACAGAAACGGGGCGTGGCCCTGAACGAGGCCGTGGCCCAGGCCGCCGCCTTTCTCGACTCGGAACGGAGCAGCCACCTGGCCGCCATCGGTACCCTGCTCCGGGCAGTGACCGGCCTCGACCTCGGCCGGGCATCCCGTTTCGATGCCATCTATCTCCTGGGCCTCCGCTACCTGGATCACTGTTTCCCGCGCCGGCTGGCCACCGGCGACATCCTCGCCTTCTTCGAAAAAGCCGGCTTTGCGCGGATCAGCAGCCCCGCCCTCACCATCCACCACGTGGGCCGGCCAGGCCGACAGTCCTACTGCATGCCGGTAGCCATCCCTGGCGAGATCCACATCGTGCTGGGGCCGCTGCTGGGCTGGCTGGATCTCGAGGCCCTCTGCCACGAACTGGGCCACGCCCTCTCCTTTCTCTATACCGACAAGGGCCTCCCGCCGCTGCAGACCGATCTCTTTCCCTCCAGCGGCCTGTCAGAGGCCTTTGCCTTCCTGCTCCAAAAGATCGCCATGTCCAGGGAATTTCTCGAAGAGGTCATCGGACTTGACAGCGCCCATGCCAGGGCAGTCGCCACGGTGCACCAGGTCAAATGGATGACGCTCGCCCGGAGATATGCGGCCAAGCTGGTCATTGAATATGAAAATTTCCGCCTGGACAGGCTCCGCAGGGGCGAGCCGTTCTATGCCCGCACCATGCAGGTGGAAACCGGGTTCCTCTATGATCCCGAGACCTACCTCTTTGACCTGATGCCGGACTTCTACACCCTGGACTACTTCCAGGGATTCCTGGCCGCCGACATCCTGGCCGACCGTCTGCGGGGAGAGGCCGGTCCCCGCTGGTACCGGCAGCCCGAAGCCGTGGCCCTCCTCACCTCCTGGTGGCGGCAGGGAAACCGCATGGACCTGCCATCCTTCCTGGCAGCGGAGCTTGGACGCCCCCTGGCCATGGAGCCCTTCCTGGCCGCCTGCCCGCGGCAGGCGGCCCTGCCGGAAATCGAACAGTTGAAAAAAATCTTGCACGACCCGGCCCAGGGGCCAGAATGAACTCCAGCGCAGGTTCTTCGTGACCGATCACTGGATATCCAAGTACCCGGAATCAACACCATACTTGCAAGCGGCGGCAGGGTGCCACAGCGATGCGCGATCGGACGTCACAAGGATGCACCCCGTATAACTGCCCGCGAGGAACAGGAGTTCTGCAAGGGGCAAAAACGGGGCTGGCTGACACCGGAACAGGCAGAGACCCTCAACCGGGTGGAGAAACTCCTCCTCAAGGAAACCGGGGTCCTTGCCCGGATGGCCCGTGACAACGATCCCACCCTGGAAACCCGGGATGCCTCCAGCCGCCGGGCCGGCTGTATCCGGCATGGAGCGGCAACCGGGCAGATGGTACCCATCCTCCCGCACCCAAAAAAAAACGGGAGACCGCTTGCGGGCGATCTCCCTGCAGGATAACGGCATCCCTGCCGACAGGGATGCCATGATCAGCAATGTAACGGCCGCCGGCCGCTACCTGCTGCTTTCTTTCTTCTTCTCCAAGGCATCGCGTTCCCTTTTCCGCCGCTCGTACTCGGCCTTGAGCTCCTGGTACTCCTTTTCGGCCTCCTCCAGGACCTTGTCCTGACGTTCCTTGATCTCCTTGACCTTGGCCTTGATCTTGTCGGGATTGATCTCCATGCCCTCGGCACCGAACAGGGTATTGGCCAGGTACTTGAAGGAAAAGTGCATCAGTTCCACGTCATCTTCCCTGATCTTGTCCTGGGTTTCCTGGTCGACGACATAGGTCTCAAGAAAAGAACTCTCGAAAACAAACTTGCGAAACGAATCCAGGTCCGTGGATGCCATGAAAAACATGCGCTTGGCCGCCTCGCTGAGGGTTGCCTGGTAGCCGAAGGACTTGCGGCGCATGACCAGCCGCAGCCACTCCTTGTTCATCTCGTCCCGGACATCGACACCCTGGTCGGCCCGCCACTCGCCGATGGTCCACACCTTGGGTTCTTCAAACCCCTTGCAGTGCGGCTCCTTGACAATAAAAAAGAACTTCTCCTCGGCGGCATCATTGCTTCCCCCTTCGTGGAAATCGGCCATGCCCACGGGATAATAGCGGCAGGCCGAAGGACGGTCACTGTAGACAGTACAGCCGTCGGGCGTGACAAAGGGACAGGCCTTTTCGTCCCCGGTGAGCTTGATCTGGACGCCGGGCATATCGGTCTTTTCCAGGTAGGTGGGCTGGGTATACCTGGTGATGAACTCGTGGGCCGGTATCCCCAGCCGTTTGCGCAGGATCAGGATGTCGTAGGGTGTGAGTATGATCTTGATGTTGTGACAACAGGCCGTGAAACAGCTGACCCCGGGATGGCACTCGAACTGGAGCCGGGAGTCCAAAGTGAGCTTTTCCGGCAGGATATGGGAGGGGTTCTTGTCTGTACTCTTGAAAGCCTCCTCTTTATCGAGGGGCTGTTCCTGATTTTTGCTCATTGCGGCGTAATCCTCTTCAAGGTTGACATATCAAAAAAACGTACCGGACCAGACCGGCAGGATTGCTGATCCTCTATCTGACAAAATATGGTACTTTACCATCTCCCCCTCTTCTGTCAAACCGAAATGGCGGCAGGGTCCATGTTTTCACCCACATAACCGGCTGTCTCCTTTTTTCGTCCCGCGTTGCTCCTGCCTGCTTGCCATTTGCCCAAAAAAAATTTATAAAAGAAGAAAGAGAAGACGGGAAACCCGCCTGGCGGCGATCCGGCCGGCAGCAAATGTTTCCCCTGCAATACATCAACTGCTCATGAAAGCAAGACAACCGGTCTACATGAAAAATTTTTTCTTTACCCCCATCGACCTGAGCAAGGTCGAAACCCTCGTCTATCATCTTCCGGATGGTCCGTCCTTTTCCGTCGAGATGGAAGGCATTGAAGGGCTTCTTGACCTGGAAATGGAAATGGGCGACATCTGTGACACCTCTGATATCGACGGTGTCATTCACTTCTTCCCCAAGGGCAACGCCTGATTCCCCCGGCAGGATTCCCTGTCCCTGCGGGGACCGCCACGTCGTCTGTTTCCCGCTCCCGCCATTGCCGCGGCCGCTGTTCCCTGTTTCTCCGATCCCATGCTGAATGCCCTCGACCTCGAGAGTGACGGTCACATCCATACCCCCCTCTGCAACCACGCCGTCGGCACCATGGAGGAGTATGTCCTGGCCGCCGTGGCGAACGGCCTGCGCAGCATAACCTTTCTCGAACACCTGGAGGTGGGCATCCGCTCCACTCCCAGGACCTGGCTCACCGAGGCCGACTTCGATGAATACTTCAGGGAAGGCGACCGTCTCAAGTCGCGCTACAAGAACCGGATCACCATCAGGCTGGGGGTGGAGGCGGGCTACAACCCGCATCAGACCGAAATGCTCCGAACCGCCCTCGGCCGGTATCCCTGGGAGTGGATCGGCCTCTCCTATCATTTCTACCTGGTGGGAGACCGCCACTACAACCTGGTCAGCCGGCGGCGGGAAAACCTGGAACGGCTTGCGGCAGAGGGTATCGACCGGGTGATCTCGGCATACCTGGACGGCCTGCTGGCCGGGCTGGATATTGTCAGGCCCGACGTTGTCTGCCACCTGGATGCGGTCCTGCGCCACCACCCGGATATCCGCTTCAACGACAGCCATCTACACCGGATCGACACCCTGCTGACCGCCATGGCCTGGCGGGGAACAGCGCTCGAGATCAACACCTCGGGCTACTCCATCCGCAACCGGCCCTTTCCGGAACCCGGGATCCTCGGCAAGGCGATGGCCCTCCACATCCCGCTTGTCCCGGGCTCCGATGCCCACCGGCCTGAAGACGTGGGCCGCTGCTTCGATCGTCTGCCCCGCTACCTGGCCGATGCCAGCGCCTGCCCGGGCGCCCGGTCCCCCCTGGCGGACTGACAAATCCCTGACTGTTGGGAATCCTTCCCGGCCAGCCTCTTCCTTCCCCCTGACAACCGTCCCCCTCCAGCCGGGAAACCGTCGGCCAATGGAACGGAAAACCGGTGAAATACCAGGAACTGACTGCACGACAGGAATATGCTGCTCTTTTTTTCACGCGCCAGCCTTTCTGTAAGAATTCTGTCAGGTTCCCCGGCTATACTGCGTATGTTGCCGGACCAGGAGGAAATCCCCTGCACCGGCAGGAGAAGACCGGCCCGCCGGCAAGGCGAACGCAGGCGGCAAGGCAGACCGTGCCGATCCGGGTGGTTCATCGCAAAACGCTATCCCGGAGCAGGCATCGCATCATCCGTACCTGAGCCGGATATCCGGCTTCTTGGTGTCGGTTTTCAGATCAGGGGTCGGCACATGGCCTGGGGAGGAGATCATGGTGAAAAACGTCCATGGGTGGAGAGAAGAATGGATCGCCGTTTCAGAGAGAATTCTCCGCGAACAACCCGAGAAGCTGCAGGAACTGCTGCTCGATATTGCGAAAAAATATCCCGAGATGAGCTTTTTTGCCACCGACCTTGCCCGGTTGCGCATGGCCGGCGGGGAGCATGAAAAAGAACTGGAGCAACTCTGGCAGGCCCCGTCCGTGGAGCGGATAGACGCCATTGTCAACAGCACTCACCAGGCCGGTGATCCCGCCCGCAGGGCCCTGAGATTCCTTGCCTGCCTGGTCCGCACCAGGCTGGACAGCGGCACCTGCCAGGAGAAGGAACGGCCCGGTGGCGGCCTCTTCCACTGAAACAAAGAAACACCGGGCTGGTCCCGGGGTGACCGGCAGGGCCGCGTACCGACTCACGGCACCGGGATAAACCGGGCTATCGCCTCCTTCAGGGAGGCCGCGTTGAAGGGCTTGATCAAGATAGTATTGACGCCTGCCGCCTCGGCTGCCTCGTGGTCCTGGCTGTCGCTCTGGGTGGTCACCATGATGACCGGCAGTTCTTCCGGGGAATAGTGTTTCCGGATCCCCTCGGTCAACTGGATTCCCGATATCTCGGGCATATTGAGGTCGGTCAGCACCAGGGCCGGTTTTTCCTCCTCCAGCCACTTCAGGGCCCCGGCAGGGAACTCGAACAGGACCGGCTCGAAGCCGAGTTCATGCAGGGTCGCCTTGTAGATGTTCAGGATCATGCGCGAATCATCGACAGCGCAGATCTTGACCCGCACATCGCCCGATTCCACGGTCCCGCCGGCCACCTGGGCGGCGAACTCACCGAAACCGTTTTTCCTCAGCAATTCGGCATAATGGTCGCGGATGTCCTGGTGGGCATGGGGCAAATAGATCATGGCCATTTCCCGGAAATAATCCTCACCGGCCAGGCTGAGGAAGATATTGTCCACCTGGGCATTGACGATGATCTTGACGATATGGCGGGCCTCGTCATTGCGCGCCTTGATCATGTTCTTGATTCCGGCAGCCAGGATCTCGTTGAAGTTGCGGTCAATGGCACGCGCCGCGGCGATGCAGACGTGGTCCTCGGGATCAGTGAGGCCGGCGGCCAGGGTGTAGGCCCCCTTGCGCAGGGGCAGCATGGCCAGGGCCTCGTAGGCGGCAAACCGGACATTGGCGTTGCGAGGCTCGGCGTTGAGCAGCTTCCTGATCGGCATGATGGCGCTCTCGTCGCCGATCTCGCCGAGAACGTTGAGGGTGTGGATGAGGAGATCGTCGTCCGTCTCCTTCAGGTTCTCGATCAGCACCGGCACACACTTGCTGCCGATCCGGATCAGCTCGTCCTTGGCATAGATGCGCATGTGTGCATGGTGGGAGCGCAGGGTATCGTTGAGTTTCTCCAGGGAAACCTGGTCCTGGACATCGGCAAAGATCCCCAGGATCAGGAGGTCCAGCTCATTATCGGTTCCCATCCGCTCCGCCAGCCGGTGCATGGCGGTCTGGGTCCCCACCTGGCCCAGGGCGTGAATGGCAGCAATGATCAGTTCCCGATCCGCCGAGTAGAGATAATCGGTAAGGGTGTTGATCGACTGCGGATCCCCGATCAGGCCGAGGGTCTCGATGATCAGCTTGATGGTTGGAGAGTCATCGGTCTCGCCCAGCAGGTCGATGAGGGCCAGGGTTGCGTCCTCGAGCCGCAGTTCACCCGCGGTCTGGATCATGATGGTCTTGTCGGGAATCTCCGGGTCGCGCAGACAGGAGATCAGCAGTTCAGGATAGGCAATCAGGTGCGAGATCAGGGTCTCCCGGATCACCGGCAGGCTTTCGGCCAGGGCGGGGTACTCGGTGAGAAGATAGTTGAACAGGGGAATGGTGAAATCGGCCTCGCCCCTGGACAGTTCGTAGAGGAGCCGGTTCTGGGTCTTCTTGTCCACATCCCCGAGGTGATCGAGGACCAGGCGGGCCTTGATCCGGTCGCCGGTCCGGATGTTGGCCTTGATCTCCTCCACCATATGGTCGGTATTGACGTCTGCCATGGCTTTTTTCTCCCAGCCTTCCTGCCGGCCGGACAGGTCGGTGCCCGGCATTTTCCTGTTTCAGACCGGCTTCCGGGCAGGATTCGCCTGCGGCGAAAAGAATTTCCCCTTCTGCCGCAGGCGATTTCAGCCAGAGACCCTTAACCGGGAAGCCAATCCACGCCGATACGGCGGATCACGTTGAATCCACCGCTTAATACCATGGTATTCTTTTTGCCGATATGGTCAAGAAATACCTGCACTTCGTAGGAACGGGTACCGGCGTCGCAGAGGATGATCAGCATCCTGTTGTCCGGGATCTCCTCATAACGGTCACGGACCTCATTGTAGGGGATGGCCAGCCACCGGTCGGCGCCGAACTTGTCAACAAAGGGTCCGGCCTCCATGGGATGCCGGATATCCAGGGCCATCCAGTCGGGCTCGGATTCAAAATTGTCCATCCAGGCCAGGAACCGGTCCATCTCCAGCTTGCGCAGCCGGCCGGCGCAGAGGTTGTCGGCTACGTAGGCCGCGGCGTTGATGGAATCGATGGCCGCGGAAAAGGGCGGCGCATAGGCCATCTCGGCGACCATGAAGTCCTCGATGGTGGCGCCCTTGGCGATCATGACCGCAGCCGCGTCGATACGGGCGGAGATGGAATCGTTCATGACCCCGAACCCCTGCAACCCCAGGACCCGCCGCGTCCTGCGGTCAAAGACCAGCAGGTAGACGACAATGGCCTCGCCGGGGAAGAAGTGGGCCCGGTCCGAGGGGGCGGTCAGGGCATAGTCGGCGTCAAACCCTTCGGC
>DRKI01000224.1 GCA_011051875.1 Desulfobulbus sp. | reverse complement strand
TCCTGCGCCGGTCCCGGCGCGATTTCACCTGGCGCACCCTCAAGGCCTTTGCCGACGATGGCCGGCCCATGGCCCTGCATCTCTATGACAAGACCCGCCCCGGCCAGACCAGGGGAGTTCCCTACCTGGCGCCTGTCATCGAACTGGTCCGACAGCTCGGACGGTACACGGACGCCGAGGTCATGGCGGCGGTGGTGAGTGGCATGCTGACGGTCTTTGTGCGCAACGAGACCGGCAGCCCGGACTTCGGGCCGGCCCCTGACCTGGAGAACCCGGATGGCGACCCAGCGCTCCAGGCTGACGATACCGGGCTCGAACTTGGCTACGGGTCGGTCGTCGGCCTCCCCAACGGGACAAACATCGAGACGGTCGATCCCAACAGGCCAAACCAGGCATTTGATCCCTTCTTCCTGGCCGTGGTGCGCCAGATCGGCATGGCCCTCGAGCTGCCGTTCGAGGTCCTGATCAAGCATTTCACTGCTTCCTATTCCGCGGCCAGGGCAGCGCTCGAGGACGCCTGGGACTATTTCCTGCGGCGGCGCGGCTGGCTGGTCAGCCAGTTCTGCCAGCCGGTGTACGAGGCGGTGATCACCGAGGCCATCGTCTCCGGCCGCCTTGCCGCGCCAGGTTTTTTTCATTCGCCATTGATCAGGCGTGCCTGGCTGGGCGCCCTGTGGACCGGGGATGCGCCCAACCAGATCGACCCGGTCAAGGAGGTGGAGGCGGCGAAACGGCGCGTTTCCTTGCGGATCTCGACCCGGGCCGAGGAGCGGGCCCGGCTCCTGGGCGGTGATTTCGAGGCCATCCAGCCGCAGATCGTCAAGGAAGAACGCTGGCTGGAGGACAACGGGCTGAACAGGGAAGAAAGTACCGGCGGCAAGGCCGCGGGCAACAGCGAGGAGGAACAATGAAACAGTTTACCTTGTCCGGGATCATCGGCTGGGACGTGACCGGGGCCGACCTGCGCCGGTTCCTGCTGGAGGCCGGCGGTGATGACGTGGAGGTTGTGATCTCCAGCCCAGGCGGGCTGGTGGCCGACGCCCTGGAGATGTTCAACGGTCTGCGCCGCTATCCAGGCCGGGTGACCGCCACCCTGGCCGGGTTCGCCATGTCGGCCGCCTCCTACGTCCCCCTGGCCGCCGATACCATCCGGGCCGAGGACAACGCGGTCTACATGATCCACAACGTGCACGGCGGGGTGTTCGGCGACCACAACTATATCCTCAAGTATGGCCGGGAGACCGAGGCCCTGTCCGGGCTGATGGCCCGGGCCTATGCGGCCCACACCGGCCGTGACCTGGACGAGATCCGGGAGATGATGGACGAGGAGACATTTTTCTACGGCCCCGAGATCGTGGACGCCGGATTTGCCGACAAGCTGGTGGAGACAGGGGATGGGTCGAATGACGGGGCCGGTGCGACGGCGGCAAAGGCCGCGGCCCGCGCGGCCTTCCAGGAATGCGGCCGCCGGCTGGCGGCCGACAGCCGGGCCGCTGCCGACGACCTTGTCAAGGCCGCGGCCCTGGCGGCCATGTACAACGGGAACAACAGGGCGGCTGCGCCCGCAACCGGTAAGGGCGGCCCACAGTCCGCCCCAGGAAGAGAGGAGCAGGATATGGATCTGAAGACACTCAAGGAGAAGCGCCCCGACCTGGTGGCCGCAGTGGCCGACGAGACCATGGCCGGCCTGGATGAGGAAAAGCTGAAGACGGCGCGGCCGGACCTGGTCAGCGCCCTGGCCCGGCGCGGGGCCGAGGCCGAGACCGAGCGGATCAGGGACGTGCGGGCCCAGTTGATTCCCGGGCACGAGGACCTGATCGCCAGGATGGAGCTGGACGGTAAGTCCACGGGCGCGGACGCGGCAAAGGCCATCGTGGCCGCGGAGAAGCAGTTGCGCAAGCTGGCGGCCGAGGCAATGGAAAGCAATGCCAACGATCCGGTGCCGCCGGCGAATCCGGACGATGGCAACAGGAAGGAGATGCTCCGCAAGGATTATGACGCTCTTTCCATCAGTGAGCAGCGGGCCTTTATCGCCGATGGCGGCACGGTAAAGGACTGATTTCGGCCCAGGGCCGGGAACCGGAAAAGGAAGAGAAGAGGAGCTGAACCATGGCAAACACACTGACTGGACTGATCCAGTACATCTACGACTCGGTTGACGTTGTCAGCCGCGAGCTGGTCGGGCTGATCCCGGCCGTCTATAAGAATCCCAAGGCCGAACAGGTGGCCAAGGACCAGGATATCACCTACGACATCGTGCCCGAGGCCACGGCCTACGATGTCGCGCCAAGTAACATCATCCCGGAGCTGGACGATTCCGTGGTGGACACCGGCACCATGAAGATCACCAAGGTGCGGGCGGTCAAGTTCCACTGGACCGGTGACGACGAGGCGGCAATCGGCCGGGAGGCCAAGGGCAATATCCAGAACAACAAGTTCGCGCAGGCCTTCCGGAGGCTGGCCAACGAGATGGAGGATGACCTGGCGGCCCTGTACGTGCACGCGTCTCGTGCCTATGGCACGCCGGGCACAACGCCATTCGCGACGGCCGGGGATTTCACCGACGCCGCCGAGGTGGCCCGTATCCTCAAGGACAACGGCGCTCCGGACGGGTCCATGCAGTTGGTGATCAACACGGCCGCAGGCGCCAAGATCATCGGCAAGCAGAGCCAGGTGCACATGGTTGGGTCCAGCGATCCCCTGCGCCAGGGTGTCCTGCTCGACATGGCCGGCATGCAGATCCGCGAGTCGGCAAAGATCAGGAACCATACCAAGGGTACCGGGTCCGGTTACGTGACCAGCGGCGCCACGGCGGAAGGGGTGACGGACGTGGCCCTGGTCACCGGTACCGGCACCGTGCTGGCCGGTGACGTTGTGGAATTTGCCGCGGACGGGCAGCACAAGTACGTGGTCGGCACCGGCATCGCGGCGCCGGGCACGATCTCTCTCAACAAGCCGGGCGCGCGCATGACCATCCCGGACGCAAACGCCATGACCATCGGTGATTCCTATGCCGCCAACATGGCATTCTCCCGCGATGCCATCCACCTGCTCACCAGGCTGCCCAAGATGCCAGAGGGCGGGGATGCGGCCGATGACATCATGGTGGTCCAGGACCCGGTTTCCGGCATCTACTTCCAGGTGGCGCTGTATCGGGCCTACCGGGCCGTGCTGATCGAGGTGGCCGTGGCCTGGGGCGTCAAGGCGGCCAAGAGCGAGCACATGGCCCTGCTGCTGGGGTGATGGGCAGTGGATGAGCATCTGCTGATCATCCGGGGTGAATACGCCACCATCGAGCGGGAGCTGCAGCGGCTGGAGCGGACCTGGCGCCGCGAGGTCAAGGGGCTTTCGCTGTCCGCCCTGTGCCTGGCTCGCAACACGCCCTGTTCCGCCAGCTGCGACGACCTGGAGTCGGAACGGGAACGGCTGGGGAAAATGATTGGCCTGTGCGCCGAGATCAAGCGGCTCCGCGACAGGAAAAACGAACTGGCCCGGCAAACCGGCTGGGATGACGAGGAGAATCATGACTGAGCAGAAACAGGAGCAGAAGCAGGAGCAGGAGCAGAAGCAGGCAAAACCGACCCCGAAAAAGAACCTGGTGAAGATGGTGCTGGGCGGGCGCGTCCTGTATGTGCACCCCACCACCGTGGCCGCGCACGAGGGTCGTGGCTGGAAGGCGGCCGAGTAAGATGCTGGACGCCGAAGACAGGCAGGTCATGCTGGAGGCGGTCGGGGTGACGGCCGTGGCCGGAACAGCCGGTGAGATGTTGGTCTCGCCGCCGGAATACGGCGACCCGGAGACGGTCTACGCGGCCGGCGGCCTGGAGACGGTCAACCCGGTCTGCCAGGCGGCCCGTGAGGACCTGGAGCGGCTGGGGGTCGTGGACGGCGAGTCCGGCACCGTTCTGACCATCGAGGGGCAAGATTACCGGGTGCTGGCCATGCGGCCGTCGTCGTCCGGGTTCGTGCTCCTGGAGCTGGGGCAGGTCTGATGTACACCGATCTGTTCGACGTGATCACCGACCGCTTGGCCGACCTCGGGGTCGCCAACGTCGGCACTGCCCTGGGCGGTGAGCAGCCGCTGCCGTCCGTGCAGCCGTACCTTGCCGAAGACAAGGAGCAGCAGACCGGGACCACGGTCTTCCGCGAAATCGTGTTCGCGGTCAAGGTGACCGTCGGCCACAACGACAACGAGCTGGCGGCCCAGGCCGAGATGCTCGGCCTGCTCGATACCGTCCGCGACGGCTTCCATGGCTGGCGGCCACCGGACTGCGTAGGCATCCAGCGAGGATTCCGGGTGCCGGCGGTGCGGCTCGAGGAGTTCCGTTCCGGCGGATCCACCGTCTACCTGGTGCTGCTCCAGGTGCGGGTGATCCCGGAGACGTTCAAGCGGACATAACTTTTTCAATACAGGAGACAGACGATGAAGCCTGGAACCACCTATTTTCTCGGCTCCGGTAATCTGCAGATGGCTCGGCTGGATGCAAACGACCAGCCGCTCGGGTATTCAGACCCGGCCAACGCGACCCGGCTGGAGCTCAACGTGGAGACGGAAACGAAAGAGGTCAAGAGCCGGATGCGCGACACCTTCGGCCAGACCCTGGCCTCGGCAACGCTGATCACGGACGCTACTGTGGCCATGACCTTCAACGGCGTCACCCCGGACCTGTTCGCCAACATCTTCCTGGGCGATCTGGTGGACATCACTGCTTCTGCCGGTTCGGTGACCGACGAGGCAATCACCGCCCACCTTGACAAGTGGTCTGCCGTGGCCAGCCCTGGTAGCGGTATCAACTCTGTGGTGGTGACCGATTCCACCGGCGCCACTACCTACACCGAGAACACGGACTATGTGGTGGACGCGGATGCAGGCATGATCAAGCCGCTCTCATCAGGATCCATCGGCGAAGGCGATTCCATGCTGGTGGACTATGCCTACGGTGCGCTCTCCGGGGACAAGATCACCGGCGCCACCCAGCCTCTGGTCAACGTGGCCATCATCTTTTCCGGAAAGAACGTCTATACCGGAGATGCGGCCAGGGTTGAGGTGTTCAAGGCGTCGATCCGGCCGTCTTCGGCCGTGGATTTTCTGTCCGAGGATACCCAGGAGCTCCAATTCGAGGGCAAGCTGATCACGCCGTCTGGAAGATCCTGGCCGTTTGAGGTGCGGTGATCTGGTGACATAGGACAGGTAACAGGAAACAGGAGGGCAGGGATATGAACGAGAAGATGAAGAAGGTCGAGGTCGTCCTGAAGAAGGACCACATCCACGCCGGGAAAACTTGCAAGAAGGGGGACAAGATAAAGGTCAGAAAATCGCAGGTGTCCTGGCTCAGGAAGCAGGGTGTGATCTGATGCGCAGATTGAAGGTTGTGAATATCGAAGGAAGAGGCGAGGTCACGGTCAAGGAGATTTCGCCGTATGCGCTCTATCAGGCATGGCAGTCGGACGACCGGGTCGAGGAGTTGGAGCGGTTGGCCAACGAGTGCCTCGATCCAGGGCTCGATGAGATCAAGACCTGGTACGCCTCGGAGATCGAGCAGGTGGTCGATGGGTTACTTGAGGTGAATTCCGGTTTTTTCGGGATAGCCCGGAAGCTCCGGGCGGACGGAGTTGTAGAAGGGGTCGCGAAGAGTCTGTCCGAATGCTTGCCGAGTGTGTTTGCAGACTCATTCAGGCTGGGCATGTCCATGCGTGGGATTACGGATGGGAACTCTTCGTGACGGCTATGATCCCGTTTTGCACTGATAATTGTCGGACGCTTTCTCCCATGCCTCGGCAAAGCCGAAAATAAAAGCGATGGTCAAGAACGATCCGAACGGGACCCAGATCCACGGGGCAGAGATCGAGAATCCGAACCAGGTGATGGCCGCCATCATAAACGTGGCGAATATTCCTGCAGCGAGACTGTTGTCAGTTCCGGTTTTTTCCATATCTTCAATATATAGATTTTTCTAAATCATGTCAAACCGGAGAAAGATCGAGTTTGTCCTTGAACTGGTCGACAAGGGCTTCCGGGCAGGGATGTCAAGGACAGTCAAGTCGATCAACGCCTTCAACAAGGAGGCGAACAACGGCGTGCGGGTCATCACGGCACTTGAGGGTGCTGTTGGCGGCATGGTCGGGGCCTTTGTCGGCTTTTCCGCTCTGCGCTCGGCCACGGATATCATGAAAAATGCCGGTGACGCCGGTTTCAACCTTGAGGCCAGTCTGCGGGCCGCTTCCCGGGAATTTTCCTCCATCGGCACCGATTCGCAGTGGAACGCGGCCATTTCGCGCCTGTCCAAAGAGCTGCGGGTCTATTCCGATATTGAGCTGAAAAACGCCGCCGCCCGCACCATCGACATGACCAAGCGGCTGGGGCTGTCTGCGAAGCAGATGGAACGGGTCATCCGGCTGACCGGGGATCTGTCGGCGGGCAAAGTCAGCCTGGAAGGCGGCGTCGAGCGGGTGACGGCGGCCCTGCGCGGCGAGGCGGAGTCGGCCGAATATTTGGGCCTGACCCTGAACGAGAACTATGTCAAGGCCTGGTACAACGCCCACGGAGCCATGCAGGGGGCGTGGAAAGACCTGAATGATATGCAGAAGGCCCAGGTCCGCTACCAGGTCTTTCTGGAACAGGCCATTCCCATGCATGGACGGGCCGCCTCCTCGGTGAAAACGTTTTCCGGCGCCCTGGCCCTGGCCCGCAAAGAGATCGAAAACGCGGTGGCAAACAATTCGGACGCGGTGGCGGCCATGAAAGATCTGGCCGCGGTGATCCGGGAAAACAGCGGCGAATTGGGAAATCTGGTCTCCTCTCTGGTTACTGCTGCCGCGGGAACCGCCGAGTGGGTGCTGAAAAACAGGGAGGCGGTACTGGCGGCCGGAAAGTGGACCGTAAAGATCTATCTGCTGTTCAAATCGTTTCAGGTGCTTGGTACGGGCATAAACATTCTCAGGGGGTTGAACGCTGCCTTCATGACCCTGACCGGCAGCACCATCACCTCCGGTCTGGCATCTCTGCGGGCCGCGCTTGACGGGGTCGCCGCCTCAACCACAACCCTGTCCGTTGTCTTCAAAGGCTTTCTTGCCCTGGCTGCCGCTGACGCGGTGATAAAGATCGGCCGCCTGATCGCCATCCTCTGGAACTGGAAGAAGGCCACCGACGAGCTGGCGGAGGCCAAGCGCAGGGCAGCGGAGCAGAAGGCGTGGATCGACCCGAAGATCACCTCCAGGCTGAGCGAGATCAACCAGGCGCTCGGCACAAATTACCGGACCGTGGACGAACTGTTCGCGGCCCAGAAGCGGGGCGAGGTCGCATACGACGACCTGACCGGCACCTGGGTACGGGGGGCGCGTGAGATGACCGATGCCACGAAGAAGCAGACACAGGAAGTCCAGCAGGTCACCGGCAAAGCGCTCGAGGAGATGAAGAAGAAGTACCGGGAGTATGCCGACGAGGTGCGGCGGATCCAGGACGAGATCGCTGGCCGGGAGCGGTCGCTGGCCGAGCAGCTCCGAGCCATGGCCAGGACCGGGATGTCGGATATCGCGGCCTGGCGGGATAGGAAGAAGGAGGCGCAGGAGTACGAGCGGGCAGCTAGGGAGGCGGCCGAGGCCGGGGACTTCAAAACCGCGGTCGAGCTGGCGGACAAGGCGAAACAGGCCTATGCCGATCTGAACCGTGAGGTGAAGGACGGTGATCGCGTCCTGGTTTCGCAAAATGATGCCCTCAAGACATCCATGGACGGCGTCAAACGGGCCGGCGAACTGGCCATCTCCATCCTGAAGAAGCAGCAGGACGCGGCAAAGAAGGCCATGGAGGATCTGACCGGAAAATCCGGATTCCAGGATCTGACCAGGGGCATGGACGAGTCGAAGCGGACATGGATTAAAAACTGGCTGGACATGCGGTCCGCCAGCATGCGGGAGCTGGACAAGGTGGAGAAACGGATCGTGGCTGTGACCCGCGACCGGCACATGAAGATATATGTGGACGAGGTGGTCAGGAAGGCGGTGGGCGGCATGGTGGCCAGGTTCGCCTCCGGCGGCAGGTTGCCCGGCTATGGCGGCGGCGACCGGATCCCGGCGCTGCTCGAGGCCGGGGAATATATCATCCGCAAGGAGGCGGTATCGCATTTCGGGGCCGGGATCTTCCACGCACTCAACAACCTGCGGCTGCCGGAGCTGCCCAGGTTTGCCACAGGCGGGCCGGTCGCTGCCGGGGCCGGCGGATCCGAGACCATCAACATCAACCTCTCCCTGCCCGGCAGTGACGGTCCTGTGTCCATGCGGGCAGATCGGTACAACGCAGAGAAACTGCTTAGGGACGTGGAGCGGATGCGGAGGCTGAGATCGGCATGACCACCCTTGGAACGCTGCAACTTTCGGACAACCTGGTTCTGGATGGCCTGGAGAATTCGCCCGCTATCTCCATGAGCCAGCGGCGGACTCTCACCGGAGATTTGGTGATCCAGACGGCCCCGATCTCGGGTGGCAGGAAACTGGCCCTGCTGTCTGACAATCATCTGACGTTGGCCCAGGTCGAGCAGATCAAGGCCATGGAGGCTGCCGGCCAGCCGGTGACTCTGACCCACCACCGCGGCACGTTCAGCGTGCTGATCGTCTCCATCGAGGTGGAACCGGCCTTCGACCACGCGGATCCGCAGCCCGGTGACTGGTATTCCGGGCGCATTAACCTGATAGAGGTTTGACATGACCATCCTGGACTCTGAACTGAAATTCTACAAGTCGGCAACGGTGGACGATACCTCGGCCAACGGCGGCCGGATGTCGGCGGCGGAAATTGTCTCCGGGGTAGTGCAGAACGTGTTTCCGCACGTGCTCAAGGCAGAGCGGGACTCAGGATCCACCAAGTACCGCAAGCTGTTCGCCAAGGTGGCCAACGATGCGGACGAGACCCTGCTTGCCGCCCAGCTCTGGCTGGATAACCCGACTCCGGCCGATGACTGGTGCGTGATGTGGCCGGGCAGCCAGACCGATACCCAGGGCGACATCACTGGATCTGAGCGTCTCTATGGCTGCGCCGCCCTGGCCAGTGATGCGGCGGCTGGAGGATCCACCCTGGTGGTGGACGTGGAAGACGCCTCCATCACCGGCATCTTCCAGGATGGCGATACGGTTCGGGTGACGGACATGGCCGACCCGTCCGCTGCCACAGGCAACGAGGAATTTCTGACCATCTCCGGCACCCCTACCGTCTCCGGCACCCAGGTGACCATCACGGTGGCCGAGACCCTGGCCAATGATTACACGGTTGCCGCTGGCTCCAGGGTGTCATCGGTTTACGGGGCCGGAGATGTAAAGTGCAGTATGACCGGCTGGACCGAGACCACCTCCGCCGGCACCTATGACGAAGCAACCTATCCGCCCGTGCTGGACAACATCGGGACCATCGAGCAGACATGGACCCTGGAATTCACCGATGCCAGTAATTACACGGTCTCCGGCGACACGGTGGGCTCTGTCGGATCCGGGTCGATATCGGCAGATTTTGCGCCGCAGAACCCTGACTTCTCCAAGCCGTACTTCACGCTGGAGGCCGCCGGCTTTGGTGGCACCTGGGCCCAGGGAGACAGGATTGTTTTCACCACTCACCCTGCGGCCGTGCCAATCTGGGAAAAGCGGGTGGTGCCGGCCGGGGCCGCGTCCCTGGCAAATAACAAGATCACCCTGGTCCTGAGCGGCGAATCGGCATGACCGGCGAGCTGGTCATCACCTTTGCCGCGCCAGCGGAATCCGGTGGCCGGGAGCCTGTTGATGCCCTGCTCCTGGAGCAGGCGGAGGTGGGCAGCTACAGCGGCCATGTGACCCGGGGGCAAATCGTGGGCTGGTTGCGGTCCATGATGTACGGCTACGAGGAGCCGGAGGTGGATTGCGGGATGGACGCGGACGGCGGGGTCAATACCGCTGTCCTGGTCTATCCGTATGACCCGGCCCTGCCCTATCAACTGGCGCTGAGCCATGGCGAGCTGGGCGAACGGGTGGTGGAGGAGGTGGAGTTTGTCGAGCTGGTCAATCTGGCGCCGGACCGCGCCACCGCGAGCCTCAAGTACCCGGCCCGGGCCATCCTGTCCGCGGAATGGGTCGGGGGCGGCTACGACGGCACCGGCGCGGCGGCGCCGGTGCCGGCAATCACGGTCGATGGCCCGGAGATCATCCTGGCCAGGCCCGTGTACGGCGCGCTCAAGGTGATCTACCGGGTGCTGGTCCATGGGTATGCCGTCCGTCTGCCGTGCCGGGAAGCAGCCATGGACAACCGGTGGTCATCGGTGGCCTACGCCTGGTGGGATGGCGGGGTCAAGTGGCTGGAGCTGGAACTGCCGGACGGGATCAACGACATGGAAGAGGGCCAGCCGTGCGGGTGGTCCTCCACGGGCACGTCCCGGTACCCTGACGACGAGATCCGCGGCCCCCAGGGTGATTCCGCGAGCCGGGAGATCATCGTCGATTACTGCACGCAGACGATCAAGTGAGCCCATCCCTGACCATACCGTTCCAGGCCCTGCCCGATGCGACCGGGGAGCGGCCCG
>DRKI01000223.1 GCA_011051875.1 Desulfobulbus sp. | reverse complement strand
CCCCTGGGCATGAAGGTCGGCCCCAAGCACGACATCGACGAGATCCTCGCCATTATCGAGAAGCTCAATCCGGACAACGAACCGGGCCGGATAACCCTGATCACCCGCTTCGGGGCAAAGGATATCGAAAAGTATCTACCGCCCCTGCTGCGGGCCGTCAAGCGGGCCGGGCTCAACGTGCTCTGGAGCTGCGATCCCATGCACGCCAACACCTTCAGTGCCGAGAGCGGGCACAAGACCCGGGATTTCGACAATATCCTCTCCGAGCTGCGCTGTTTCTTCGAGCTGCACTGGGCCGAGGGGACCGTTCCCGGCGGTGTCCATTTCGAGCTGACCGGCGACAATGTCACCGAGTGCATCGGCGGCGCCAGGAAACTCTCCGACGAGCAGCTGTCCCAGAACTACCAGACCACCTGCGATCCGCGTCTCAACGCGGAGCAGTCCCTGGAGATGGCCTTCCAGATCGCGGAAATGATCCGCAGTTAGCCCCTCCGGGAAATGACCTGGCCGCTCCCCGGATCCAGCCGCCTGCAAGCAGGCCGGCGGGATCCGCAGGGGCGGAAAATCAGGCCAGAGCCAGGCAGATGATTTCTCTGCGGCCGGTTTGGTCCTTGATTAAAGCATGTGAGATGCTATGATCTCTACATGAACATGGTCCAAAGCAGTCCGGTCAGGATCCTGGCCCTCATCTCCTGTACGCTCCTCGTTCTCCTGGTGGCCAAGATCCTGGCGGAATACCGTCATATCGGGGCGCTGGAGCACGCTGTCCAGCTTGAAGACACCAGGGTGATCCGCCAGCTGATCACTGCCTACCAGAAGACCTACCTCGATATCTTCATTCACCAGAATATCACCCCTGACGAGCAGAACCTGGAGTTCCTGCCCCTGGTGGCGGTCAAGAACATCTCCAGCAACTTGGCCGGCATGACGGGTGAGAAAATCAAGGTGCGCATGGTTAGCGAGCGGCCACGCGATCCCGATAATATCGCTGATCCCCTGGAACGGCGCGCCATCGACTATTTCCATCAGGATCCCGGGGCAAACGAGTTCAGCGAGATTGTGAAGGAGAACGGTGAGGAGGTCTTTTTTCACGCCTCGCCCCTGCGCATCACCGCCAGCTGCCTGCCCTGCCATGCCAGCAGGGAGAAGGCGCCCGATGTCATTGCCTCCAGCTATGACTCCGGGTTTGACTACAGGCTGGGTGACCTCTATGGTATCCTCAGCATCAGGCTCTCCCATGACCGGCTCAGCGAGCGGGGATTTTCAACCTTTTTTATCAAGGCCGCCGGCTCGACCCTGCTCCTCGGCCTGCTGTTCCTTGGCGGCGGCCTGGTTCTTCTCAGGCGCATCCGCAGGGACGAAGAGAACTACACCCGGGAACTGGAACAGGTCGTGCACTCCAGGACAGCCTCCCTCAGGGAGAAGGTCAAGCTCCTGGATGAATACCGGAAGGTGCTCGACGAGTCTGCCATTGTCTCCAAGAGTGATCTGGCTGGCAATATCACCTATGTCAATGAACGTCTCTGCCGGATGACCGGCTACAGCCGCGAGGAACTGATCGGTCGCCCCCACTCCATCCTCAGGCATCCCGATGTCAGCCCGGAGCTGTTTGCCGACATGTGGCAGACCATCTCGGAGGGCCGCGTGTGGCGGGGCGTCTTCCCCAGCCGGTGCAAGGACGGATCCACCCGCTGGAACGCCAGCACCATCTGTCCCATCTTCGATCACTCCGGAACCATCATCGAGTACATCGCTGCCCGCTATGACGTCACCGAGCTGATCGAGAAACGGCAGCAGCTGCAGCGACTGCTCACCACCGACACCCTGACCGGCCTCCCAAACCGCTACCAGCTCCTGCTGGACATCGACCGCCTGGAGCAGGCTTCTCTGCTCATGGTCGATATCCATAACTTTGGCGAGATCAACGATTTTTACGGAATCGACACCGGCGATCTGGTCATCCGTGAGCTGGCCCGGCTGGTGGCGAAGCTCTGCCGGGACAGCCACATGACCCTCTACCGGTTGCACGGCGACCAGCTGGCCATCCTCTACCAGGGACCGTGGCGTGCTGACCAGCTGGAGCGGTTCAGCCATGAGCTCCTGGAGGAGGTGGCGCGCAAACCCTTCCATGTCAACGACAACGAGATCCTGGTCCAGGTCACCTGCGGTATCTCCTATAAGCAGGAGAATCCCCTCATCGAGGCGGACCTGGCCCTGAAACAGGCCAAGCGGCACGGCCGTTTGGTCCAGGTCATCGTGGAGAGTGGCGACATCAGGAAGGTGCTGGAGAAAAACCACCAATGGCTCAGGAGACTGCGCGACGCCCTGGACGAGGACCGCATCGTTCCCTTCTATCAGCCGATCATCCATGCGGCCACCGGCAGGATAACCAAATACGAATGCCTGGTCCGGCTCATCGAGCGGGACGGCACCGTGGTTCCGCCCATGGAGTTTCTGCCCATTGCGCGCAAGGCCAGGATCTATCCCCGGATCACCAGGGCGGTCATCGACCATGCCGTGCAGGTCTTTGCCGACCGGCCGTGTGATTTTTCCATCAACCTGGTCTGCGAGGATATCATGGACCTGGGCCTGGTGGAGTACATGCACGAAAAACTGCTGCAGACACCGCTGGCCGGCCGGGTGATTTTCGAGATCCTGGAGACCGAGGGGATGGAGAATTTCAACCGGATCCAGGAGTTCATCAGGGATGTCAAGCAGTACGGCTGTCGTATCGCCATCGATGATTTCGGCGCAGGCTACTCCAACTTCGAACGGCTCCTGAGCCTGCAGGCCGACTATCTCAAGATCGACGGCTCCATCATCCGCATGGTCACCACGGACGAGGTCTCCGCCACCATTGCCCGGACCATCGTTACCGTGGCCGGCAAGATCGGCATCTGCACCGTGGCCGAGTACGTGCATGACGAGCAGACCGCCAGGCTGGCCAGGGAAATCGGTATCGATTACCTGCAGGGCTACCACCTGGGTGAGCCGCGGCCGCGGCAGATGCTGCCGGCCGGGGAGACATCGGCGGAGAGGGGGAAGAACGGGTAAGGACGACAGGTTCGCTGACGCCGCCTTTGCAGCGGATGGTTGCAGTCGGCCGGGCAGCGGTGTTTCCGGCCGCGGAGGAAGGGGTCAGTCGGTCACTGTCCTGAAGATCTCCTGCACGTCCCGTCTGTGGGTCGCCTGCAGCAGGCGGTTCCGGGAGTCGCTGTCCTTGAGAATGCGGCTGATCCGGGCCAGGGTGCGGAGGTATTCGTCGGCCATGCTGACCGGGGCGAGGATGAGGGCGAAGAGGTGGACCGGCCGGTTGTCCACCGCATCAAAGAGGATGCCTTTTCTGCTGCGGCCGAAACCGAGCAGGATCTCTTCCAGGCCGGCGACCTTACCGTGCGGAATGGCGATGCCGTTGCCCACGCCGGTGGAACCCACCTGCTCGCGTTCCAGCAGCACCCTGTCCAGCTGTTCACGTTCCAGCGGTTCGCACCGGTGATGGACCAGGCCGGCCAGTTCCCGCAGCACCCCTTCCTTGTCCGTGGCCTCGAGCTGCAGCCTGATACACGATTCATGGAGTTCCAGCATGACAGGCCCCTAGCTGCGCCGGGCCTTGCGCCGGTGTTTCATGGGCAGGATCTTCAGTTGGTCCCGGTACTTGGCCACTGTCCTCCGGGCGACCTTGATCTTTTCCCTGGCCAGCAGCTCGGAGATCTTGTTGTCACTCAGCGGCTTGGTCGGGTCCTCGGCGGCGATGAGCTGCCGGATCCTGTTCTTGATGGCCTCGGCCGCCACGGTCTCGCCGTCCGTGGTCGCCACCGCGGTGCTGAAGAAGTACTTGAGTTCGTAGATCCCCTGTGGCGTGTGGACATACTTGTTGGAGGTGACCCGGCTGACCGTGGACTCGTGCATGCCGATGTCCTCGGCCACGTCGCGCAGGATAAGCGGCTTGAGATAGCCGGGTCCCTTTTCGAAGAAGTCGCGCTGGAACTTGAGGATGCTCTCCATGACCTTGTAGATGGTGCGCTGCCGCTGCTGGATCGACTTGATGAACCATTCGGCGTTGCGCTTGTTCTCGCGCAGGTAGCTGCGCGACTCGCTGGAGAGGCCGTGCCGTTTCTCGTTGAGGAGCTTCTCGTACTCCGTGGATATCTGCAGCCTGGGCAGGCCGTTTTCGTTGAGCTGGATGACGAAATCATCATCCACCTTGTAGACATAGACATCGGGCGAGACGTAGTTTGTCTGCTCGTTGCTGAACTCGTTGCCGGGAAAGGGCTTGAGGTTGGAGATGATCTCGACCGCCTCGTTGACCTTGCGCATGGGTGCCTTGGTCTTGCGGGCGATCATGGCGTAGTTGCGTGTTTCCAGCAGGTTCATGTGCTCGTCGACAATGCGGTAGGCCAGGGTTTCCTCCAACCCCTTGTGCTCCAGTTGCAGGAGCAGCGATTCCCGGATGTCGCGCGCCGCCACCCCGGGCGGATCCAGGCTCTGGACCAGGCGCAGGGCCGCCTCCGCCGTCTCCGGTGAGCATTTGCCATAGGCGCAGATATCGTCGATGTCACATTCCAGGAAACCGTGGCCGTCCAGGTTGCCGATGATGAAGTGGGTCAGCTTCGTGTCTTCCTCGTTCAGGTCCAGGTGGGTGAGCTGCCACTGGAGATGGGAGGCGAGACCGGGTTTGCTGGAGATGAAATCGAACTGGGACGGGGCATCGGCGGGCGGGGTTTCGCGGGCAAAGGAGAAGTCGGAGTCAAAGTTGTTGGCATAGTCCTCCCAGTTGACCTCCGCCACCTTGGCGGGATCGTCCCCGGCCACCGGCGCGGTGACCGGCAGCTCGGGCTTGTCGGTGGTCTCGGGGGCGGACAGCGATTCCGGGTTGGCCGGCGGTTCCGGTGGTTCCGGCGCCTCTTCGAGCATGGGGTTCTGCTCGATCTCCGCCTGCAGGGCATCGGTCAGCTCGAGGCGGCCCAGCTGCAGCAGCTTGATGGCCTGGCGCAACTGTGGCGTCATGACCAGTTTCTGAGCCAGTTTCAGGCGTTGTGAGAGTTCAAGCATGTGTCGGGCTGGTGTTGTTGAGGTTCCTTACATGTGAAAATTATCGCCCAGGTACATCTTGCGGGCCACCTCGCTCTCGATGATGTCCTCGGCAACGCCGCTGGTCAGGATCTGGCCGTCGTTCATGATATAGGCGAAATCGCAGACCTGCAGGGTTTCCCGCACATTGTGGTCAGAGATCAGGACCCCGATTCCTTTGCGTTTCAGGTCACGGATGATCTGCTGCAGGTCGGCCACGGACAGCGGATCGACCCCGGCAAAGGGTTCGTCCAGGAGGATGAAACGAGGCCTGGTAGCCAGGGCCCGCATGATCTCCACCCGCCGCCGTTCGCCGCCGGACAGGGCATGCCCCTTGTTCTCGGCCAGGTACTCGATCTTGAGTTCGGCCATCAGCTCCCGGATGCGGTTGCTGATCTCGTTCCTGGTAAGGCCGAGCGGTTCCAGGACGATGCGGACATTTTCCTCCACGGTCAGCTTCTTGAAGACCGACGGTTCCTGTGCCAGGTAGGTGATGCCCCGCCAGGCCCGCTTGTGGATGGGCAGGGTGGTGATATCCCGGCCGTCCAGGTAGATGGTGCCGCCGGTGGGACGGATAAAGCCGACAATGGAATAGAAGGTGGTGGTCTTGCCGGCCCCGTTGGGCCCCAGCAACCCGACCACCGATGCGCTGCGCACCTGGAGGCTGACCCGGTCCACCACCCGTCGGTTGCGGTACTCCTTGACCAGGTTCTGGGTCTCCAGCAGTGAATCCGGCTCCATCAGTTCCCGGCGTCCGCTTCCGGGTGGATCACCGCCTTCACCCGGCCGGATCTGGCCTTGTCCTGTTCGACGATGGAACGGCCCTCGTCGAGGTAGTAGGTGATGGTCTTGCCGGAGACCATGTTCTGTCCCTGCCAGGCCTTGGCGTCACCGCTGAGGATCACCTTGCGCTCCGTGGCATAGTAGTCCATCCTGTCACCGGTGCCCAGCCAGTCGCCCTGGGTTATCTCCACGTTCTTTTTGCAGACAAGTTTTTTGACCCGGCTTGCGCCTTTCTTCCTGCCGTCGTCCCCGGTGTAGTAGACCGTCATCTCGTCGGAACGGATGACCAGGTCACCCTGGCGGGCATCCACATTCCCCAGGAAGACAACCGAGTTGTCCTGTTCCTGGGAGATCATCCGGTCGGCCTCGATATGGATGGGCTCGGACGATTCGGTGGCTCCGGCCACGACAACGGTCAGCAGGATCAGCCCTGCCATGGCCATGGCCTGAAGCAGGCGGCGGACCGGCCGCGTTGAAAAATACATAATCGCTCCTTCCTGGTCTCCTGGAAAGGTTCGGCTCGCCCGGCCAGGGGCTGTGTCTCCCTGCCTGAACACGATCGGTGCCGGCCGCGCTGCGGCCGGCCTTTCCAGGCGACTCGCTGTATATTCGCGGGAGGACCTCGAACCGAGGGGCGGACATCGGCCGCCGGCACGGGACCGATCCTCCTGTAGTACTAAAAAAACAGGCTTCTCGTGTTCCGGTTTGGTTTTTGCAAGAGTTGCCAGGATAATACTTGGTCAGGCGGAAAATGTAAAGAGGCCTGGCAAAGAAACCTTCTCTCCCATACCTTTCGGGGCAATTGTGCCGGCAGGGGGACGGGCGGCACTGCCGGAGAAATCTTTACAGGCAGTCCCGGCAAGGGTAAGATATGCAAATTACACCAAACACAGGCTTCCCGCCGCTGTTGCCGGAACGGGAAACGTCCACGGAGAGCAGGATGCGCGAAAGTATCACCAAGGCCAAGGTCCTTATAGAATCTCTTCCCTATCTCAGGGAATTCAATGAAAAGACGGTGGTCATCAAGTATGGCGGCCATGCCATGGTCGATGAGAACCTGAAGAGGAATTTTGCCCTGGATGTGATCCTGATGAAATATATCGGGATCAACCCGGTCATTGTCCACGGCGGTGGCCCGCAGATCAACCGGTTCCTGGAAAAGATGCAGATCACGCCCAGCTACATCCAGGGTATGCGGGTGACCGACGGCGAGACCATGGACGTGGTGGAGATGGTGCTGGTGGGCAAGGTCAACAAGGAGATCGTCGGCCTGATCAACCACTGCGGCGGCCGGGCCGTGGGCCTGTCCGGCCGGGACGGCGACCTGGTCCAGGCCCGCAAGATGACCATCCACAGCCGGCCGGACGAGGGCGACAGGCCGCCGGAGCTGATCGATCTCGGCCGGGTGGGCGAGGTGGTCCGGGTCGATCCCGAGATACTCCATACCCTGGACCGGCAGGATTTTATCCCGGTCATCGCGCCGGTGGGGGTGGGCGAGGACGGCCGGGCCTACAACATCAACGCCGACCTGGTGGCCGGGGCCCTTGCCGCCGAACTGGACGCGGTCAAGCTGATTCTGCTCACCGACGTGGAGGGTGTGCGCGACGCGGACGGCCGGCTGCTGTCCACCATTCGCGAGCAGGAGATCGAAACATTGATCAAAGATGGCATCATCT
>DRKI01000222.1 GCA_011051875.1 Desulfobulbus sp. | reverse complement strand
CGCCCGCGGTATCCTGATCAATATCTCCGCGGCCCAGGAGACCCTGACCATGGCCGAGTTCATGGAGGCCTCGGCCCTGATCCAGGACAAGGCCCACGACGACGCCAATATCATCATCGGCGCCCTGTTCGACGAGTCCCTGGGTGACGAGCTGCGGGTGACGGTGATCGCCACCGGTATCTCCAGTATCGAGGAATCGGAGACCATCAACCAGATCGACATGGTCCACTCCACGCCGGCGGCCAGGGAGGAATCCGGACAGTCGCCCTCCGGCAAGCTGGCCGAGGAACCACCCCAGGTCGAGAGCCGGCCGGTGAGCATGGCCAAGCCCAACGCGGCGCCGGCCGGCCTGCGGCCCATGCCCAAGCCGATCTTCGACGACCATGAGCAGGACGATTACGACGAGCCGGCCTACCTGAGGAAAAAGGCCAATTAACCAGAGCTGTTGCCCGCATCACTCCTGACCGGGGAAACCGGCACGATCCGCAAGAGGTGGAAGGGCCGGTTTCCCGTCGCCCTCATCTATCCAAACACCTATCCGCTCGCGGTCTCCAACCTGGGATTCCAGCTGGTCTACACCCTGCTCAACGAGTGCGACTCCGTGGTCTGCGAGCGGTTTGTCTATCCCCGGTCACCCGGTCCGCTCCGCTCCCTGGAATCGGGCCGTCCCCTGGCCGACTTTCCCCTGGTGCTCGGCTCCATCAGTTTTGAGCATGATTTTTTCCGGCTCGCCGGCATGCTGGCCGCCGGTGGCATCGGGCCCTGTGTCGCCGATCGTCCGCAACGGATCGGCCCGGGCGCACCGCTCGTGGTCCTGGGCGGGGTGGCGGTCTTCATGAATCCCGAACCCCTGGCGCCCTTTGCCGACCTGATGGTGATCGGCGAGGCCGAGCCTGTCCTGGCCGGGCTGGTTCGTGACCTGGCCGCCATGGTGACGGCCATGGCGCGCCCGGACATACACCGCGAACTGGCCGGCCGGCCGGGCTGCTACGTGCCCCAGCTCTACCGGTTTACCTTTTCCGATACCGGGGTGGTCACCGCCATTGACCATCCGCCGGGTGTTCCCGCCCGGGTGGAAAAGGTGGTCCTGGCCCGCACCCGGGTGGCCGCCCACTCCATGCAGCTCTCGCCCGAGGCGGAGCTGGGCATGTACATGACCGAGCTGGGCCGCGGCTGCAGCCGCGGCTGCCGCTTCTGTGCCGCCGGATACATCTACCGGCCGCCGCGGCTCTGGAGCGGTGATGCCATCCTGGCCGCCCTGGCCCGGCGGCCGGACCGGGTCGACCGGGTGGGTCTGCTCGGCATGGAGATGGCCGAGTCCGCCACCCTGGACCGGATCGCGGCCTATCTCCAGGAAAACAACTGTTCGCTCTCCTTCTCTTCACTCCGCGCCGACCGCATCTCGGATCGTCTCCTGTCCCTGCTTGCGGCGTCGAACCTGAAGAGCGTGGCCATCGCCCCGGACGGCTGCTCCGAGCGGCTGCGGCGGGTCATCAACAAGGGGCTCACCGAGCGTGACCTGCTGGACGCCGCCCTGGCCCTGGCCGAGGCCGGCATCGTCCATCTGAAACTCTACGTGATGCTCGGCCTGCCCACCGAGACCGAGCAGGATCTCGATGAACTGATCGGCCTGGTCCATTCCCTGCGCGCCCTGATCCTGCCCGTGGGCCGGGCCCGGGGCCGGGTCACCGCGATCACCCTGTCGGTGAACAGTTTCGTCCCCAAGCCCTGGACACCGTTCCAGTACGTCTCCTACGGCGGTCTCGAGGCCGGGGCGGCCATGGCGGACCGGGACTGCAGCCGTTCCCTGCTGGCGCTCAAGGAAAAAATCAGGTACCTTCGGAGAGGGCTGAAACAGGTCGCCAACCTGCGGATCAGGGTCGACCGGCCGGAACGGGTCCTGCAACAGGCGGTCTTCTCCCGCGGAGACCGGCGGCTGGCGCCCGTGCTCCTGGCCATGGGCGCCGGCAGGTCGTTTCGCCGGGCCATGCGCGAACATGCTCTCGACAGCTGGCAGTACGCGGTCAGGCCCAGGCAGCGTGATGAACGGATGTGCTGGGAGATCCTGGACCACGGCATCCGGCCCGGCTATCTCTGGCAGGAATATCAGAAGGCCATGCAGGAAAAAAAGACCACACCCTGTGATACCGCCAGGTGCCGCCGCTGTGGAGTGTGCGATGCAGATGCCTGAATGGCTCGTTCTGCGGCGGCGTATCAACCGGAGACGCGGCCGCTCCCGTTCCCTGCGGCCGGACCTGCGTTTCCTGGCCTCCTGGTGGCAGGGCCGCGGCAGGGGCGAGCGCAAGGAGGGACTGCTGCCGTTCGAGCTGGTCAAGTATTTCGCGTTTACCAGCCTCGGCCTGATCCTCATCGCCTCCCTGGCCCTTTCCTGGGTGCTGTCCAACAATGCCCGCCACGTGCTGCTCAAACGGAGCGAGGACTATTCCACCCTTTTTGCCGAGAATCTTAACCGGCAGGTCTTCCTCCAGTTCGTTCTTCCCACCGTGGTCCGCTACGGCCGTATCCGGCTGTCGGACAGGCGCCAGTTCGAACGGCTGGACACCATTGTCCGCAACATCACCCGCGGCATGCACATCGATTCGGTGACCATCTTCGATTCCAGTGAAAATGTCATCTCCTATTCCACCATTCCCGAGCTGGTGGGCAAACGGAACGTGGGCGGCCTGGAGTACCAGAAGGCCCTCAAGGGGCAGGACAGTTCCATCCTCATCTCCAGTGGTTCCCTTTTCAACCTGCTGCCCGGTACGCCGCCGGTCTACTGTACTCTCAAGACCTATGTTCCCTTTCGCCAGGAGAACCGGCTCGGCGAGCGGACCGGCGATATCATGGGCGTGATCGAGGTGGTCCAGGATCTGTCCGGTGACCTCAAGGCCATTATCCAGCTCCAGGCCCGGATCATCCTGCTCTCCCTGGTCATCCTGGGCATCCTGTTTATCATTCTCTCGGTGATCGTGGTCCGGGCCAACCGGATCATGGCGGAGCGGGCCCGGGAACGGCTGCTGCTGGAGGAGCGGCTCAACGAGGCGCAGCGGCTGGCCACCCTGGGCAAGATGATCGCCGCGGTCTCGCACGAGATCAAGAATCCGCTCGGCATCGTCCGCTCCACGGCCGAGATCCTGGGCAAGCGGATCAGCAAGGTGGCGCCTGGCAACGAGCACCTGGCCGCGATCATCGTCGAGGAGACATCGCGCCTGGACGCCATTGTCCGCGAGTTTCTCGACTTTGCCCGTCCGCGCGAGCCACGGATGGCGCCCGCATCCGGCAACGAGATCGTGGAGCGGCTGGTCCGGTTCATGGAAGCGGAGTTCCGTTCCCGGTCGATCACCCTTGTGCAGGAACTGGACAGCACGCTGCCGCAGGTCTCCATGGATGCCGAGCAGATCTACCAGATGCTCTTCAACATGGTCTTCAACTCCATCCAGGCCATGCCCGGGGGCGGCACCCTGACCATCCGGACCGGCAGGATGGAGCAGGGCGGGATCATGTTCCAGGTGATCGATACCGGGGTCGGCATGCCGGCGGAGAAACTGGAGCAGATCTTTACCCCCTTCTTCACAGACAAGAACCGGGGCACGGGCCTGGGGCTGGCCATTGCCAGGAACATTGTCGAGAAACACGGTGGCAGGATCGAGGTGGAGAGCCGGGAAGGAGAGGGCAGTACCTTTACGGTCATCCTGCCCGGCCATCCTTCTCCCGCGGCTCCTGCCGCGGATACCGGGACCGGTGACTGAGGAGGAGAGCGGGTGGCGCCCCTGCGCTTGGGATACTGCATCACGGCGCACGGATTCGGCCACGCCGCCAGGTCCGCGGCGATCATGGAGGCCCTGAGCCGGCTGGCGGAGGTGGAGTTCGTGGTGGTGGGGGCGGTGCCGGCCTGGTTCTTTGCCGGCTCCGGGATACGGCTGGCCGCCCTCCACCCCCTGCAGGTGGATGTGGGCCTGGTCCAGGCCACGGCCCTGCAGGAGGAGATGGGCGCGACCCTGGCCGCCCTGGACCGTTTCTATCCCCTGGATGCCGGGTTTGTCGGCCAGGTGGCCTCGCTCTTTGCCGGCTGCCGGCTGCTGCTCTCTGATATCGCGCCGGCCGGGATCATGGCCGCGGCGCGGGCCGGGGTCCCGTCGGTACTGGTGGAGAATTTCACCTGGGACTGGATCTACGAGGCCTACCTGGACCGCTGGCCCGGGCTGGCCCCCCATGTCCGCTCCCTGCGGGCGATCTACCGGCAGGCCGATTTTCACCTGCAGACAGAGCCGGTCTGCCGGCTCAGCGACTGTGACCTGCGGGTGGCACCGGTGAGCAGGGCGCCGCGCCGGCCGCCCGCACAGGTCCGCCGCCTGCTCCAGGTGGGACCGGAGCAGCGGATGGTGCTGGTCACCATGGGCGGGGTCAGGGGCGAACCCCTGGACCCGGCACCCATGCTGGCCCGGCCGGACCTGGTCTTTGTCCTGCCCGGCAGCCCGGTGGAGCGGCCCACGGTCCGGGAGAACCTCCGCCTGCTGCCGCTGGATTCCGGTATCCACCATCCGGACCTGATCGCGGCCGCCGACGTGGTGGTCGGCAAGGTGGGCTATTCCACCCTGGCCGAGGTCCATGCCGCCGGTGTTCCTTTTGCCTATGTCTGCCGGCCGGACTTTCCCGAGTCCGCGCACCTGGCGTCCTTCATCGACCGGACCATGACCGGGCGGGAGATTTCGCTGACCCGGTTCCTTGACGGCGCCTGGGTCGATGATCTTGACAGCCTGGTGCGGCTCGACAGCCGTGGGCGGCGGGTGAACGGTGCCCCGGAGGCGGCCCGTTTTCTCTCCCGGCTCCTGGATTCCGGGCAATTGGGCATCCCGTGACCAGGTACGGTTGAACAGAGGAGGGCGAGGCATTGCACAGCCTTGAAGTGGTTGAACTTACTTTTCATGGGCGGGGGCCCTATTCCTTCACCATCGGCGGGGGCGAATGCCTGGGTCTTGCCGGACCCTCCGGGGCCGGCAAGACCCTGCTCCTGCGGGCCCTGGCCGATCTCGACCCGCACGGGGGCCGGATCAGCCTCGGTCCCCTGGTCTGCGACCAGGTACCTGCCCCGCTCTGGCGCAGGACGGTCGGCATGCTGCCGGCGGAGAGCCTCTGGTGGTATGACCGGGTGGGAGACCATTTTGTCGATTTTGACAGGATCCCGGAGCAGGACCTGGCCATGCTCGGTTTTGACTCCTCGGTCCGCGACTGGCAGATCAGCCGGCTCTCCAGCGGTGAAAAGCAGCGACTGGCCATCCTGCGCCTGCTCCAGAACCGGCCACGCGCCCTGCTGCTCGATGAGCCCACCGCCAGCCTGGATGCGGACAATATCGGTCACGTGGAGGAATTGCTCACCGGCTACCGCCGGGAACAGGGAATCCCGATGCTCTGGGTGAGCCATGATCCGGATCAACTGGAACGGGTGGCGGGCCGGCGTCTGGCCATGACCGCCGACGGCCGGCTCCTGGCCGGGGAGGCGTGAGATGGGCGTCCAACCGCTGACCCCCCTTGATCTTTCCCTTGCCGCCGGCCTGGTGCTCCTGCTCGCCCTGCTCGGCCGGTACCTGCACCTGGGACTCTCGAAACGGCTGCTGGTGGCCTCGGCCCGGACCGTGGTCCAGCTCCTGCTCATCGGCCAGGTCCTGCGCCTGCTCTTTGCCTACGTCAACCTCGGCTTCATCGTCCTGGTCTCCCTGGTCATGCTGGCCGTGGCCGGCCGCGAGGTCATGGCCCGCCAGCACCGCCGGATCCGCGGCCTGCAGGGCTGGCTGCTCGGCACCGGTTCCATGTTCGTCTCCTCCTTTGCCGTGGCCCTGCTCGCCCTTCTGGTCATCATCAATAACGATCCCTGGTACACCCCCCGCTACGCCATCCCCCTGCTCGGCATGTTGCTCGGTAACACCATGAACGGGATCGCGCTCAGCATGGACCGGATGACCGAGACACTCTGGCAGCAGCGCCAGGTGGTGGAACAGCGGCTGCTGCTCGGCCAGACCGCCACCGAGGCCAGCCTGGAGATCAGCCGGCAGGCCATCCGCTCCGGCCTGATCCCCATCACTAACGCCATGGCCGCGGCCGGTATTGTCTCCCTGCCCGGCATGATGACCGGCCAGATCCTGGGCGGTTCCTCGCCCATGGACGCGGTCATGTACCAGATCCTGATCATGTTTCTCATCTGTGCCGGTACCGGCTTTGGAGTACTGTGCGCCATCTGGCTGACCCGGAAAAAACTTTTTGACCAGCGCCACCGGCTCCGGCTCGATGTCCTGGTCAGGAGGGGATGAACAGGTGGGAAGAATTTTCTTTTTCCTTGCCCTCGTCGGCGTCGTCTGCCTGGCCGGATGTGCTGCAACACCTGGGATACCGGGCCGGGCCATGCCGCCGGAGACGGATACGTGGCCTGGCGGCTGGTCGCCGGTGGAGCTGGAGATCATGGTCCTGATCAACAGGCAGCGTATGCTGCACGGTCTGCCCGTCCTGCAGGCCAACGCACGGTTGCACCGGGTCGCACGTCTCCACAGCCGGGAGATGGCGGCCGGCCGCTATCTGGGTCATGACAGTCCCGGTGGCCGTGATTTCTCCCGGCGCGCGCAGGATCAGGGATATCACTGGCAAAGGATCGCGGAAAACGTGGCTCTGCTGGTTCTGAAGGGAGCGCAGGGCGAGCTGGCCCACCGGGTCCTCTTTGGCACCGATCAGCTGGTCGAGCTACGTTCCTTTTGCCGCCGACAGGGACTTCCCGTGCCGCATGCCTGGGCCGGAGTCGGCAGGGGATGGGGTGGCCGCGACTGGAACCGCTGGCAGCGCCTGAAAAAGGGTCGCGGCGGATGGATGGGTTCGGCCGGGCACCGGGAAAACATTCTCCTGCCCCTGATCACCGATATCGGGGTGGGATACGCGGCCAGGGATGACGCGGCCGGCTGGATCCACCACTATTTTACCGTTGATTTCGCAGCCCCTGCTTCCAACCCTGCCCGTTCGACCCGGGGACACGAAAACGCGCACACCACTGCCTGTTTTCCCGCTTTTGCGATTGCATCCCGGCAGGCGAGAGAGTATAAGATTCAGGAAAGTTTCCTGATTTCAGTTCACCCTGCTGCAAAGGGTGACTGGATCCCGGTTTCCTGTTCCATGTTCTTGTAGCTCCTTCCCGGCAGGGAGGGAATCCCGGTTTTCTGGATACGGAGGAGAGATGGTGCACGCACAGAGAGTTGTCACGGCCTCCCGGGCCGTTGTTCTGCCGGTCGCGATCTTGCTGGCCGCGGTTCTGCTGTTGACAGGCTGCAGGAAGGAGGAGAAAGAGGTCCGGAGGCAGGTGGTCCGGCCGGTGAAGGTCATGACCGTCCGTTCGAGCGCATCCACTCTTACCATCAGCTTTCCGGGCACGGTGCGGGCCGCCCGGCGCGCGGTTCTCTCGTTCAAGGTCTCGGGGCCGCTGGTCAAGCTGCCCGTGGAGGAGGGACAGCACGTGAAGAAGGGCGATCTCATCGCCCAGATCCAGAAACGCGATTTCCAGACCGCCCTGGAAGAGGCCAGGGCCCGTGCCCTGGAGGCCGAGCGCCAGTTCAGCCGCTACAAGGAACTCTATGCCAGGAAACAGGTATCCCGGGCCGATTACGACCGTTACCGGGCGGCCCGTGACGTGGCCAGGGCCAGGCTCGAGGATGCCCGCAACCAACTGCGGGACACCTCGCTCCTGGCACCGTTTGACGGGGTTATCTCCAAACGTTACGTCGAGAATTTCCAGAAGGTCCAGGCCAAGGAGCCCATCGCCAACCTGCAGGACATCACCCGGATCGAGATCCTGGTCGATGTGCCGGAGCAGGTCATGGCCGAGATCAGGGACAAGGAGGAAACGCTCGAGATATTTGCCACCTTTGACTCCATTCCTGGCAAGAAGTTTCCCCTCGAGGTCAAGGAATACTCCACCCAGGCCGATCCCGCCACCCAGACCTACCAGGTCGTCCTCGTCATGGACCAGCCCGGGGAGGCCAATATTTTGCCCGGCATGACCGCCCTGGTCACTGCCCGTGCCACCCGCGCGGCAGGGGCCGGTGAACAGGTCATCACCATCCCGGCCATCGCGGTGATGGATGCGGCCGGTGACCGGCCCTTTGTCTGGATCTTTGATCCAAAGACCGGAACCGTGCACAGACGCTTCGTCACCATCGGCCGCATCACGGGCTCCAGCGATATCGTTATCAGGGAGGGGCTCAAGGGTGGCGAGACCATTGTCATCGCCGGCCTGACCCAGCTCGAGGAAGGGATGAAGGTTCGTCCCTGGGAAAAGCAGCGGGAAAGGAAATAAGGGGTGGCCATGAATATCGCTGAATATTCGATCAGGAAATCGGTCATCACCTGGACGCTCACGGTGGTGGTCCTGGTCCTGGGCTATTTCGCCTACCAGGGGTTGCCGCGGCTGGAGGACCCGGAATTCGCCATCAAGAACGCGGTGGTCATCACCCCCTACCCGGGCGCATCGCCCAAGGAGGTGCAGGAGGAGGTCTCCGACAAGATCGAGAAGGCATGCCAGGAGCTGGGCCAGCTCAAGCGGGTGGAGTCCTACTCCTCGCGCGGACTCTCCATCGTCAAGCTGGAGATCAAGGACAAGTACGACAAGAACGCCCTGCCCGCGGTCTGGGACGAGCTGCGGCGCAAGATCCTCGACGTCACCCCACAGCTGCCGCCCGGTTCCGGGCCGCCCATGGTCAATGACTCGTTCGGTGATGTCTATGGCGTCTATTTCGGGCTCACCGGCGAGGGATTCACCTATGCCGAGCTCAAGGACGTGGCCGAGCTGCTCAAGCGGGAGCTGCTCACGGTCAAGGACGTGAAGAAGGTCATCCTTTTCGGCGAGCAGAAGGAGGCCATCTACGTTGAGATGTCCCGGGTCAAGATGGCGGCGCTCGGTATCACCCAGGAGGAGATATTCGCCGCGCTCGAGGCCAAGAACCTGCCCGTGGATGCGGGCCGGATCAAGATCGGTCCCGAATACATGGCCATCAACCCAACCGGCCTGTTCAAGTCGGAAAAAGACTTTGGCGACCTCTTCATCGCCGCCAAGAACGGCCGCCTCATCTACCTTCGCGACGTGGCCGATATCCGGCGCGGCTACGTGGATCCGCCCTCCAAGATCCTGCGGGTCAACGGCAAACCGGCCATCGGCATTGCCGTGTCCACGGTATTGGGCGGCAACGCGGTCACCATGGGCGAGGGTGTGCTGGCCAAGATCGACGAGCTGATGGACCAGATTCCGCTGGGCATGGACCTGGTGGAGATCTCCATGCAGTCCAAGAGCGTGACCAAGGCGGTCAACGGCTTCATCGTCAACCTGCTGGAGGCGGTGGCCATCGTCATCGTGGTACTCTTCATCTTCATGGGCATGCGGCCGGCGATCATCATCGGTTTCATCCTGGTGCTCACCATCGCCGCCACCTTCGTGGTCATGGGGTACTACCAGATCACGCTGGAGCGGATCTCGCTCGGCGCCCTGATCATTGCGCTCGGCATGCTGGTGGACAACGCCATCGTGGTGGTGGACGGCATGAAGATCCGCATGCAGAAGGGCGCGGACGGCCTTACCGCGGCCAGGGAGGTGGTGGGGCAGAATGCCATTCCCCTGCTTGGCGCCACGGCCGTGGCCGTGCTTGCCTTTGCCTCCATCGGCGGCATGACCAACTCCACCGGCGAGTATACCCGTTCGCTCTACTACGTGATCCTGATCTCGCTGTCGCTTTCCTGGCTCACCGCGGTCACCATCACGCCGCTGATGACCAAGCAGTTCGTGCTCGGCAAAAAGGCCCTTACCTCCAGCCAGGGCAGCGACCGGAAAGATCCCTACGACAACAGGTTTTACCGTGCCTACCGGGCCTTTCTCACCTGGACCATCCGTCAGCGCTGGATCACCATCGGCGTGGTGATGGGGCTGTTTGGCCTCTCCCTCTACGGCTTCGGTTTCGTGGAAAATCTCTTCTTCCCCGCTTCCACCAGCCCCATGTTCCAGGTCGAGTGCCAGTTCCGCGAGGGCACCCATATCCGGGAGACGGAAAAACGGGTGGAGGAGATCGAAAAATACCTGATGCAGATCGACGGGGTGGAGATGGTGGCTTCGGCCATCGGCGGCGGCCATCCCCGCTTCATCCTCACCTATGACACGCCGGTGGAGGCGGCGAACCAGTATACCAACATCCTGGTCACGATGCGCGACTACCGGCTGATCGACAAACTGCAGGACCAGATCCAGGAAAACCTGGAACAGATGCTGCCCGATGCCGTGGTCAATGTCAAGAAGTTCAACCTCGGTCCGGCCCTGGGCGGCAAGATTCAGCTCAGGATCAATGGTCCGGACCCCGAGGTCCTACGCGCCATGGCCGAGGAGGCCATGGCGGTCTTCCGAGAGGAGGGCGGCAAGGCCATCCGTTCGGAATGGGGTGCCAAGGTCAAGGTGCCGATCCCGGTCCTGGCCGAGGACCGGGCCCGGAAGCTGGGCATCACCCGGCCCATGGTGGCCCGCGCCATCCAGGCCAACTACTCGGGCACCACCACCGGGCTCTACCGGGAGGGGATCGACCTGATCCCCATCATCGCCCGGGCACCGGCGGGCGAGCGGCGGACCATGGAGGACCTGGAAGAGCTGCAGATCTACAGCCCGTCCGCCGGGACCAATGTCCCTATCCTCCAGGTTCTGAACGGCATCAGGACCGGCTGGGAGAATGCGCGCATCTCCCGCTGGCACCGGCGGCAGATGATCAAGATCCACTGCGATCCACGCGACGAACTGCCGGCCGAGCTCTTTGCCCGGGTCAAGCCGAGGATCGAGAAGCTCCTGGGCGTGGACCTGGCCGCCTACCGCGGCTATCCGCTCAAGAAGGACGAAGAGTACACCGCGGATACCATCCCGCTCAAGTATGACGATATCCTGCCCATCAAGGGCAAGCCGGGCTATTTCATCGCCTGGGGCGGCGAGCTGGAGACCTCGGCCGATTCCACCAAACAGCTCTCTGCCAATATTCCAATTTATTTCGGTATGATGGTCCTGGTGGTCATCTTCCTGTTCAACGCCTTCCGCCAGCCGCTGATCATCTGGCTGACCGTGCCGCTGTCGCTCATCGGCGTCACCGCGGGCCTGCTGCTCCTCAAGCAGCCGTTTGGTTTCATGGCCCTGCTCGGCCTGATGAGCCTTTCGGGCATGTTGATCAAGAACGCCATCGTGCTCATCGACCAGATCGACCTGAACCTGAAAGAGGGCATGGACGGCATGGCGGCCGTGGTCGAGTCCGGTGTCTCCAGGATGCAGCCGGTGATGATGGCGGCCCTGACCACGATGATGGGTATGATCCCGCTCTTTACCGACGCCTTTTTCGTGGCCATGGCGGTGACCATCGTCTTCGGGCTCGGTTTCGCGTCCGTGCTGACCCTGGTCTTTGTGCCGGTACTCTATGCGACCTTCTTCAAGATACGATAATGGGGGTGTTATGATGAAGCCTTTGACCTTTCGTCTGTTTGGCCTCTGTTACACCATGGTTTTCCTGGTCTTGCTCATGGCACCGTCTCTGACCGCCGCCGGGGAGGCGCTGCCCCTCTACAGGGTGGGGATCGTCACCGATGGCGACACCGCCTGGGACCGGGAGACGGCGGCCCTGTTCCGTAAAGAGATCGCCACCCTTGCCGAGGGCGAGTTCAAGGTCCGGTTTCCCCGGTCCATGCAGCTCTCGGGGGGTGATACGGCGGCCGGCACGAAAAAGGCCCTGGACAGGCTTCTGGCGAATCCGGACACAGACCTGGTGCTGGCGCTGGGTATCATCGCCTCCGACGTGGTCCTCCACCGCAGGTCCCTGCCCAGGCCGGTGGTGGTCCCCTTTGTCTCGGGGAGCATCACCAACGATATCCCCAGGAAGGGAAATTCCTCCGGTGTCCACAACCTGGCCTATATCGATTCAAAGTTCCTGGTTGAGCGCGAGGTCCTGAATTTTCAGAAGATCGTCCCGTTCAGGAACCTGGCCCTGCTTGTTGACAGGCGGGACGTGGAGGCGATCCCCGGCATCAGGCGCTTTGCCCGCAGGCTGGCCAATGAATACACCATCACCGTGAACCTGGTGCCGGTGGGCGACTCGGGCGAGGCGGCCCTGGCCGCCATTCCCGAGGGGACCGATGCCGTGATGCTTGGCTTTCTCTATCATCTCGACGACAATCAGCTCCGCATCCTGATCCAGGGGTTTATCAAGCAGCGGTTGCCCAGCTACACGCTCTGGAGCCGCAGGCTGGTGGAGATGGGGGTCCTGGCCGGGGACGTGCCCGGTGATATCCAGGATGACCTGGCCCGCCGAACCGCGGTGACGGTCCAGGATATCCTGCTCGGAGAGGAGCCCGGTACGCTCAACATCGCCTTTGCCAGGGGATCCGAACTGACCATCAACATGGCCACGGCCAGGAGCCTGGACATCTATCCCAGCCTGGCCATCATGACCGGCGCCAACCTGCTCAACGAGGAGCGGCTCGATATCAAGCGGCGGCTTACCCTCCAGCAGGTGGTCCAGGAGGCCCTGCAGGCCAACCTGGACCTGCAGTCTGCCGGCCGGCGGGTCCGCGCGGGCGAGCAGGCCGTGGCCGAGGCCCGTTCTCCGCTGCTGCCCCGCATCGACATCGCCACCGGCGCCAGGGCCGTGGATGCGGACAGGGCCCGGCTCGCCGGCGGTGCCAGCCCGGAACGGGCCTGGACCGGTTCGGCCAGCGGCCGCCAGCAGATCTATTCCGAGCGGAGCTGGGCCGCCTACCAGGTGGAGCAGCATAACCAGGCCGGCCGGGTCATGGACCGGGAGGCGGTGCGCCTGGACGTGATCTACCAGGCATCGGTGGCCTATTTCGATGTCCTGCGGGCCAAGACCATCGAGCAGCTGTACAAGGATAACCTGAAGCTGACCCAGGCCAACCTGGACCGGGCCAGGATCAGGATGTCCACAGGCGTGGCCGGGCCGGACGAGGTTTACCGCTGGGAGACCAAGTTCGCCCAGGACAGGATCGACGTGCTCAACCGCGAGTCCATCACCCTGGATGCCATGGAGGCCCTGAACCGTATCCTGCACCGGCCCCTGGAAGAGCTGTTCATCGCCGAGGAGACCGATCTCAGCGATCCCCTGCTCATGGTCAGCGACGAGCTTTTCTTCCAGATGATGAAGAATCCCAAGTATCTGAGGAATTTTCGCGGCTTTGCCGTGGACCAGGCCCTGCGGCTGCGGCCTGAACTCAAGGCTGTCAATGCGGCCATTGCGGCCAAGGAACGGGAGAAGATCGCCGCGGGCCGCGAGTTCTGGCTGCCCGAGTTCACTGTTGAGGGCAACGTGGATCAGTACTTTGCCGAGGACGGTGCCGGCCAGCGTGGCGATGTCCGGGACGGCCTCGACGACACCGACTGGCAGGTCGGTGTCTTCGCCCGCCTGCCGCTCTTTGAGGGAGGGCGCAAGAGTTCGGCCCTGGGGCGGACCCGCGAGGAGCTGGCCCGGCTGAAGATCGAGCACGCGGCCCTGGCCGAGCGGATCGGGCAGAACGTGCTCAGCGCCCTGAACCGGACCAGGGCCTCCTATCCGGGCATTTCGCTGTCGCGGGAGGCGGCCGAGGCGGCCCGCCGCAACCTGAACCTGATCACCGATTCCTATGTCCAGGGCATCAAGTCCATCATCGATCTGCTCGATGCCCAGAACCAGGCCCTGGCTGCCGACCAGGCCGCGGCCAACGCGGTCTACAATTTCCTGGTCGATCTCATGGGGGTTGAACGGGCCATGGGCGAGTTTGTGACCTTCCTGCCGGAAGACCAGCGCACGGAGTGGCAGAAAAAGGCGGTTACGTTCATGCGGCAGCGCGTTGCCACCGTACGCGCCTCCCGCTAGTCTCCCTGCATCCACGGTAAGCGGTCACGGACCGCGATTGCCGGCACTCCAGCCGTCACCGACCTTCCGGCGGACCGCCCCGGTCCGCCGGAAGGTCGTTTTTTTTCCCCTTGCCGGCGCCCACCGCATTCCTTTTCATGGTCACCATACGGGCATGGATTTCCGGCACATGGGCGTGGACCGCCGTGCCCATGTGCCGGGCACGCGAACAACTGCGGGATTTATGTGGAATAATTTGCCGCTGCATATTGACAAGGGACCTGTTTCACGGCAAGTTGACAGAACCGGGATGGTTCGCCGGCCAGGGGACAGGCCGTCCGGCGCTCTGACGCAGGGACGCTTTTTTCTGCCGTGCCGATGGCGGCGGGCCGGAACCGACAGGTCAATTCAATCGGGGGTTGCTTGTGAAGAAAAAATGGCTCTTCATCCTGCTGGCCGTGCTTCTCATGCTGTCGGCCGCTGTCATGCTCCTGCCGACGGTACTCTCCTCGTCAACGGTTCTGCGCCTGGTGCTGGAGCGTGTCAACGCCGTCTCGCCCGCCACCATCCGGATCGATTCCTGTGCCATTGGCTGGAGGAGCGGCCTGGAATGTCGCGATATCCAGGTGGATGATCCTGCGGCGGGTCTGAAACTCACCATCCCCCGCCTGACCGGCAGCCAGGGCTTGCTCGCCCTGCTGGTGGCGCCCAGGAACCTGGGAGAGCTGACAGTCCATGAACCTGCGGTTGTGCTTTCGGAAGGAAAACCCGCCATGCAGGACCGGGTCGCACCGGAAAAGAGCGCCGGCGGCAAACCGGCTGTTGTCGCCCCGGCCAGGGAAAAACCAGCCGGCAGGGATCAGGGCGCTCCCTTCTGGGAGGGCATGCAGGTCCGTTTCCTGATCAAGGGCGGAACCGTGACCAGCCGGTTGCACCTGCAGCCGCCACGGAAGATTGTCCGTAACCTGGAGCTTACCTCGGGCCTCTCCGATGGCAGTATCGCCTATACCCTTGGCCTGCAGGACGGCCGCGGCCAGGGCAGGATCGCAGCCACCGGCTTTGTCAACCTGCCGGTCCGGCAGTCAGGTCTCCTCGATGTCCTGGTCTCCATGGTGGACCTGCAGATAAGCGATTACGATATCAGCGGCCTGCTGGCCACCGCTGCCGCCCGTGTCGGGGAGCTGCCCCGGGGGCAGGGCACTCTTTCCGGCAACCTGACCCTGAAGACCGCCGGCCTTGCCAACCTGACCGTCAAGGGTGACCTGGCCCTGCGTGACCTGCGCCTGGAGGGTGGTTTTCTCGGCAGTGACCGTCCCGCCCTTGCCAGGGTCGACCTGCATCTTGACGCGGACAGCAAAAAAGACCGGGGGTGGACCCTGAACGCGCTGGCACTCGGCTCGGATGCCGGCACCATCAAGGCAAAAGGGACATCCGGCCCTGCCGGCCGTCGTCTGGCGGCGTCCGGCCAGCTGGAACTGCCGCTGCTTCTTGCCCAGCTGCCGGGGCTGCTGCGCATTCGGCAGGGGATGGTCATGAAATCCGGCCTGCTCGATTTCTCCCTTGATCTCGCCGACCGGAACGGCACGGTACAGGTTGCTGCCGATACCCGCCTGGAACAGGTTGGCGGCACCATCGACAAGCACGCCTTTGTCTGGGCGACACCCGTAACCCTTGCCCTGAATGCTGAGGCGGCCGGTACCAGCGTGAAGATCCGGGATCTGCGCTTCGATTCTTCCTTTCTCACCATCAGTGGTCGCGGCGACCCGGACAACTTTTCCCTGCACGCCACCGGTGAACTGGATAAGGGATTCCGGGAACTGGGGCTTCTGTTCGACCTGGACTGGAGCGGTACCGGCACCCTGGAACTGCAGGCCACATCCCGGGCCCTGGGTGACGACCGGTACGCCATGGATCTCGCCTCCACCGTGCGCGGATTTTCCCTGCAGCGGTCGGACCAGGTCATCCTGCCGCCCCATGGCCTCACCCTGGGCCTCCACGGCAGCGGCTCGCCCGGTACCTTCACGAACGGCAAGGGCGCCATGGATATCCGTGCCGATGTCACCGCCTGGCCCGGCACCATCCGCCTGGCGGCCGACAACCTGGCCCGGCGGGAGGGTGAGCTGACCAGCCGGTACCGGCTGGCCGCCACCCTGGACCTGGGCCGTCTGACCGACTTGCTGCACAACCTGGAATTCCTGCCGCGGCAGACCACCGTTACCGGCGGTCTCGACCTGCAGGCTGCCGGCTTTCTGGAAAAGGGCGTGGTGGCCGTACAGCAGTTTGACGCCGCCATGAAGCGGTTTGTGTATGTCGCAGACGGAGTTACGTTTCGCGATGATCATATCCGGCTCTTTTCCACGGCACCGGCAGCACCCGCGGGGGTCCCGGTCCGGGTACGAAAACTGGTGGTGAGCACCAGCCCTGATGAGTTTTTGTGGACCGGTAACGGCAACTCGGCCGTAAACCTGACCGGACGGGGGCTGTACCTGCGCAACCTGGAGCTCGACTCGGGCCCGGGGCTGTTGCAGGCCGGGGACCTGGAGATCGCCGACTGGCAGCGGGCCTTCGAGACCCTGACCGCCGACCTGCGGGCCAGGCTGGATCTGAAACGTATCGCCGATGTGCTCCGGAGCAACGGGCACCTGGACGAAAAATTCTCCATGGCCGGCCGTGCCGATCTCAACCTGCGGGTGAAGCAGGACCAGGGGCAGCGCTTTGCCCTGGAACTGGAGGCTCCGGTGACACTTGTCCGGGCAGAAGAGACGATCCTGGACAACGAGCGTATTTCCGTCTCCCTCGATGCCAGGCGCACTGCCAATTCAAAGGATGTGATCCTCTCCAGGATCGGTATCGCCTCCAGGCCCTTTTCCCTGGCCGCTGGCGGCCTGCTCCGTCGCGACGGGGAGAGCTCCCTGGAGCTGAAGGGAACCGTGACCCCTGACCTGGGGACGCTGACGCCCATCCTGGCGGCGGGCGGCACGCCGCTGGCCATGACGGGCCGGCACAGTTCCCGGTTCGAGCTGCAGATGCCGCTGGGGCTGCCGGCACTGGAACTGGCCCGGCAGATGCGGCTTTCCGTGGATCTGCAGGCGGACACAATCCTGTACCGCGGCATCGATCTCAAGGATCTGACCGTTCCGGTCCGCATGGGGGACGGTCTCCTCGACACCAGGATCCATGCCGGTCTTAATGGCGGCCAACTGGCCATCGAGCCGACCTGTCGGTTTGACGCCGATCCGCCGCTGCTCAGTGTTCCCGACAACTCGCGGGTCCTGGCCGGTGTCCTGTTGCAGAAACCGCTGGTGGAGGGAGTGCTGAGCCGCCTCCATCCCCTGTTCGGTGTCCTTGCCAGGCCCACCGGTACCCTGGATATGGATCTTGTCACCTTTTCCTGGCCCCTGGAGGAGCAGGGCGCCCTGCAGGCCCGGTTTCAGTCGCGGTTCGATGTGAGCCGGGTGGACCTGGACAGTGCCGGGGTCCTGCGCGAGGTGCTGGCCCTGGCGGGCCTGGAGCGGGAAAAACTTGCGCTCAAGGATTCCACCATCACCTGCACCGGTGCCGAGGGCAGGGTCCGCTGTACCCCGGTCCACATCCTGGTCGCGGACTCGGACATGGTGATCAGCGGTTCCGTGGGCATGGACGGTACGCTCGATTACCTGCTCCAGGTCCCGGTCACCAGGAACCTGGTCGGCAGGGAAGGCTACCGCGTGCTCGAGGGGACCACCATCAAGGTCCCCATCAGGGGCACCCTGGGCCAGCCTGTCTTCAACCGGAAGATGGTGACGGCCGCGGTGTCTGATCTCGTCCGGCAGGCGGCCGGCAGGGAGATCAGGAAACAGGTTGAAAAGGCCCTGCCAGGACTCCTGGAGGGGCTCATCAAGTGAACCGGGAGGTGACGGCAATGTGCGGGGACGAGGAGCCGCCCTATCCATGGACACGTTGATCAGGCTGTTTGTCATCGGGTCCGGGGGCTTTGTCGGGGCCATCCTGCGCTACCTGGTCAGCGGCTGGGTCCAGGTCTGGTCAGGCTCGATCCTGTTTCCCTTCGGCACCATGGCCGTCAACCTGATCGGCTGTTTTGTCATCGGTTTTTTCAGTTTCCTGGTCGAAAGCCGCGGGTTTCTTTCCGTGGAGACCCGTTCTTTCCTTCTCATCGGCCTGCTCGGGGCCTTCACCACCTTTTCCACCTTTGGCAACGAAACCCTGACCCTGCTCCGGAACGGGCGTATGGACCTGGCCGCCATCAATGCCACTGTCCAGGTGCTGGCCGGTCTGGTCATGGTCTGGCTGGGCAGGGTCGCCGCGTCAGGGATCTGGAGGTAGCCATGGAATTACCGCAGGAAGGATACATGCTGCGCATCATCATCGGCGAGAGCAGCCGCTGCCAGGGCAGGCAGCTCTACGAGTGGATCGTTATCAAGGCCCGGGAGTGCGGAATCGCCGGCGCCACCGTGCTGCGGGGCATGATGGGGTATGGCGCCAACTCGCGGATCAAGACCGCCTCGATCCTCCGGTTGTCCGAGGATCTGCCGGTGATCATCGAGCTGGTCGATACCCGGCGCATGCTGGAGGAGTTCCTCGAGGTGATCGATCCGGTCATCGAGGAGGGACTGGTGACCTTTGAGAAGATGCATATCCGGATGTACCGGCACAACAGGAAAATGAGCGGTTGACGGTTCACGGCCCGGTGCCGCATCGTACGGGGCCGGGCCGCAGACTGTCAATTATCACCAATATTTCATGGAGGATTGTGATGAGCAAGAAGATCGTGATCATCGGTGGCGTGGCCGCGGGACCCAAGGCCGCCTGTCATCTGAAACGGCTGCGGCCCGACTGGGACGTTACCGTGGTCGATCAGGACACCCTGATCTCCTACGGTGGCTGCGGTATCCCCTACTATGTCTGCGGCGATGTCTCCGACGAGGCCGAGTTGCGCTCCACCAGCTTTCACATGGTACGCGATGCCAGGTTTTTTGAAAAAGCCAAGGGCGTGCGCGTCCTGACCGGGACCCGGGCCCTGGCCATTGACCGCAAGGCCCGTACCGTGCAGGTGGAGAACCTGGAAAGCGGCGAGAAGCAGGATCTGCCCTGGGACAAGCTGATGCTGGCCACCGGCGCCAGTCCCTTTGTCCTGCCCATTCCCGGCACCGACCTGGACGGCGTGTTCACCATTGCCAACCTGCACAAGGCCATAGAGATCAAGAAACGCATCGCCCAGGGCAAGGTGGGCAAGGCCGTGGTCATCGGCGGCGGAGCCATCGGTATCGAGATGGCCGAGGCCCTGACCGATCTCTGGGGCGTGGAGACCGCGCTGGTGGAGTTCATGCCCCAGCTCCTGCCACGCATCGTCGACTGGCAGATGGCGGCCATGCTCAAGAACCACCTCCAGGAAAAAGACGTGGCCGTCTATACCGGCGAGGGAGCCTCGGAGCTCGTGGGTGACGACCAGGGCCGGGTGCAGGCGGTCAGGACGCCGGAGCGGACCCTGGAGGCGGATCTTGTCATCATGGCGGCCGGGGTTCGGCCCCGCAGCGACCTGGCCCGCGAGGCCGGCCTCATGGTGGCGCCCTGGGGCGGCATCGTGGTCAACAGGCGGCTGCAGACCTCGGACCCGGACATCTATGCGGCCGGTGACTGCATCGCCACGGTCAACCTGGTGACCGGCAAGGAGACCTATGCACCGCTGGGTTCCCTGGCCAACCGCGAGGGCCGTATCGTGGCCGACAACATGGCCGGCATTGCCACCACCTTTGACGGTGTGGTGGGCTCGTTCATCATGAAGGCCTTTGAACGCTGTATCGCCGCCACCGGCATCAGCTACGAGACCGCGGTGGCCGAGGGGTTTGACGCCGACTATGCCCTGACCGCCCCCTCGGACCGGGCCCACTTCTTCCCCGGCGAGGCCATTGTCGTCTACCTGCTGGTCTTTGACCGCAGGACGCGGCGGGTCCTGGGGTTGCAGGG
>DRKI01000221.1 GCA_011051875.1 Desulfobulbus sp. | reverse complement strand
GCCGGGTGGGAGAACTCCTTCATGGCGCGAACAATGGAGCTGACCCGGGCCACGCCATCCCGGGACTGATTGATGGCCTGGGGTATTTCCTCCTGCAGATAGTCCCAGTCCACCTCCTCCAGGCATTGCTCTGCCGCATGCACCAGTTCAGGCGTCACCCGGTCCTCGCGCACACCGGCCAGCAGAGTCTGCAGCTGTTCGACCAGCAGGGCCATATCCGTAAAGCACTCCTGCAGAAAATCGATATTGGTTCCCACGAACTGCACCGGCGTGTTGATCTCGTGCGCGATGCCGGCGGCCAGCCGACCCACGGACTCCAGCTTCTGGGCGTGGAGAAGCTGGGACTGGAAGGCCTTTTTTTCCTCTTCCAGCTGCTTTTCCCTGTTGATGTTGCGGCCGACCAGGACCGAGCCGATCAGGGTATTGTCATCGGGATCATAGTAGGGGGACACCGTGTAGTGGATATGACCACCCAGCCGTTGTTCATGGAGCTCCATGGTGTGTGGTTTCCTGTCAGCGAAGACCCTGGCATGGGGACAGTCGGCCAGGGGCTCACTGCGGCCGTGCAGGGCGGTACAGCAGTGCATGCCGATCATCTCTTCCGGTTTCATGCCCAGGGTGTTGCTCAGGGTCCTGTTGACCCGGACGATCCGAAACTGCCGGTCGATGAGGGCGACAAAGTAGTCCATGGAGTCGGCCGTATGTTCCCATTCCTTCTTGGCGTGGAGAATGGCCGCCTCGGCGGCGCGGCGCTCCCGGATCTCCTGTTCTACCTGGCTGGTCCGCCGGCTGAGTTCCGCCGTGCGCCGGGCCACGGTCTGCTCGAGCTCCTCCTGGTAACGGCTCACCTTGTCCAGGAGATAGCTCCGTTCCAGGGCACGTTCCACCGCATGCAGGAGCAGGGTCGGGTCATGGATCGGCTTGGTCACGTAGTCCCAGGCTCCGAGCCGGATCGCCTCGATCACGTCTTCCATGGTGCCGACCCCGGAGACAAGAATAATCGGCTTGTCCGACGCCCGGGCCCGAACCGCCTCGAGAAGCTGCAGCCCGTCCAGGCCCGGCATGTCGAGGTCCGTGAGCAGGATGTCCGGATCATGTTCGACAAACAGCTCCAGGGCGTGGCTGCCGTTGTCCGTGGTGATGGTCCTGTACCCCTGCTTGCCGAGATATCCTGCCATGTACCTGAGGACAAAGGGATCATCCTCGGCCAGGAGTATGGTGACGTCGTGGTTTTCCTTTCTCATTGCCTGCCTCCCCGACTGAGAGCAGTCGTTTCTGCAGCGCGGACCGGGATGGCAGGAGATCCGGCCCCCGGCCGGGACATGCCGGCATGGTCTTGAGGCCTGCGGAACGCCGGGGGACATTCACCTTGATGCGATCCAGGGAGGCGGACCCTTGCGGTGAGCGGCCGAAGGATGGAAGAACAAGGTGGCACGAGTGACAGCGGGAGCACGGCATTCCTCCCATGGATTCCCTGAAGAGTGAGTTCCCCTACTTTCAGTATGGCACAGGAGGAGGATCTGTCAAAAGGTAAATTGCAGGCTGATCACGCAGAGATGGTCATTATCCACTGCCGGGACCAGGGAGGGATTGGCGGGGCTGCCCCGGAGGGCCGGCGCTACATCATGTTTTCCGGGTCCACGTCCACGGCCATGCGCACCCCGGCCGGGCAGAGTTTTCTCTGTCTCGCCAGCAGCCGGCTGCACAAGAGGTGGAGGCAGCCGGCGTCCCGGCTCTTGAGCAGGAGCTGCCAGCGGGAGCGATCCCGCAGCCGGGCCAGGGGCGCCGGGGCCGGGCCGAGGAGGACCACCGGCATGCCGGCGGCAGCTCCCTGCAGGAATTCGGCCACCCGGCCGGCACAGCGCCGGACCTGTTCCTCGTCGCGGGCGCTGAAGCGGATATTGACCAACCGGGCAAAGGGCGGGTAACCCAGCTCGCGGCGCAGCCCGATCTCGCGGTCATAGAGCTGCTGGTAGTCATGGTCCCGGGCGTGGCGGATGGCATAGTGCTCCGGCTGGTGGGTCTGGATGATCACCCTGCCCGGCCGTTCTCCCCGGCCGGCCCGGCCGGTGACCTGGGAGAGGAGGGAAAAGGTCCGTTCCGAGGCCTTGAAATCAGGCATGCCCAGCCCGGAATCGGCCCAGACCACACCGACCAGGGTGATATGCGGAAAGTGGAGTCCCTTGGCGATCATCTGGGTGCCGACCAGGACATCTACCTCCCGGTTGCGCACTGCCTTGAGAATGGCGAGGTATTTCTTCCTGCTGGTGGCGGTATCACTGTCCAGGCGGGCTACCCGGGCATGGGGCAGCAGTTGCCGCACCTCCTCCTCGATCCGCTCCGATCCCAGGCCCAGGCCAACCACCCTGTCCGAGCCGCAGCCGGGACAGAGGAGATTGGGCGGCAGGCTGAAGCCGCAGTAGTGGCAGACCAGCCGGTTCAGCTGCCGGTGCATGGTCAGCGAGACCTGGCAGTGGCTGCACTGGACGATGTGGCCGCAGTCCCGGCACAACATGAAGGAGGAGAAACCGCGGCGATTGACAAAGAGCAGGCTCTGCTCACGCTGTTCCATGGTCTCGCGCAGGGCCGCGATCAACCGGTCGGAGAAGAACAGGTCGGGCCGGGAACGCTTCTGCCGGGCCAGGTCCACGATCTCCACCACGGGCAGGGTGCGGCCCTGGACCCGGCGCGTCATGGTCAGCAGCCGGTACTTGCCGGTCCGGGCGTTGTGGAAGCTGGTCACCGATGGCGTGGCCGAGCCCAGGAGTACCGGGCAGCCGGCCATCTGACCCCGCAGGACCGCCAGGTCACGGCCCGAGTAGCGCAGGCCGTCGTCCTGCTTGTAGGCCGGCTCATGCTCCTCGTCAACGATAATCAGCCCCGGATCGGCAAGGGGCGCAAAGACCGCGGACCGGGCCCCGATCACGATCCCGGCCCGGCCGGCCATGATCCGCTGCCACTGGTCCAGCCGCTCCCCGGCCGACAACCCGCTGTGGAGGACAGCCAGCCGGTCGCCGAAGCGTGAATAAAAGTGGGCCTCGAGCTGCGAGGCCAGGGCGATCTCCGGCACCAGGACCAGCACGCTCCTGCCGCGGGCCAGTGCCGCCTCGCAGGCCCGCAGGTAGACCTCGGTCTTGCCGCTGCCGGTGGTGCCGAAGAGGAGAAAGGCGGCAAACCGCTGCTCCCTGACGACCGGCAGCAGCTCGGCCAGGACCTGCTGCTGTTCCCCGGTCAGGGTCTCCGGGGCCGGGAAAAAGGGGGGACTGCAGCCAAAGGGATCGCGGTAGACCCGGCTGCTGCGCAGGGTGAGAAGCCGGCGCCGGCAAAGCGCCTTGAGCGGCGCCGTGATGTTGCGGTAGCAGCGGCGCAGTTCCGGTCCCGGCACGGCACGGCCGCCCCGGGCCGACCAGAGCTCCAGGAAAAGACGCAGGGCCCGGAGCTCGGATTTCCTGAACTCCGGGGACGGAGCATGTTCTTCGATCCGCCGGAGGATCCGGTCCGGGTCCGGACCGCAATCCGCCAGGGCTTCGGCAAGCGCCGGGCCGGGCTCCACCACTTCCACGTTCCTTGGCCGGACCTGGTCGCCGATAACCACCTCCTCGATGCGGACCAGCCCCTGCGCCTCCCACTTTCGCAGCAGCCGCTGCCGGGCCGGACTGCGCCACAGGGCGAGCACGGCCGCAGGTGTCAGCGCGCCCCGGTCCAGCAGCTTGTCACCCCAGCCGGCGCAGAGAGCGGGTTCCTCCCTGATCATGGCCGGCAGCGCATGCCGGCCGCGGTCGGTGAGCACCACCCTGCGGCCGCTGCAGGCGGTGAGACCGGCCGGCAGCGCGGTCCGGATCACCTCGCCGGGCGGATGAAGGTAGTAGTCGGCAATCCAGCGGAAAAATGGAATCAGGCTGGCGGGAAAGAGCGGTTCCGGGTCCAGGAGCTCGACAATGTTTTTTATGACAAAGGAGGATGTGTCGGCCTCTGTCTCCCGGGCCGGGCCCAGCAGGTAGCCGGTGACCAGCCGCCTGCCCAGCGGCACCAGGACCCGGATGCCGGGCTCCGGCTCGCGGTCGCCGCCTTCCGGACCGCCATAGGTCAGGGTCCGGTGAATCGGCGCGGCAACGGCGACCTCGTAGCGTTTCATGGCATCCACCGCATGGGTAACGCGCCCGCCTCCTGCGCCGGCAGCAGGTCACTTGCCGGCAGGGGCGCAGCCGTTGCAAACCGTCTCGAGATGTTCCCTGAAGGGGTGTCCCAGGCTGGGATGTTCCAGGGCAAAATCGACAATGGCCTTCAGGTAGCCCAGCTTGTCGCCGGCATCATAGCGCCTGCCCTCGAACTCGTAAGCATACATCCCCCGTTTCTTGGACAGGGCGAGCAGGGCGTCGGTGAGCTGGATCTCGCCGCCATAGCCGGGGGTGGTCCTGCCCAGAAGATCGAAGACCTCGGGCATGAGCAGGTAGCGGCCGATGATGGCCATGTCCGAGTCACAGGTGCCGGGCGCCGGTTTTTCCACCATCCGTTTCACCCGGTAGGTCCGTTCGATATCGGTCTCCTCGCCCTCGACGATGCCGTACTGGAAGGTCTGGTCCCGGGGCACCCGCTGGATGGCGACAATGGCTTCGCCCACCTGCCCGTACAGGTCGATCATCTGCTTGCAGCAGGGGACCCTGCTCCGCACCAGGTCATCGCCCAGGAGCACGAGGAAGGGTTCGTTGCCGACAACGTTGCGGGCCATCCAGATGGCATGCCCAAGGCCCAGGGGCTCCTTCTGCCGTACCGAGACCACGTCGATCAGGTTGGAGATATTGCTCAGTTCCTCGCGCAGCCGGGTCTTGTTCTTCTCCTTGAGCACGGTGTCGAGCTGGAAGTCGTAGTCAAAGTGGTTCTCGATGGCCGATTTCCCGGCGCTGGTGATCAGGATCACCTCCTCGATGCCTGACGCGACCACCTCTTCCACGATGTACTGGATGGTGGGCCGGTCGACGATGGTCAGCATCTCCTTGGGAATGGCCTTGGTCGCGGGCAGGAACCTGGTGCCGAGTCCTGCCACCGGGATGACCGCCTTGCGGATCTTCTTCATGCGTCCCCCTTGTCGTATTTCAACCCGGCGGGGTTGATTTTCAGATGTGTTTCACCGGCAACTTGTGTATAGATGGCTCGTGTGCCGCACAGGGTGCGTAACTCCACGTTTTTTCATGGCGCAACATCAGGCGCAGTCACGGACCAGGGCTGTACGGGCGCCGAACCTTTTTATTATACCCGGCCCCGGGGCTCGTGTCGAAGAAATAAAAACAAAGTCATGCTGTTAACCTATCCACCGGAACTGCCCATCTCCGCCTGCCGGGCGCAGATCGTCGAGGCGCTCCGCACTTCCCGCGTCCTGGTCGTGGCCGGCGACACCGGCTCCGGCAAGACCACCCAACTGCCCAAGATGTGCCTGGAGGCCGGCCGCGGCCGGCACGGCCTGATCGGCTGCACCCAGCCCCGCCGCATCGCGGCAGTGGCCATGGCCGAACGGGTGGCCGAGGAGCTGCGCGAACCCGCGGCTGTGAGTTACAGGATCCGGTTCAGTGACCAGACCACGGACACGACCCGGATCAAGTTCATGACCGACGGCATCCTGCTTGCCGAGTCCCGGGGCGACCGGCTCCTGCTCGCCTATGACACCCTGATCATCGACGAGGCCCACGAGCGGAGCCTGAACATCGACTTCCTGCTCGGCCACATCAAGGGACTTCTTGCCCGGCGAAAGGACCTGAACCTGGTC
>DRKI01000220.1 GCA_011051875.1 Desulfobulbus sp. | reverse complement strand
TTGAGCATCCAGCGCAGGTTGGGGTTCAGGTACCAGTTCAGCCCGGCGGTGAAGTCCTTCAGCCTGCCGCCCTGAATGGCGGCGTCGCCCAGATCCAGGTCCGAGTAGCGCAGGGCGATTTCCCATGCGCCCCAGCCGTCACTGCCGATGGCAAAGTCCTTGATCGGCTTCACCCGGCCGAAGGCGCCGCTGCCGGTCTTGTAGGGACGGTGCTCACCGGTGATGAACCAGGATCCGTAAACGTAGTAGCCGGAGAAGTCCGGATCATCGGCCTCGGTGGAGTCCACGGAGGAGATCAGGTATTCGCCCTGCAGGGAGAGTGGGCCGTAGACAGCGGCCAGTTCAAAGGCGGCCAGGTCCACTCCGTCGGCATGGATCTTGCCGGTGTTCACCATCCGGGCGTCGCTGATGTGGGCCTCGGGCCGTTCCCTGTACCTGACGGTGATATCGCTGTCCTCGTCGCGGAACTGGTGGCTGTAGCTCAGGCCCAGGTGGAGCAGGCCGGCGCCGTTGTCCGCATACCAGGGCAGGCCCGTGAGCCGCATGGTGACATTGGACGAGGACACGTCGTTGAACGAGTCGCCGAAGTCGTCGGCATCGTCGAACCAGCCGATGGCCCAGGTGAGCCGCCTGTCAAGCGCGGTGTTGAACATCTTGATGCCGGTGTTCCGTCCGGGTCCGAAGGCGACGGGCAGGGAACGTTCCATGAAGGTGGTGTAGTTGCTGGATGTCAGGTATTCCAGGGAAAATGGTTCCTTCTGCTGGCCAAAGAGGATGGTGCCCACGGCGGGCAGCTTTTTCAGACCCACGTAGACGTCCCTGAAATCGGCGTCGCCACCGGCAAAATCGTATTGGACCTTGAAGGTGACGTTACTGTAGATGTCGCCGGCAACATAGAGACGCGCCCGCCTGAATTCGAAACCGTTTCCTTCCAGTGGATTGCCCTCGGCCTCGGCCAGGGTGTCCTGCATGGGGCTGTCCGCATCGATGTTGGCCCAGTCCAGGTGGACCCGGCCGCCCAGCTTGATGTTGAATTTTTTGTCGTCGCTGGTGAAGCGGAGACCGTTCTTCCAGGTCGTTGTCAACCCCTCTTCCGGTTTCTTTTTCGCTTTTTGTTCTTCCTGCCGGGCAGCGCCGTTTTCCGCGATCCGGGCGAACTGCTCACGCAGGGCCGCGATCTCCCGCGCCTGCCTGTCGAGCTGTTCCTGCTGGCGCTCCACCAGCTGCTTGAGCTGCATGACCAGGTCGTCCTGCCGGGTGCCGGCCAGGGCCGGGGCAGCAATCCCCAGGGCCAGGCAGCCGGCGAGTGCCGTAACGTACACTTTTCTCACTGTCTCGTCCTCCTTGTGCAAAAGGTTGATGGAATATCCCGCCTCACATCCCGTGCAGGCGAAAAATCATATCAGGCCCCTGATGAGACATGGCCAGGCCGGCCGGAGACCGACGGCCGCCCGTTTCTCAGGCAGAACAAAAAAAGAAAGCACCGGAGCGCTCATGCTCCGATGCTTTCGGTGTGCGTTTTTTTCCATGGCTGAAACCAGGGAAAGATGGCCGGGTTTTCAGAAGGTGTAGCGGACACCGACCATCAGGTCGTTACTGTTGAGGTCGAAATCAGCGCCATTGATGGAGGCGTCGTCGGTGCCAAAGAAGCGATACTGTACGTCCACGCTCCACTGGTCGCTGATGGCATAGGCCACACCGCCCATGAACTGGTAGGCAAAGACATCGTCATTGTCGGAAATGTCGAGCTGGGGTGCCGCGCTGAGATCCAGCTTGGCCCAGCCGATGCCGGCGCCGATGAAGGGGGTCCATGCCGAGCCGGTGTCGATATCATAATATCCGTTGATCATCAGGGCCTGGGTCTTCAGATCGCCCTGGTTGAAATTGCCGTAGGCGTTGTTGTAGGACAGCCGGTCCAGGTCGTTTTTCTGCCACAGGTATTCGCCTTCAACGCGGAAGGGGTTGGCAAAGTCGTAACCGACCGCGGCGGTCCCCACAAAACCGGTATCAAAGGTCATCTTGGCGCTTCCCGCGGCATTGGGAATGTTGTCGATGTCGGTATCCATGGCCATGCCGACGCCGATGTTTGCCTTGAGGTAGATGCCATCAGCGGCCACGGCAGCAAGGGGAACCGCGACAAAGGCCAGGGCAGCGGCAGTCAATACGATTTTTTTCATTTTATTCTCCTGAAGAGTTGTGGCTGATCGGTTGCAGCCTGAATTGAGCGATTTTCATTTTGCCCCGGGATGGACAAGAAAAGCTCTTGTCCTCTCTGTGCCTCTATCCTGCAGGCCGGCGTGGACCGCACCGGCAGGGGCACCGGGTGCCGGCTTCAGCGTTTCTCTGCTGCAGGGGGTGATGCGGCCAACGGGCGCAGGAACAGCCATTTTCCCGCAGCCCCGTGGAGGACCGGTCTTCCTGGGGCCAAGTTTTTTTGAAATAAAAATTTATATTAGCTATTAATAAAACTAATTCCCTGAAGAGAGGGAGTCAACAAAAAGAAGCAAAAAATGGTTACTTTCTGTGCAGACCGTAAATTTTGGCCGCAGGAACAGTATCCTGGATGATTCCCTGTTCTCACTCCTTGACAGAAGAGGGTTTCTGGGTGATTTTTAGGTGAGCCGGAAATCCTGGTAAGGGGCACCGGTCCGGAACGGATGCCGCCCCGATCCGGTGCCGCCCTTTCGGTCCGGGCAGCCGTGGAAAATTTCCCTCCTCCTCCGGTCGTGGGTGGTGGGCACGGATCCGGAGGGGACGCGGTCCGTGGATCTGCCGGGTCCCCGGTCCATATCATGTGCGGACAGATCGCGAGCATCTTTTCGTGACGGATCACGGGATTGATGACCCGTTGTTTTCACATCCTCAAAACTGTACGTTGACCCAGGTGCCCCGGGGCTGTCCAGGGGTGCCGGTTCGCTACAGGCCCTCTGTGCGGGCCGGCGCCTCTGCGCGGAGACGGGGTGCCTGTGCCAATCTCCATCTTTTCCGGGGGTGCAATGTCCAGTCAGCAATTTTTCGTGGCCACTGATCTGCAGCCGGTATCCGCCGAGCTGCGCCGGAAAATGGAGGCCTTTTCCCGCCGCCGCCTCAGCTGCCATCACGAGAGCCTGCTGAAGGCATTTGCCGACCTGGTGCACAATCAGCACAGTCTCAACCCTTTTTTTCGCCTCTGCGTGTCTGTGCCGCCGCTGCTGGCCGGGCTGGAGGCGCGGATGTACCTGTACGGTTCCGGCAGCGGGAACTTCAAGTGTGTCTGCGACAGCCGGCTCGGGCTCCGGGAGCCGCCCGAGGCGGCCGAGGAGTGGATCCGGGTCTCCGAGACCCCTTACGAGGAGAACGGCACCCTGGTCTTTCCCCTGACGCCCGGCAGTCCTGATCCGGACGGCCGCCAGGACCCGCCCCGGGTCTTTGTCCGCGGGAAGGGCGGTGATCCCCATCGCGACCTGTTCACGCCTGATCCCTACTTTGTCCATCATTCCGTTCTCGGAGCCTTTGCCGTCTCCCCCCTTCACCGGCTGTCGGAGGAGGACCGGACGTTTCTGGATATCCTCTGCCGCTGGATCGGCCCCAAGCTGAACAACCGGCTGATCGCGGCCCGGCACCTGGAACACCTGCGTTTCCTGAACGCCCTGGGCAGGGATATCGGCCACAATGTCATTATCCCCAACATGTACCTCAAGTACCTGTTCCGGCAGCTCGAGAAGAAGATCGAGGCCATTCGCGCCATCGAGGAAAAGGCGAGGAACCTGGCGGCGGCGGACGGCAAGCCGGAAGAGTGGCTGGCCATTATCGACGAGTTCGACAGGGAGCGGCAGGAAATCGAGGCCTGTCACCAGGACCTGCTCAAGCACCATGCCCAGATTTCGCTTTTTCTCGAGAGTCTCTTCCGCCAGGAACACTTCACCCTGGGGCACCTGGTGGTGCAGCCGCAGAAGACCTACGTGGAGCGGGATATCATCATTCCCCAGCTCGAACTCTATGCCGACCGGCTGAAGGCCCAGGGGATCACGGTGGAAAAACCGACCAACATGTATGAGCAGGAATTCCCGCTCATGGTTGACGTGGGCCTTTTGTCCCAGGTCTATGCCAACCTGTTTTCCAACGCCGTCAAGTATACCCGGGAGGTCATCGATCATCAGGGCCGACCGCGCAAGGCCCTTGCCTACGGCTCCGAAGAGGTGAAGGATTTTCCGGTGCCCGGCCAGACCGGTATCAAGTTCAATGTCTTCACCACCGGGCCGCCCCTGACCGATGAGGAGAAAAAGCGGATTTTCCAGGAAGGGGAGCGGGGCCTCAACAGCGACGGCCAGAAAGGTTCCGGCCATGGCCTGGACTTCATCCGCAGGGTCATCGATGTCCATGGCGGCAAGGTGGGGTGTGAATCGACGGATGAGGGAAACAACTTCTATTTCATCCTGCCCACCTCTCCTGTCACTTCCGGCGGCAAGCGGTGGGGGTGAGCGGTCACAGGGTACCTGGCATTATCTCCGGATTGTGCACCGGTACCAGTGGCCTGGCTTCGTTTAGGCCGGCCGGCCTGGAGCCCGCCCTGTGAGGAGGCCTGATTCCCGATCGGGAATACTCCTTGTCCTGCAGTAGTAAATGGTGTATAGGCTTCTGGTTCACCAGGGCGCAGGGGACGGAATCAGCCGTTTCCCTGTTGCCGGTGCCCTCCCGCCTTCCCGGGTGCGGCGCAGCACGTTTTCCGCAGGCATCTTCTGGGCCCGTCCGA
>DRKI01000219.1 GCA_011051875.1 Desulfobulbus sp. | reverse complement strand
TCCCTGCTGGACCTGGTCGTCGACAGGGCGGAGACCATGGTCTTCCTGGGAGACTATATCGACCGGGGCCCCGAGACCAGGAGAGTGATCGACCTTCTGCTTGCCCTGCAGCAGGAACAGCGGCACGTCATCTTCCTGAAGGGCAACCACGAACTCATGCTGCAGCGTTTCCTGGCAGGAGAGGAACCTTCCATCTATCTCGAGGTCGGGGGGAAACAGACCCTGGCAAGCTACGGCATCGATGCCGGGCTGCCGCGCGAGGAAATCCGCGCAGCCCTGCCCTCTTCCCACCTGGCGTTCCTCTCCAGCCTGCCCCTGCACTGGCAGGATCGGCATGCCATCTATGTCCATGCCGGCCTGCAGCCGGGCCGGCACCTCTCCACACAGCCCGAAGCGTGGTGCCTCTGGGCCCGGGACAGGTTCATCCACTCGGACCATGACTTCGGCAAGCTGGTTGTTTTCGGTCACACGGTCTTCCGGCAGCCGTTCATCCGGCCCAACAAGATAGGCATCGATACCGGGGCCGTTTATGGTGGACGCCTGACAGCGCTCCTGCTGCCGGAGATGGAATGGATCAGCGTCCCGGGTGAGCGTGTCCATCCCTACCATTTCACCCGTTAACAGCATGGTATAATATCTGGGAATAAATTACAAACCTGCTTTTACAACCAATCCGGACATAGATCACCGCAACACCCCCCGTCAACTATTGCAACCGCGCACGGAATATCCAATTACCCGGAATCAATACAGGATTTGCAAGCGTCCGCAGGGTGCCACAGCTGTGCGTGATCGAACTGCACAAGGGTGCGCCCCGCATGCCGGGAGGTTCAAGCGCGTGCAGACGGGGTGCCCGGTGCCCGCTTACCGGATTTCCTGCCCCTGCTGTCCGACAAACAATTCTTCAAAGACAACCGGCAGCACGTCCACGATCCTGTCCGCCCCGGCCAGGAGCATGAGCAGGCGGTCGAAGCCCAGGGCAATGCCAGCCGTGTCGGGCATGGCGGCCAGGGCACGGAGAAACCGTTCCGGCATTGCCGCCGGCCGGCCGGCCGCCTCCATCACCTCGAGTTCGGCGGCGAAACGGATCCGCTGCTCCCCGGGATCGACCAGCTCGGAAAAGCCGTTGGCCAACTCGATACCGCCGATGTAGAGTTCAAAACGCTCGGCACAAGCCGCATCGTGTTCCTTGCGCCTGGCCAGGGAGCCGAGTTCAACGGGATAGTCGTACAGGAAGACCGGCCGGTGCCGGCCCAGGCGGGGTTCCACCCGGTTGACCAGAATCTCGTCAAACCGGTTGTCGGCAATGGCGGCCCGGGCGGAGGTCCCGGCGAAGCGACGGAAGGCGGCCTCGACGGTCATCCTCTCCCAGGGCGGGGTGAGATCAATAGAATGGCCGCCGCGGGACAGGCGCATATTCCGGTCCAGGGCCGGGAAGCGGTCCGGCTCCCGGGCCAGGAACAGGAACAGCTCCTCCACCTCCTCCATCAGCTCCAGGTACCCCCAGCCGACGTGGTACCATTCCAGCATGGTGAATTCGGGCCGATGATACCGGCCCAGCTCCTCTTTCCTGAAGCAGTGGCAGATCTGGAAAAGCCGGGCATACCCCCCGGCCAGCAGCAGCTTCATACAGAGCTCCGGCGAGGTCTGCAGAAACCGCTCCTCGCAGCAAAAGGGGACGATCTGGGATTCAGGAATGAGTTCGGGAAGCAGGACCGGTGTATCGACTTCCAGGTATTCCCGGGCAAGAAAAAAGGAACGGACTGCCTGCAGGAGACAGGAACGCTGCTGCAGGCGGTGGGACAGGGCCACGAAGAAGGTTTACTCCTTGACCCTGGTGATGTATTCGCCCGTCCGGGTATCGATCTGGATCTTCTCGCCCTTGTTGATGAAGGGAGGGACCTGCAGCTGGTAGCCGGTCTCCACGGTGACCGGCTTGGTGTCCGTGCCCGAGGTGTCTCCCTTGACCCAGGGATCGGCCCTGGTCACCTCCAGGTTGACGAAGATGGGCAGGCTGATATCGATGGGACGATTATCAAAGAAGAGGACCTGGACCTCCATGTTGTCCACCAGGAAATTGACATTGTCGCCAAGCTGCTCCCTGGTGAGAAAGATCTGCTCATAGGAGGTGGTATCCATGAAATGGTACTCGTTGTCCTGGGAGTAGAGGAACTGCATGGTCCGTTCCTCGAGATCCGGTTTTTCGAACTTGTCGTTGGAGCGGTAGGTCTGGGTGAACTGGTTGCCGGTGATCATGTTGCGCATCTTGGTGCGGTAGAGCGCCTGTCCCTTGCCCGGCTTGGAAAATTCAAATTCGGTGATGATATAGGGTTCACCGTCGATCTGTACCTTGAGTCCCTTGCGGAGATCTGATGCTGAATACATGGAAATAGTCCCTGCTGTGCTGTTCCTGCCGCGGCCGGGAACGCACCCGGACCGCGGCACCACCGGTTGACCTTTGTTGTTTCGGTAAAGGAAGTATGTTACGGTAGGCTCTGTTTTTTTGCAACCGCTTCCTCAACCCTGGACAAATTATTTCATCCCGGCCGCCAGCCTCTTGTTTTCCCGGATAAACTCCTTTACAGTACAGGTTCGGGCCGTCCGGCGGAGACCGCGAGCATGGGCGGACAGGTTTTCCGGGCCCGGTATCGACAACCCGTGGACACAGAAGGCCGCACCTTGGACGCCAACCGTTCCCGCCGCAGGCGGACACCGACCCGGCGATCTTCTTCTGATTTCCGGCTTCTGTTTCCCGACACAACGCATCACAGACAATGATCCAGAGAGCCGGTGTCCTCTCCGACACCCACCTGACCCGCGCCGACGCCGCCTTCAGGACCCAGGTCGAGCGCTGCTTCGGGGACTGCGACATCATCATCCATGCCGGCGACCTCACCGATCCCGCCATTCTCGAGGTCTTCGGCGACCGGACGATCCATGCCGTGCACGGCAACATGTGCCGCGAGACGGCCTTCCGGGCCTTGCCCACCGAGACCACCTTCCGGATCGGCCGCTTTCTCATCGGCCTCACCCACGGTGCCCATCTCGGCCTGGACATCGAGTCCGCCCTGTGGGACATCTTTCCGGAGACCGACGCCATGATCTACGGCCACACCCACCGGGCCGTCTGCCACCGGGTCGGCCAAACCCTTGTCCTCAACCCCGGCTCCTTCCGCGCCACCTCCCGCTTCGGCGCGCCGGGCACCTATGCCATCCTCGAGGCCGGCAGGACCCTGCAGGCCCGGATCCACGAGCTGCCGCCACTGCCATGAAGACCCTGTGGACCCCCTGGCGGATGGAACATGTCCTGGGCACGACCGGGCGTCCCGACGGCTGCCTATTCGAGCCGCCCGGCCGGGCGGATCACGACCGGGAGCACCTGCTCCTCCACCGTGACCGGAACACCGTGGTCCTGCTCAACCGCTTTCCCTATGCCAACGGCCACCTCCTGGTGGCGCCGCGCCGCCACGTGGCCGACATCACCGGCCTCGGGCCGGAGGAAGACCGGGCCCTCATGGCCATGCTCAGGCACTGCTGCGCCATCCTCCGGCGCCGCCTGCGCTGCGACGGCATCAACATCGGTCTCAACCTGGGCCGGGTGGCCGGGGCCGGGGTCGCGGACCATCTCCACTTCCACGTGGTGCCCCGCTGGCAGGATGACCACAACTTCATCACCGTGTGCGCCGATATCCGGACCATTCCCCAGCACATCGAGCAGACCTTTGACCAGCTCCTGCCCGATTTCCAGCAACTGAACCCTGCAGCACCATGAGCAAGCCGGTCAAGATGACGCCCATGCTCCGCCAGTACCTGGAGATCAAGGAGCAGTACAAGGATACCATCCTCTTCTACCGGATGGGCGACTTCTACGAGATGTTCTTCGACGATGCCGAGACCGCCTCCCGGGTGCTCGGCATCACGCTCACCTCGCGCAGCAACAAGGATGATGCCAACCGGGTCCCCATGTGCGGGGTGCCCTACCATGCCGTGTCCGGCTATCTCGGCAGGATGATCAAGGCCGGCTACCGGGTGGCCATCTGCGAGCAGGTCGAAGACCCGAAGCAGGCCAAGGGCATTGTCCGGCGCGAGGTCGTGCGGGTCGTCACCCCCGGTGTCACCACCGACGAGCAGATCCTGGACGAAAAAAGCGACTGTTTTGTCTGCAGCGTTGTCCTGTCAGCGCCGAAACGGCGGGGACAGCGCCGGGCCGGGCTCGGTTTCCTCGACGTCTCCACCGGCAACTTCCAGCTCAGCGAGCTTGAACTGGCCCCGGATGAACTTGACCCGCTCATCGACGAGATCACCCGCATGCGGCCGGCCGAGCTGCTGCTGCCCGAACCGGCCTGCCAGGAGCTGGCACCGCTCACCGATACCCTTGCCACCCTGCTCGGCAATCTCTGCATCACCCCGCGGCCCGAGGCCTCCTTTGCCCGGGACACGGCCTACGCCACCCTTACCGAGCATTTCCAGACCACCACCCTGGCCGGATTCGGCTGTGACACCATGCACACGGCCATCCGTGCCGCCGGCGCCCTGCTGGAATATATCCGGGAGACCCAGAAGACCGATCTCAGCTACATCCGCCGTCTTGCGCCGCTGGCCAGCCGGGACGCGATGATCATCGACGAGTCGTCCCGCCGCAACCTGGAACTGGTGGAGACCATCATCGGCGGCCAGCGCGAGGGCTCGCTGCTCTCGGTCCTGGACCGGACCTGCACCCCCATGGGCGCGCGGCTCCTGCGCCGCTGGCTCCTCTTTCCGCTCCAGGACCGGGACAGGATCCAGGCCCGGCTGGGCAGCGTCGAGACCCTGCTCGCCGATCCGGGTCTGCGCCGGGAGCTGCGGGAGCTGCTCGACGCCATCTATGACATGGAGCGTCTCTGCAGCCGCCTGGTCCTGGGCCACGGCAATGCCCGCGACATGACCAGTCTCAAGGTCTCTCTGGCCAGGCTGCCGGAGATCAAATCCCTGCTGCTCGGCACGCCGCCCGGCCTGCTCCATACCATTGCCGGGGACCTGGACGAGCTGGCCGACCTGCACGGACTCATCGCGGCGGCCATCCGGGACGACGCCCCGGTCACCCTGCGGGAGGGCAACCTGATCCGCGAGGGCTTCAATGACGAGCTGGACGAGCTGCTCGTCCTGCTCCGGGACGGGAAACAGCTGATCCTGGAACTGGAGGAAAAGGAACGGGAGCGAACCGGGATCGCCAAGCTCAAGGTGGGCTACAACAAGGTCTTCGGCTACTTCCTTGAGGTGAGCCGCGCCCAGGCGGAGCTGGTCCCGGAGCACTACATCCGCAAGCAGACCCTGGTCAATGCCGAGCGGTTCATCACGCCCGAACTCAAGGACCTGGAGAACCGGATCGCCACGGCCAGTGAACGCAGGCTGGAACTGGAGTACGAGCTCTTCACCAACATCCGGGAACGGATCGCGGGCCAGAGCCGGCGGCTGCTGGACACGGCGGAACGGATCGCCCGCATCGACGTGCTCGCCTGCCTGGCCGAGGTGGCGGCCCGCTACCACTACGTCCGGCCGGAGATCACCGGTGATGACGAGATCGCCATCACCGAGGGAAGACACCCGGTCATCGAACGGTCGCTGGAGCCGGGCCGGTTCGTACCCAACGACGTGCGCCTGGACCAGCGGGACCACGAGCTGCTCATCATCACCGGCCCCAACATGGCCGGCAAGTCCACCGTGCTCCGGCAGACGGCCCTGATCGTGCTCATGGCCCATATCGGCAGCTTCGTCCCGGCCGAGAGCGCGCAGATCTGCATCGTTGACCGGATCTTCACCCGGGTCGGTGCCATGGACGACCTGCGGCGGGGCCAGTCCACCTTCATGGTGGAGATGAACGAGACAGCCAACATCCTCAACAACGCCACCCCCAGGAGCCTGGTGATCCTGGACGAGATCGGCCGCGGCACCTCGACCTACGACGGGCTGGCCATCGCCCGTGCCGTGGCCGAGGAACTCGCCGACAAGGACGGCCGCGGGATCAAGACCCTGTTCGCCACCCATTACCACGAGCTCACCGAGCTTGCGGCCAGCCATCCCAGGATCCGGAACTACTCCATCGCGGTGCGGGAATGGGACGGATCCATCATCTTCCTGCACAAGCTGGTTGCCGGGGCCACCAACCGCAGTTACGGTATCCAGGTGGCCGGCCTGGCCGGGGTGCCGCCGCACGTGGTGCAGCGGGCGCACGAGATCTTGAAGGAGATCGAGCAGGGCGGCCTGCAGCCGCGGGAACGGCAGGGAAAGAAGCAAGGCGGAAAAGGTGCGGAAACCCGTCAGCCCTGTCAGCTCTCCCTCTTCAGTCCGCCGGACGAGCCGCTCAGGAAACTGCTGCGGGATGTGGATCCGGATGAGCTGACCCCGCGCCAGGCCCTGCAGCTCCTCTACGAGGCCAGGGAGATCCTGGACCGCGGCAACTGAAAACGGGGCTGGAACCGGCACTCCGGGATCCCTATCCGGACCCGGACCAGGCACCGGACAATTTATTTTACCATTCCCGGGGAATACGGTATACTTCCAGACAAGGATGACCGATCACGGATAAGCGGTCCCGGGGCACCCGATCTGCAGGCGTGGCACCCTGCGACCGCGTACAACTTCTGCATTGATTCGGGGTGATTGGATACCCCGTGATTGGTTACGATCACGGGGAACGCCGGGGGCCGCCCTCATATCCGCTGCGCTGTCCGGTGCCGCCCCGTGATATGTGCCACGGGTCCGCCGTCAGGACCCGGACCGTAATTCAGCCGGCGGCGCGCCCCTGCCTCCGTGTATGAGTGTATTCATTCAATGGTACTGCTGCCCTGTCCCGACACCTTTTTCCCCTGCCGCTGTTATTCTCTCCATCTGTCCGGGACACCATGTCCCGGGATGGTTCCCCGATCATGACCGGTCGCGGCAGGTGCATCATGACCACTGCCTGGCTGCGACTGCTGATGGCGGCAGCGGGGTGTGTGCTGGCGCTTCTCACGGCCCTCCCGCCCGCAGCTGCGGCAGCCGGGCAGGCCGCCGGAGGGCCCGGTCTGCAGAAAGCGCTGGCCTCACGGGCCGACCGGGAATACAAGACAGCGCGCGACTACTTCTACCGCCTTGAACGGGATCCGCAAGAGGGTGGGCAACGGCGGAACTGGCTCAAGGGGGTCCGCAATTTCCGCAAGATCTACCTGGCGTTGCCGGATGGTAAGCAGGCCCCGTCCTGCCTCTACATGATGGCCAGGATGTACAGGCGCATGTACGACCGCTTCCGCCATCCCCTGGACCTGGACGAGGCGATCCGTTACTTCGGCGAGCTGGCCCGCCGGTTTCCGGACAACGAACTGGCCGACGATGCCCTTTTCGCCACCGCCGAAATCTTCCTGCATGAGAAGAAGGATTCCGCCCGGGCGGCTGCCCTGTACAGCGAAATCACCAGGAAGCACCGAAAGGGGGACAAGTACGCCCAGGCCGCCAGCCGACTGCGGGAACTGGGCAAAACCGGTGTTGTGACGATTCCCGGCCGGTTCACCGGCAAGGCGGCGCAGGAAGAACTGGTCCACATCCTGCCGGTCAAGTACTGGTCATCGGACGACTACACCCGCATCGTCATCCGGGCCTCGGCGCCGGTCCACTACGTCACCAGGCTGCTGGAAAAGAACGGTTCGCAGCCGCGCAGGCTCTTTATTGATCTCAGCCAGAGCTATATCGCGCCACGATTCCGCTCGCCCATCCCCATCGAGGACGGCCTGCTCCGGCAGGTACGCACGGGCCAGTTCAACGACGACACGGTCCGGGTGGTTCTCGATATCGAGTCCATCTCCGACTACAAGGTCTTCAGCCTCAATGATCCCTTCAGGGTCATCATCGATGTCCACGGCCGGAAAAAGAAACCGCCTGCTCCTGCAGCGGAAAGGACGGCAGGCACGCGGCAGCCGCCAATCCATATCCGGCCGGGGGCGGTCAAGGAAAAGGTTTCCAGGCCGAAACAGGGCCGAGCCGTAGCACCCGTCATCAGCCTCAGGGACCGGAAAAAGAGACGGATCGCGGCGCCGGCGGCCGGAGAACCGGTTGCGGCCAGCCTGGACAGTATCTCACTGGCCCAGCAGCTCGGCCTGGGTGTGCGCCGGATCATCATTGATCCGGGCCACGGCGGCAAGGATCCCGGTGCCATGGCCTTTGGCCTCAAGGAAAAGGATATCGTTCTCCGCGTTGCCCGGAAGACCGCCGCGGTCCTGCGCAGACAATATGGCTACGACGTGATCCTGACCAGGGACAGGGATATCTTCCTGCCGCTCGAGGAACGGACAGCCATCGCCAACACCAAAAAGGGCGACCTCTTTGTCTCCATCCACGTCAATGCCCATCCGCAGCGATCGGCCGCCGGCATGGAGACCTTTTTCCTCAACCTGGCCACCAACACCGAGGCCATGCGGGTGGCGGCCAGGGAAAACGCCACATCCACCCACAACATCAGTGAACTGCAGGATATCCTCACCGACCTGATGAAAAACTCCAAGATCCAGGAGTCCTCCCGCCTGGCCCGTTACGTGCAGAACAACCTGGTATCGGGACTGAAACAGGAGAACTACAGGGTCAGGGACCTGGGTGTGAAACAGGCCCCGTTCTACGTGCTCATCGGCGCCGAGATGCCGGCAATACTGGCGGAGATATCCTTCATTACCAATCCGGAAGAGGCCAAGCTGCTGCGCCGGGACAGTTATCTCAGCGACGTGGCCAGACAGATCGCGGCCGGAATCGCGGCCTATGTCGAGCATCACAGGACAGCGGCCCTGCGGTACTGAAACGCCCGATACAGGGGAAAGAAAACAAGGGGATCAGCAGCGCGCCACCCGAACGAGGGGGCGGGCTGCTGAACGGTCCCGGGGAGGGGCTTTGGCGGACCGCGGCCTCGCCGGGATCACTATCCTTCCATGTGGGCGGTGAACTTCCTGCCTTCGTGCATGTCCTGTCCTTCCATGAAACGCTGCATGGACTCGGCCGCCACCTTGCCCTGGTAGACGGCCTTGGCCACGGTCTGGGGCCCGAGCACATTATCGCCACCGGCAAACAGCCACTCAACGCTTGTCTGCAGGGTCTCGGGGTCGACCTCGTAGGTCCCCCAGGGTGTCTGCTTCAGGTCGACACCCCTGTCAGCGGTATGATCGACCCGCTGGCTGATGGCGGGAATGATGGAATCCGCCTTGATGACAAAGTTGGAGCCCTCTTTGGGCACCGGCCGCCGCCGGCCGGACTCGTCCGGCTCTCCCAGTTCCATCCTGATGCATTCCACCCCGGTCATCCGGCCGTTCTCGGAGAGTATCCGTACCGGTGCGGCCAGGATCTCGACCCGGACCCCCTCCTCTTCCAGGTGATGAATCTCGGCCCGGGAGGCCGGCATCTCCTCCTTGGTCCGCCGGTAGAGGATGAAGACATCCTTTGAACCGGTGCGCAGCGCGGTCCGGGCGACATCGATGGCCACGTTACCGCCGCCGACGACCACCACCTTACTGCCGATATCCATCTCCTCGCCGGTGAGTACCCGGCGAAGATAGTCGACACCGTGCAGAACCCCCTCGGTCCCTTCTTCGCCCTCGATGCCAAGTTTCCTGCTCTCATGGGCACCGACACCGATAAATATGGATTCATAGCCCTGGTCCTTCAGTTCCGGCAAGGTGACATCACGGCCAACGGTGACACCGAGCCGGATATCGACGCCGCAGCTCTTCAGGGAATGGAGTTCGGCTCCGATGATGTCGCGGGGCAGCCGGTAGTGCGGGATGCCGACGGACAGCATTCCACCGAAAACCGGCAGGCTTTCGAAGATGGTACAGCTGTATCCCTCGTGGGCAAGGAGGTAGGCGACCGTGATGCCGGCGGGCCCGGAACCGACAATGGCCACCTTCTTCTGCCTGGGCAGGGCGCACTCCACGGACATGGGACGATCGTTGGCAACCATCCAGTCGGTGAGATACCGCTCCAGCATGCCGATGGCGACGGCATCGCCCTTCTTGGCCCGCACGCAGTGTCCCTCACACTGGAACTCGTGCGGGCAGACCCGTGAACAGACCGAGGGCATGGTGGAGGTCTCCCGGACCTTCCAGTAGGCCTCCTCGAACTTTTGCTCCCTGAGCAAAAGAATGAATCCGGGAATATCATTGTTGATCGGGCACCCCTGGATGCAGGTCGGCTTCTTGCACTGTAGGCACCGATTCGCCTCCAGGATCGCGGTTTCCTGGTCAAAACCGAAGGTCACCTCCTTGAAATTGGTGATCCGTTCTTCGGGGGCGAGCTCTTTGGGCTGCTGGCGGGGAATGGCCATACGTTCTTTTGCTTTCATTGATCCTCCTCATGCTGAAAACGAATAACCCGGGTATTTCGGGAGAGAATGCGCTGCCGGTCAACGGCGCAGGGAACCTTCTCAAGGGCGTCATGGCCTCCATGCCTGCCCATCGGCCGCTCCGATTGACGCCACAGATTATAAAACTCCGGAAGATTACGCAAGACAAGAGAGATAGTGACAAAAAAAAGGCCGCCCCGGACGGGACGGCCTGTTGTGGCTGGTTGGCGGACCTACTGCCGATCAAGCTCGGCGGCCCTGATCCGTGCCAATGCCCTCTGCAGAGCAGCCTCTGCGCGGGCACGGTTGATCTGGTCGGCCTGCTGCTGAGCCTGGGCAAGCCGTTTTTCCGCCCTCTCCTTTGCGCGCATGGCCCGTTCGACATCAATATCCGCGCCGTATTCAGCACTTTCAACCAGGAAAGTGATCTTGTTGTTGGACACTTCGGAGAAACCGCCGCTGACCATAAGGTACTTTGTCTGCTTGTCTTTCTTAAAGCTCAAGGTACCTGTCTTGATGGTGCTCAGAAAAGGAGCGTGGTTGGCCAGCACGCCGAATTCACCACCAACACCAGGAGCAGTGACGATATCGACATCGTCACTGATAACAGGCCCGGAGGGAGTTACGACTTCAAGATGAATCTGTGCCATCGATAATACCTCTGTTCAGCAAGTTTATGCCGTATTACGCCTCAGCCTTCTCGGCGCTGGCCTTCTCGACGGCTTCCTCGATGGTGCCGACCATGTAGAATGCGGTTTCGGGCAGATCGTCGTGCTTGCCGTCGAGGATCTCCTTGAAGCCCCGAACCGTGTCCTCAACCTTGCAGTACTTGCCGGGCATACCGGTGAAGACCTCGGCAACATGGAATGGCTGGGACAGGAAGCGCTGGATCTTCCGGGCCCGGGATACGGTGAGCTGATCTTCCTCGGAAAGCTCGTCCATACCGAGGATGGCGATGATATCCTGCAGCTCCTTGTACTTCTGCAGGGCAACCTGGACACCGCGCGCCGTCTTGTAATGCTCCTCGCCGACAACGTTGGGATCAAGGATACGGGACGTGGAGTCCAGCGGATCGACCGCGGGATAGATACCGAGCTCGGCGATCTGCCGGGAGAGAACAACCGTACCGTCGAGATGGGCGAAGGTAGTTGCCGGTGCCGGGTCGGTGAGGTCGTCCGCAGGAACGTAGACGCACTGGACAGCGGTGATGGACCCCTTGGTGGTGGAGGTGATGCGCTCCTGCAGGGCGCCG
>DRKI01000218.1 GCA_011051875.1 Desulfobulbus sp. | reverse complement strand
TTTTTCGGATTTCTCTATGCACCTGTCTCTTCGCTCTTCTCCGTGGTCCTCAACCGGATATCCCGCGCGCACGAATACGAGGCTGACGCGTACGCGGTGCAGACCACCGGCAGGGCGCAGGAGCTGATCAGCGGCCTCAAAAAGCTCGCTGCCGAAAACCTCGTCAACCTGACCCCGCATCCCTTTGTCGTGTTTCTGCACTACAGTCATCCGCCCCTGCTGGCCCGGATCAGGGCGATCCGGGAGCTTGCCGGCCGGTTGGCGGTGGAACCGGCTGCGGACCGGGGGGAAGACGATACCTGCGATCTCTGCAGGCGCCGGGTCAGTTCTTCGGCCCTGTCCCCGGACGACCGAAACGGCCGCTTTCTCTGTCCCGACTGCCGGGCCGAGGTGGAAGCGTGCGGCTGCGAGGAGTGAGATACCGGCCGACCAACAGGCACTTGGGGAGGAATCATGCACCAACAGTCCCTTCAGCGGGAGACCATGCACCGGCTCTGGTGCCGCCAGCTTCAGATTGAGTTCGAGGCCATCTGTTTTCAGTACGACGTGGACCTGCGGGTGCCGCTGTTCGAGATCACCGGTGCCAGGAAGCAGTATGGCTGCTGGCTGCCCGGGCAGGGCTGTATCCAGCTCAGCGAGCATCTCATCCTCTCGCATCCCTGGCACGTGACCCTGCAGGTGCTCAAACACGAGATGGCGCACCAGGTCTGCAGCGAGCTCTTTGCCATCTCCCGGCCAGGCGGCCACGGCCCTGATTTCCAGCGGGCCTGCGGGCTCCTCGGGGTGAGTGCGCCCTTCCGGCGTGCCGGCGGCGACCTGGCCGGGGTCGTCGAGGCAGGGGATGATGGCGCGCCCGGCACCGCGCCGGGCCGGCGGATGCTGGCGCGGGTGCGCAAGCTGCTGGCCCTGGCCGGGTCGGACAACGAGCACGAGGCCGCCCTGGCCATGCAGCGGGCAGGGGAGCTGATGGCCCGCCACAACCTGGAGCTGGCCCGGGCCGACGAGGAGGCAGGCTACCGGCACCTGGTCATCGATACCCGGCAGAAGATCGTTCCCGCCTACCGCAAGACCATCGGCGCCATTCTGCGTGACTATTTCTACGTGCGGGTGGTCTTTGCCACGCAGTACGATCCCCGGGTTGATCAGAGTTTCCGGACCATCGAGCTGCTCGGCCGGACAGAGAACGTGCCGGTGGCGGAACACTGCTACCGGTTCCTCGAGGAGCGCCTCCATTTTCTCTGGCAGGCGAACCGGCACCGTTACCGCGGCCATGGCCGCACGGCCCGCAACAGTTACTTCCTGGGCCTGTTGCGCGGCTTCTCGGAGCGGCTGGCCGCCATGCATCCGCCGGAGCCGCAGGCGCGGCGGGCCGTCTCCTTTCCTGCCGCCACTCCGCCCGCCGTCCTCGCCACGGAGGCCGATCACGGCCTGCAGCGTTTTGTCCGGCAGCATTTTCCCCGCCTGCGCAGAACGACAGGCCGCCGGGTCCGGATCGACAGCCATGCCTATGGCGAGGCCGTTGCCACCGGCCGCAGTCTCGTCCTCCACGGGGCTGTGACCGATCGGGCCGGGAACCGGGGCCGCCTCCTGGATCGCTGATCCTTCCTCCATCCCCTCATCCGTCCGCTGTTCCTGACGGAAGTTCCGGGCCTTGCCGATGAGTCATGATTCACTATTATTGATAGGTTCGCTTTTTCAACATGTTGAGCACGATTATTGTTGCCTGAAGGCCCACTTTGTAGTAGTTTTTGTTGAACTGCACCGGGATTTTCGCCCTGTAAGCGGGTCGGCTATCAATTTTATTGATTGAGAAGGAGGTGGTCCATGGCATAGAGCGGGGAGCTGGGATCGCCCGTAACGGGACAGGGTTCCAGGTGGCAATAGAATCCATTTTCCGGAGGAAACAGATGCGATACGCTGCAACACGAATGCTGCTCCTGGTGCTGGCCGTAACGGCGCTGGCCTGGGGCCAGAGTGCTACAGCCAGGGAAGCCGAGACAATTGATGAGCTGGTGGCCATGTTCGATGATTCCAAGTGTGCCGAGTGCCATGCCGAGATCTATCAGGAATGGAAGTCGTCCTGGCATGCGCAGGCGGTCACTTCATCACTCAAGGGAATGCGGAACTTCATCGCCGTGGGCCTGGCCAAGGAGTGGAAGACCAAGCTGAACAAGGCAGAGGTCCTCAAGTGCCTCGACTGCCACGCTCCGGCAGTAAACTTCGCCTCGGAAAAACTGGCCACCGAGATCGGCGGCCTGATCGTCACCGCGTTTGACAAAAAAGACTCGGCCGAGGGGAAAAAGGCAAGGAAAGAGCTGGCCAGGCTCAACGTCGGGTGCCTGTCCTGTCACAACATCAAGGCGACAACCGTGGCCCGCGGCCTGAACGGTCCTGCCAAGCAGGGGGTTATCTACGGTCCCGGCGGCGCTGATGCCGGGGACGCCCATCCGACCATGGAGACCGTGGACATGACCCGGTCCGCCTTCTGCATGCAGTGCCATGGCCGGTACAATGCCCCGGACGGCGAGACTATCCAGTGCAACACCCTGTCGGGCAGTTACCAGAACGCCTATATCTCCAGGGGCGGGAGCAAGTCCTGCCAGGACTGCCACATGAAGAAGGGGCACCTCTTTCCGGGCGGTCATGATCTTGAGACCGTCAGGGAAGGGCTGGGTTTCAATGTCGAGATTACGCCCTATCAGCACCTGCCCGGCAAGATCAAGGGGGTGAAGGACCCGAAGAAATGGGTTCCCAGCGCGGTGGTGACCGCCTTTATCGAGAACAAAACCGGGCATCGTGTGCCGGATGGCTGACTCTGGTCCGGCAAAGTGGTCCTGGAAGTGACCGCCAAGGATGCAGAGGGAAAAGAACTCTACAAGAGCGACAAGACCTGGTTCGAGATCGGCGTCGATCTTGACCGGGACATGCGGTACGGCGCCTGGCAGATCAAGGAGATCATCGACCTCACCCTGCCTCCGCTGGAGACCCAGAGGGAGACGTACCTGATCCACTTTGATACCGATACCGAGGAGGTGGAGCTGGAGGTCAAGCTCTGGTATTATATCAGCGGCGGCAAGGGAGACGTGGTCTATTCAGTGGTCCGCAAGCTGGAGTTTGATAATTGAGCGCCGTGTGCTGATTCTGCAGATCCCGGTGCAGGTGTTTGCGGCCGGACCCGCCTGGCGGGTCCGGCTTTTTTTATCCCTCCCTGTCACCGGCTTCACGTGTCCGGCAGAGTCGGGGCCGGACGGCGTCGAGAATCGTACGGCAGACCTCGGCCGGTCCGCAGCCGGAGGTGGCAACGGTCAGGTCGGCATAGCGCCGGTAGAGTGGCAGCCGCTGCCTGTAGAGCTCGGCAAAGGAACCACCCCCGGGATTGACCAGGCCGCGGCTGTCCAGGTTGCGGACCCGTTCGGTGAGTGCGTCGAGCCCGGCCTCGAGCAGGATCACGATGCCCTGGCTCCGCAGGTGTTCCATGCCGGCATGACAGTAGATGCCGCTGCCGCCCGTGGCGATGACATGGTGCCTGAGATCGAGAGACAGCAGCACCGCATCCTCGAGCCTGGAGAATCCGTCCGGTCCGAGCAGGTCAAGGACCTCCTGGATGGGCCGGCCCTGCTGACGCGCGATGAGCAGGTCGGTGTCCAGGAAGGTGAATCCGGTCCTGCGGGCAAGCAGCGCTCCGACGGTGGACTTGCCGGCACCGGCCATGCCGATCAGGATGATGTTGTGGAAATGACGTTTCATGGTCCCGGGATGTGAAATTTCACTTGCCGTTCGGGGAGAAATACACTACACATTGGTATTATCCCTATATATAAGCAGCTTATACAGTGAAACCGTCAAATTGACACGTTCAATTTATCCGGAAGCCGACTGGAGGGTCCAGGAAAGCGGATCCGGATAATGTGTTGGGATGCTGTGAAAATCCGGGGCGGTTCGGGGCGCGTCCTGGATGCAGGTGACGGCTTCACCCCATGAGGCGGCTGTGTTTTCCCGGCCGGCCAGGCCGGGTACCGGGACCAGGTCCGGCCTGCCGGGTCGCCCGCCCGTGTCGGTGAGGGCCCATGCGCCCGGGACCGACAGCCCCGCCCGGACCGGGAGTGACCGTGGTCCCGGTTCCGGTCCTTGGTTGTTGTAGCCGGACGTTTCATCGTATCCCGGCCACACCGGTTCATCACGACCTGTCCGGTCGGCAGGTTCATCTGTTACGGAGGGAGGATTAATGAAAACCAATGTGCTGCGTGGTCCGCTCATCAAGTCGGCGATAGTTCTGATTATCTTTTCCCTGCTGGTCTACCTGACCGCGGCCCAGCCGGGCGGCAATGTCTGGAGCGCCCTGGGAACGATCATCGTCGGTATCTTCAGGACCATCCAGTTCGCCATTGGCCTGCTCATCGGTGTTGCCGTCTGCCTGGCCGTCCTGATCGGGATCTTTCTCGGGGCAGTGGCCATCTTCGACCGTTCCAGCGCCTCGCGCATGTACGAGGGGTTGCGCCATGCCTTTGCCGAGCAGATGCAGGGATTGCTTGTCGCCATGGCGGCGGAAAAAAAAAAAGAGCCTGAGCAGCCCATGATTGAAGAGATCAGCACCAAACTGAAGTCCGCCCTGGATGCGGCGGTCATCTCCGCCCGCAGGGAGCTGGCCACGGTTCGGGAGGAGCTGGGCAGCCGGGTCAAGGCACTGAGTTCGCGCCTGAGCGCGGTCGAGGAGTCCATGGAGTCGGCGGTCACCGGTGAAGAGATGGAGAAGGTCACCGCTGATGTCGTGGGGGTCAACGAGACCGTGGCCGGTCTGGAGCAGGGTCTCAAGCAGGTCCAGGCCGAGCTGGCAGGGCTGACGGCGCAACTGGCTGAGCTGACGCCGGACAGGCTGCTCGGTGACCTGCCGGGGCGTCTTGCCGCCCTCGAGGAGAGGGAGATTCCCGAAGCCGTGGACCTGAATCCGCTGCAGGAGCAGGTCGCCGTGCTGCAGGCCGAGATCGTCGAGATCAGGCAGAGTGTCGAGAGTCTTGTACCGGCCACCATGGAAGCGCCCGAGGTAGAGGCCGGAAAGCCGGCTGCCGCGGATGACGGGAAAAAGGGCAGGGCCGCCGCAAACATGGAGGAAAAGAAGGGTGGCGGGGAACACCGGCTGTTTTCCTATTTCGATGACCCCGCGGATCGCGAGAAGCTGGCCGACCTGGTGGGCAGCACCTTGAAAAAGGACATGACCTACGCCCAGGTCATTGATTTCCTTGTTGACCGGATGGGGCCGGAGCTGGGCCAGATCATCACCGACCATCCCTCCCTGGCCAAGGATTACATCCGACAGCGCAGGAGATCGGCCTGACGGACCGGCCGCGGCATCCGTGACCGCGGCCAGGCAGATTGGTAGAGAGAGACAACAGCAGCCCCGGTGCCGACATGGTGCCGGGGCTGCTGTTGTTTCAGACCCTGTCCCCCTGTTTCGGGATGAGTTCCTTGAAGTAGTCGATGGAGGGATACCGGGCCGAGTAGCGGACCCGCTGCCGGCTCGAGGGCCGGGCGACAAAGATCAGGAGGCCCATGCCGTAGCTGCGGGCCGAATCGAGGACCTTTTCGGTGTCATCGGCGAGCAGGGTTCGGGCGGGGTCATAGCCGAGCATCTTCTCCAGGCGCTGCCAGAAGGCGGGAACCTCCTTGGCCAGGCCCACCTCTTCGGCACAGACGATGCGGTCGAACCAGGGGCCGATGGAGGTCTTCTCCAGCTTGATGCACAGGGTCCGCGGGTGGGCGTTGGTGACCAGGTAGAGACGCTTGCGGCGGCGCAGGCAGAACTCCAGGAATTCGACCACGTAGGGGTGGACCCCGATCAGGTGGTTGATCCGCAGCTTGAGTTCCGGGATGTCCAGGCCCAGCTCCCGGGACCAGTAGTCGAGATCGGTCCAGTCCAGGGTGTTTTCAACGCTTCGGTAGCGGGCCAGCAGTTCCTGCCTGGCCTGTTCCACCGGGATGTCATGGAGCAGGCTGTAGTGCTCCGGCACGTATTGTTCCCAGAAGTAGTCGTCAAAGTGCTTGTCCAGCAGGGTGCCGTCCATATCGAGCAGCACCGTGTCGATATCGGCCCAGGAAAAGGAGGGCACAATCTTGTTGCCGGGATCCTTCCGCTGCGTGTTCAAGACTGTCCTCCCTGCAACGATGCCAGGACCCGGGCGATGACTCCGAACAGCTCCCCGTCCTCGGCCAGGGGCACGATCAGCCGGTGGTCGGGGGTCAGCCGCACCGGTTGGCCATGGCCGGACCTGCCGCCGGCGCCGATGAGGGCGACAAGGGCCTGCGGGTCCACCGGCGCGTTGTCGATAAACGTAAAGACCAGCTTTGCCGGCCCCTGTTCCAGTTTGCTGATGCCCAGCCGCCGGAGGGTGGGCTTGAGGCTGATAATCCTGAGCAGGATCTCGGCCTCCCGGGGCAGCCTGCCGTAGCGGTCCTCGAGTTCGTCCCGCAGCTCGGCCAGGAGGGCGCTGTCCCGGCTGCCGGCCGACGATATGCGCCGGTACATGTGGTAGCGCTGGGAGGGATCAGGGATATAATCGTCGGGCAGAAAACCGCTCACCCGCAGCTTGATCTCCGGGTCGATATCCGGCTCCCCTTCCTCTTCGTTCATGGCGGCCCGCTGTTTCAGTTCCGCCACCGTGGACTGGACCAGTTCCAGGTAGAGATCATAACCCACGGCCGCGATGTGCCCGGACTGGGAGACACCGAGCAGGTTGCCGCCGCCGCGGATCTGAAGGTCGTTCATGGCCAGCCTGAACCCGCCGCCCAGCTCGGAACAGTCCATGAGGGCCCGCAGCCGCTTCTTGGCGTCCCTGGTCAGTTCCTCCAGGGATGGCACCAGCAGGTAGGCATAGGACTGGCGCGAGGAACGGCCCACCCGGCCGCGCAGCTGGTAGATATCGGCAAGACCAAGGTGGTCGGCCCGGTTGATGATGATGGTGTTGGCGTTGGCGATATCCAGGCCTGACTCGATGATGGTGGTGCAGACCAGGACATCGATCTCGTGCCTGATGAACCGGACCATGATCTCCTCCAGCTGCCTGGCGGGCATCTGGCCGTGCGCCACGCCGATCCTGGCCTGGGGCACCTGCTCCTCGATCATCCCGGCCATGCGGTGGATGGTGCGTACGCGGTTGTGGACAAAGAAGAGCTGGCCGCCGCGCGCCAGTTCCCGGGTCACGGCCTCGCGGATCACCAGCCGGTCGGCGCGGGCGAGGAAGGTCTTGACCGAGCGCCGTCGCCGGGGCGGGGTCGAGATCACCGACAGGTCGCGGATACCGAGCAGGGACATCTGCAGGGTCCGCGGGATGGGGGTCGCTGTCAGGGTCAGCACGTCGACGCTGGCGCGCATCTTCTTGATCTTCTCCTTGTGCGTGACCCCGAAACGGTGCTCTTCGTCCACGATGAGCAGGCCGAGCCGGTTGTAGCGGATATCATCGGAGAGCAGGCGGTGGGTTCCCACCACGAGATCGATGGTGCCTGCGGCCAGTTCCCCGGTTATCCGCCGCTGTTCGGCCGGGGTGCGGAACCGGTTCAGGCAGGCGACCCGGACCGGCAGGCCGGCGAACCGCTCGGCAAAGCTGGTGGCGTGCTGTTCGGCCAGCACCGTGGTCGGCACCAGGATCGCCACCTGGAAGCCGTCCTCGATCACCTTGCAGGCGGCCCGTACCGCGACCTCGGTCTTGCCGTACCCCACGTCGCCGCAGATCAGCCGGTCCATGGGCCGGTCGCTGGTCAGGTCGTCGAGCACGTCGCTGATCGCCTTGGCCTGGCCCGGGGTCTCGTTGTGGGGAAATGATTCCTCCAGGACGCTGTACAGCTCGCCGGGCGGCGAGAAGCGGTGTCCCTTCCGGATCTCGCGGCTGGCATAGATCTCCAGCAGCTCCCGGGCCACCTTCCACACCTCGTCGGTGACCTTCTTCTTGGTGGCCTGCCAGCGGCCGGAGCCCAGCCGGTCCAGGCGCGGCTGCTGGTCGCCGAGCCCCTGGTAACGGCTGACCCAGTGCAGCCGGTCCACGGGCACGTAGAGCCTGTCGCCGTCCCGGTACTCGATCTCCATGAAGTCACCGCGCTGGCCGGCAAACTCCATGTTGATCAGGCCGCGGAATATGCCCAGGCCGTGGTCGCGGTGCACCACCACGTCGTCGGGCGACAGTTCCTCGATCCGGACCGGTTCTCCCTCCGGGGCCTTTCCCGGCTTCCGGGAGACGGCCAGCCGTTTCTCGCCAAACAGCTCCGTGGCCGACAGGAGGTGGAGCTTTTCGTCGGCCAGGTCGAAACCCCGGGACAGGGTATGTTCCACCAGCCAGACATCGCCGGCCGCAGGTGGTGCGGTCAGGTCGAGGGGTGGTTCCAGTTTCCGGCAGCGGATCCGGTAGCCGGCCAGCATCTCCTGCAGGTGACCCGCCTGGCGGCCGGAGCGGCAGGCGATGATGGTGGTCTCGTCCCGCTGCTGCCAGCGGATGATCCGGTCGGCCAGGGGCGCGAGCAGGCCACGTTTTTTTCGCTCCAGCTCGATCTCCTGGCAGAGCAGGCCGTGGTCGCCGGCCCGGATGGTGACCGGCTCCCCGGCCCGGTCGGGATCGGGCAGGGTACAGAGCCGTGCCGTGGCAAATCGGGCCGTGATCTGTTCCAGGCCGTCGCGGTCCAGGAAGAGGGTGTCCGGGGGCAGGGCGGGAAGATCGCTGTCCCGGGCCTCGAGGTAGTTGGCGCGGATCCGGTCCTGGACCAGCTCCTGCTGCCTGGCCAGCAGGTCGGGGTCGTTGAGGACAAGGACGGTGTCTCCTGGCAGGTAGTCGAACAGGGTCTGCAGCGATCCGGCGCCGCCGTAGATGAGGGGCAGGAAGAACTCGATGCCCGGGAAACGGACCTGCTGACCGAGACGCTCGAGGAGGGAAGCAGCCTGCTCCCGCGGCAGGTCCAGGTCGCTGATCGTTTCGCGCAGCGACTGCTGCCACTGTCGGCGGTCCTGGCCGGCCGGAAAGAGGATGTCCGAGGCGGGCAGGATGACGGCCTCCTCCACCTCCCGGACGGAACGCTGGGTCAGGGGATCGAAATAGCGCAGGGATTCCAGGGTGTCGCCGAAGAAATCGAGACGGAGCGGGTCGGGCTGGCCATCGCCGCCGGCCGGGGCAAAGATGTCGATGATACCGCCGCGCACGGCCAGGTCACCTTCCCTGCGCACCAGGTCACAGGCCTGGTAGCCGGCCATGACCAGACCGTCGATGAGCTGTTCGCGTTCCACCTCCTCGCCGCGGATGACCAGTTCGCTGCGGTCATTGAGGGCCTTGCGCGGCAGGATGCGCCGCAGGATCGCCTCGGCCGAGGTCAGGACGATGGCGGGTGCGTCCTGCAGCCGGTGCAGGGTGGAGAGGCGGGTGGCCACCGTGGCCGGGTCCGGCGACAGGGGCGTATAGGGAGGGATCTCGAAGCTGGGATAGACAAGGACCGGGTCCCTGGCAAAGAGGCCGATATCCTGGGCCAGGGGCTCGAGCAGGTCGTCGGTGGCAACAACGGCCAGGACCGTGCGCCCGAGCCCGGCACAGGTCTCGGCCAGGAACAGGGCCCTGCTGCCGCCGTGCAGGCCGCAGATGTCGGGTATGGCGCGGCCTTCCCGCAGCCGCCTGATTATCGACTGCATAGGTATGCCCGTCGGGTGGTCAGCTCGGTGAACCGGGCCTAGAACGCTCCACCCATGGTGAAGTCCCAAACCGACTGATCCTCGCCCTCCTGCCGGTCCAGGTTGTAGCCCCAGGCGAGCCGCAGCGGTCCCATGGGGGACATCCAGAGCAGGCCGATACCGGCCGATTTCTTGATGTCGCTGAAGTCCCAGTTGTCATCGACCCCGTAGACGTTACCGAAGTCGGTGAAAAACTCGCCCTGCAGGCCGGCATCCTTGAGGAGCGGGAACATGACGGCGATGTTGGCATACCACATCTTGTCACCGCCGATCCGCTCGCCGGTCTCCGGGTCGATGGGGCTGATATTGGCCGATTTGAAGCCACGGATGGAGTTCATGCCGCCGAGGTAGAAGTGTTCGTAGACGGGCAGTTTGCCGGTTTCGTTCTCAAAGGCCTGGCCAGCGGCACCTTTGACATGGAAGACGGTCTCCCAGGGCATGGGGAAGTACCAGGAACTGTAGCCCTCGACCTTGGTGAACTGGGCATCGCCGCCCAGGATGCCGCCGGCGTACTTGACACTGATGGAGTTCTTGGAGCCCCGGGACGGCGCGAAGATCCGGTCGCGGGTATCCCGGACCAGGGCGAGGCGGAGCGAGCTGGTCAGCTTGATATCCTGGGAATCGATGATGATCTGCGAGGCATTCTCGGAGATATCGGAGAGGGTTGTATTGGAGATGGTATAGCCGTAATAGATCCGCCACTTGCCGTAAAAGGGATGACCGACCCTGATGCCGCCGCCCGTGGAGTCCTTGGTGTAGTCGTCGTAGACCCGCTGCCAGTTGAAGACGTCGAATCCCATCGAAACCCTGGAGTCGAAGACGCGGGGATTGGTGAAGTTGAGGTTGAAACGGGTGGTGACACTGCTGAGGTTCGCGGACAGGGAGAGGCGGTTGCCGGTGCCGAGCAGGTTGTTTTCCGAGATCTCGCCCATGAACATCAGTTTCTCTGACGAGCTGTAGCCGGCGCCGATGCTGAACTGGCCTGTGGATTTCTCCTTGACCGAGACCTCGACGTTCATCTGGTCCTCGTTGAGGGTAGGCTTGGGCACGATGTTCACCTCTTCGAAGAAGCCCAGCCGCTGCAGTTTCTGGGTGGACTTGCGGATGGCCTTGGAGTCGAAGACGCCGCCCTCCTTGATGGTCAGATCGCGGCGGATCACGTTGTCCCGGGTCCGGGTGTTGCCACGGATCTCGACCCGGTTGAAGTAGACGAGCGAGCCCTTGTTGATGTCATAGGTGATGTCCACCCGTTTCCCGCTCTCGGACCGTTTGATGAGTGGCCGGACCTCGGCAAATGCGTAGCCGTGTTCGGCATAGAGGTCGGTGAGCCTGAGGCTGTCCTCACGCACCGCCTGCCGGTTGAGGAACTTCTCCTTGCGGATCTTGAGCATGGCGAGCAGTTTGCTCCTGTCCTCGATCAGGTCGCCCTTGATGTCCACGGTGCCGACCCGGTACCGCGGCCCTTCCTCGATGGGAAAGGTGACATAGAGGGAATCCTCCTTCTGGGTCACCTCCGGCTCGCCCACCTTGACCTCCATGAAGCCGTGGTTGTGGTAGAAGGCGGCGAGACGGGCCGCGTCCTGACGCAGGACATCCATTTTCAGGACCCCGCTCTCTGTGAGCCAGGAGAAGATGTTCCAGGTGCCGGTCTGGATGACGTCCAGGAGCTCGTCGTCATCGAAGGACTTGTTGCCCTGGAAGGTGATCTTCCGTATGGACATCTTCTCCCCCTCCCTGATCACCAGGCGCACCTCGGCGGTGTTCTCGGTGGGGTAGCTGAGCTTGGCGCTTACCTTGGTGTTGTAGTATCCCTTGGACTTGTAGAGTTCCCGGACCCGCTGCACAGCCTCGTTGAGGCGGGCCGGATTGAGGATGGTGTTGGCCTGCAGGTTGGCCGCCTCGCGCACGTCTTTTTCACTGATCTCGTCGGTGCCGCTGATGACGATCTTGTCGATGACCGGTTTCTCCTTGACCCGGAAGACGATGGCCTTGCCCTTGGGGGTGTCGCTGGCATCGATCTCCACGTTGTCAAAATATCCCATGGCAAAGACCGCCTTCAGGTCCCGGCGCAGCTTGGCCGGATCGTAGATGTCGCCGGGCTTGCTGCTTATCTTGCGCAGGATGGCGCCCGAGTCGATCCGCCTGTTGCCCTCCGGCGCGATGCTCGCGATGATGATGTCGCGGTTGGTGTAGGCGAGAACGTCGGTGACGGCCTCGCGGGTGATCATCGCCAGGTCGGCCAGTGAATTCCCCTCCCGGTAAAAGGCGTGGGGCTGGCCCGGCGAGAGCATGTCAAAGACCTCCATGTCCATGCTGATCCGGTTGCCGATCATGGTGAGGCTGCCGACGGCCACGTAGTCATGGCCAGTGGCCTCGGCGACACTGGCGAGAGCCTTGGCCGGGGGTGGCCAGTCGCCGCTGTAATCGACCATCTTTTCCGCCTCCGCCCTGGGGATCAGGACAAGGTTCTTCCCGACCAGTTCCCTGGCCAGGGCCGCATCGGCCTTGCGGGCCACCTCGGCCGCATCGGGGGCGTTGATCTTCAGCGGTAGGAAGGCGGTGTTTTGCTCCGCGGCCGAGCCGGGAGCCGGCATAAGGGCGACCAGGCAGATCAGCGGCAGGAGGACGGCAAGGGGGATGGCTGATAACCTGGTGACTATGCGGGCTGGTATCTGCATGGGATACGTCCTGTCTGACTTGTCAGTTGAGCGGAAAACCAGGAGACGGGCGGCAGGATGGCGGTTGCAGGTTGCCGCTCCTGACGATATCTGCATGGTATCATGTTGGTTTTTCCGGGGTGCCATGATCCGGGCCGATCGGCCTGGCCCGGCCGTGTCGGGCGATCGATCCAGCGCCCGGCTGCGCGGTCACTCTGTCCGGACCAGGGCCTGATAATGAATTGCGGGTCATTATGCCATGTTCAGGGAAATTTGCAATGGAATATCCCGCTTCCGCCGGACCGGTGCCTGCGGTCGGCGGGAGCGGGAAAAGCCCTGTCTCGGCCCTTGCGCTTGCCGGTGATGCGGGGCACTGCCGGTCACAAGCCGGGAAAAGTGCCTGCGCCCAGCCCGGTTTCCCGGCCGGGGCAGCCGCTGCCGGTGCTCCTTTCAGGCCGTTTCCTTTTCCTCTGCCTGCTCCTGCACAGGCCGGTACCGCGGATCGAGGAGCTCTGCCACCCGCTCGTGCAGCAGCTGCGCCAGGTGCTGCTTGTCCTTTGCCGTGTAGCCGCTGGTGGGGATGGGAGTGCCGATCCGGATGGTGATCTCGCCCCGGTCGGCGACAAGGCGGCCCTTGGGCAGGACTTCGTGGGTGCCGTTGAAGCCCAGCGGCACCAGCGGAACACCGGCCTTGATGGCAAGCATGATGGCGCCGGTCTTGAAGGGGCGGAGCCGTCCGTCCGGACTGCGGGTGCCCTCGGGAAAGATGAGCACCGAGGTGCCGGCGGCGATGCGGCGCGCGGCATTGGTCAGGCTGCGGGCCGCGGTTCTGCCCCGGGAGCGGTCGATGGGGATGTAGTTGACCTTGCGCATGGTGTAGCCGAACAGGGGGATGTTGAAGAGTTCCTTCTTGGCCACCCAGCGGAAGTCGTGGGGAAAGTAGCCCTGGAAGGCATAGATGTCGAACTGGCTTGTATGGTTGCCGGCAAATATATAGGTCTGGGAGGGATCGATGTTGTCCATGCCGGTGACCCTGACCCGGGCCCCGGCAATGCCGCAGATGACCCGGCCCCAGGCACGGGGGAACTGCTGGGCCTTGGGGATGGACTTGCGGAAGAAGCGCAGGTCGATGAGGGCGGCCACGCAGACCAGCAGGGTCAGCGGCGGCGCGGCGGCCAGGGCCAGGGAACCCCGGAACATCTGGATGGGTGACATCTTCATTTACCGGACTCCTCCCGTACCCGCGTCAGCTCGGGAAAGGGCGAGGTGGAGTCGGCGTGGATGGACTGGAGCAGGTCCTTGGGCCGGAGCCGGAAGTCCTCTTCCAGCTCGTTGCAGCCGAAGACCTCGTCGTTGAAGGTGGTGATCAGGTTCAGGTGCCCCCAGCGGGTCAGGTAGTAGATGACCAGCCGCGGCAGGGCGGTGAAGATCGTCTCGTCGGGAAACGGGTCGATAAAACTCGACTCCCGCAGCTTGTCCGAGGCCAGGGTCTGGGACTTGTAGAAGTTCTCCAGGAACATGAGCTCCGGCGGCAGCCGGACCGTGATCCCGAACCAGTTGAGCAGCTTGGCCAACCGCTCCAGGAAATACTTGCCGGCCCTGATCACGGGATAGGGCACATAGAGTTCGCGCGGTGTCTTCAGCTCCAGGTAGGAGCGGATGGTGAGGATGAGTTCGTCCAGCGGCACCGGTTCGGGGTCCACGAAGTGATAGGTCTCGCCGGAAAACTCCTCCCGGTGATCCAGGACGTGGTGGACAAAGTAGGGGAGCTTGTTGGCGTTGGTGTAGGAGTGGCGGACCCCCTTCTTGGTGATCAGAAAGGGCATGGACTCGTCGGCAATGGTGAAGAAGAGGCGGTGGAAGCCCTGGATCTTGTGATCATGCTCACCGTAGACGATGGCCAGGCGGATGATGGTGAAGTCCAGCCCCTTGTGTTTACCCATGTAGCGCAGGGTCCGCTCCGCCATCAGCTTGGACTTGGCATAGTGGGTCAGGTCGGAGGAGAGCGGCAGGTGGTCCTCCTCGGTGAGGTTTTCCCCGCAGGGCAGGGTGGAGGCGGAACTCATGTGGATATAGGGGATCTGCATGGCGCAGCAGGCCCGGGCCAGGTTGACCGCTCCCAGGTAGTTGACCTCGAACGCCAGCTGGGCGTCACTGTCCAGGGCGGCCATGGCCGTGTTGATGACAAAATCCGGCCTGACCCGCAGGAGATAGGTCCTGATATCCTCGGAGATGCGGATCGAGAGTTTCTTGGAGCTGGGGGCGCGGATCTCGATTTCGTCCGGGGTCTTGGTCTTGAAGTAATGGACCAGGGTGCCGCCGATCAGCCCGGAGCCGCCGATCAGGACACCGAGGCGTCTGCCTCGGCTCCCGCCGGAGGATATCGTGTCGCTCTTTTTGTCGTTCCTGATCACCGGTCAAGCAACTCGTTGTTGGTTTTCTCGGACCTGAATCGGGCGGTTTTCATTTTGCCCCGGGATGCGGGTCCCGTGGTGTTGCACTTGGAGTACGCCTGCATGAAACACCACAGGGCGACGCAGATCGGGGAAAAACGGAAATCCCGGGGGATTCACGCATCTGCAACACTTGTACAAACAATGCCATGTATTGTCAGGTATCTTTTTCCATCAGCAGATGGGTGAAACGCTCAATTCAGGATGGATTCGATGGACACCGGTTGCAGGCGTCCCCTGCCCGCGCAGGCAACGGCCGGAGCACGGAGGGCGGCCATGGTCGTCTGCACGGCAGAGCGCCGCGAGCGTACTCGGACGCATCCGGTTAATATAGCATAAGAATGGGCTAAATCCACGAAAAATAAATTTGTCCTGCACCAAAAGCGTATCCCTCATGGCCGGCTTTGCCGCGGATCGTATGCCGGCAGCCGCTCCCGTGGCCGGTGGTCCGCCGGGCGGAGGTCTCCGCTGCCGGAGGCAATCGTTGCTCCCTGCCTTCCATGCCGCCGGAATAATGCGGATACCTGAGTGTTCTGTTGACGGCCAATCTCTGATGGCATATATTTACGAGATTTTGCCTGGTCCCGGGGCCTGTTCTTCCCGGGCCGGCACAGGCCGGAAGGTCCGTCCGGGAGCGGACCGGCCCCGGCAGTGATTACCATGATCCGGGGGGCCGGCCTCGGCGTTCCGGGTCTCATCTTTTTTCAGGAGGACACCAACTTGACTGCAGAAACCATTACCGTCAACAAGGACGGCTCTCTCAATGTTCCGGCCAATCCGGTCATCCCCTTCATCGAGGGGGACGGCATTGGCCCCGATATCTGGGCCGCGACCCGGAAGGTGCTCGACGCTGCCGTGGAAAAGACCTATGGCGGGGAAAGGAAGATCGAATGGCTCGAGGTCTATGCCGGCGAAAAGGCCGTGGAAAAGACCGGCGAGTGGCTGCCCGAGGCCACCCTCGATGCCCTGCGCCGCTACGTGGTGGCCATCAAGGGGCCGCTGACCACGCCGGTGGGCGAGGGCATGCGCAGCCTCAACGTCACCCTGCGCCAGGTACTCGACCTCTATGCCTGCGTCCGGCCGGTGCGGTACTACCAAGGCGTGGTCTCGCCGGTCAAGGCACCGGAAAAGGTCGACATGGTGATCTTCCGGGAGAACACCGAGGACGTCTATGCCGGTATCGAGTGGCAGGCCGGCAGCGACGAGGCCAACCGGGTCATCGAGTTCCTGAGAAACGAGATGGGGGCCACCATCCGCGACGGATCCGGTATCGGCATCAAGCCCATCTCCGCCTTCGGCACCAAGCGGCTGGTGCGCAAGGCCATCCAGCACGCCATTGACAACAACCGCTCCTCGGTGACCCTGGTCCACAAGGGCAATATCATGAAGTACACCGAGGGCGCCTTCCGCAACTGGGGCTACGAGCTGGCCCGGGACGAGTTCCCCGATCAGACCATCAGCGAGGACGAGGTCTGGGAAAAGCACGGCGGCACACCGCCAGCGGGCCGGATCGTGATCAAGGACCGGATCGCCGACGCCATGTTCCAGCAGATCCTGCTCCGCCCCGACGAATATTCGGTCCTGGCCATGCCCAACCTCAACGGCGACTACATGTCCGACGCCCTGGCGGCCCAGGTCGGCGGCCTGGGGATCGCGCCCGGCGCCAACATCGGCGATGGCGTGGCCCTGTTCGAGGCCACCCACGGCACAGCGCCCAAGTATGCGGGGCAGGACAAGGTCAATCCCGGCTCGCTGCTGCTCTCCGGCGTGATGATGCTGGAATACCTCGGCTGGAAGGAGGCCGCGGTCCGGATCCAGGAGGCGCTGGCCGCCACCATCTCCGGCAAGACCGTCACCTATGACCTGGCGCGGCTCATGGAGGGAGCCACCAGGCTCTCCTGTTCCGCCTTCGGCCAGGCCATCATCGACAACATGTGATCACGCTGCCCGGCCGCTCCCTGGCGTCCTCCCTGCTTGCGGGCGCCAGGGATCTCTTCTTTCCCGCCTTCTGCCTGGGCTGCGGCCGCCAGCTCGGCACGGGCCGGCCGCCGCTGCTCTGCCCCGACTGCCGGGCCGCCCTTGTCTTCAGCCATTCCCCCTGCTGTACCTGCTGCGGCCTGCCCTTTCCCTGCGGCAGTGACCATCTCTGCGGCGACTGCCTGCAGGATCTCTACGGGTTTGACCGCGCCTGTTTCGCTGTTCTCTACAGCGGCCCGGTCCCCCGCCTGGTGCAGGAGCTGAAGTTCCTGGGCCGGACAACGGTCCTGGCCACCATGGCCAGCCTCACCGTGCTTTCCGGGGCCGCCGACCGGCTGACGGAACCGGACCTGGTCCTGCCCGTGCCGCTCCACCCCTCGCGCCTGCGGCGGCGTGGTTTCAACCAGTCCCTGCTCATCGCCCGTGCCTGTTTTCCCAACTGGCGGGCCAGGATCGATCCCGACCTGCTGGTACGCAGCCGCCCCACCGTGCCCCAGACCAGTCTCAGCGGCCGCAGCCGGCGCCGCAACCTGCGCGGCGCCTTTGCCCTCAGGCGGAACGACCGGCTGCGCAACGGCCGCATTCTGCTCGTGGACGATGTCTTTACCACCGGCAGCACGGTCCGTGAGTGTGTAGCTGTGCTGCGACGGGCAGGCGCAGCCAGGATCGAGGTTTTCACCTTGTCACGCAGTCCCTGATCCGGGGTAGTGCCATGGAGGCAGAGGATGAATCGAGGGGGTTCCGGGAATCCGAATCGTTCCTGCCTCCCAGGCGGCTGCAGGCGACACGATGTGGCCTTTTGGTCCCGGTCCGGGCCCGATTGGCGAGTAAAAAAATTTTTACGACAGGGGGGCGACGCAAAGGTTGGAGTGCAGGGCGGTTCAGGCAGGAGGGGGTGACGTAAGAATTGTTTTGAGCATTTTAGAGTATGGTTAAGAGTCTGTTAGATACGGAGAGTTTTTTTATTGTGGATATATTGTGGATAACTTTTTGGTTGTCGATGTAACTTTTTGATATCTTGATATAATTCACCTGTTTTCGGAAAAAGCACGTTCTTTGGCGCCCTTGGCGTATTACCCTCCTGTAAACTCTCTTTGCTGCAGGAGGTGGTATTTTGTGAAAAATATCTCCTGGTCCCACCACAAATCAATCCAGATCGTTTTTGACCCTCGGGCCGATTTTCAGTACCAATGCCCCATCAACCTGATCGGGAATCTTTTTGATTCCTGTTCCGTTTTCTCCTCCTTTTTCAGGAGTCATTTATATACAGCCAGGCAACCGGGAACCAGCGGACCGGCAGCCAGCACCCGGGGCAGAGCATTCTGCGGATTGCGGATGGCGCCGCAAACCCGTGCCACCCCGTCCGGGTGCTGCGCGAACAGGCCGTTGCCCGGTTTCCAACCGCTTCCGGGGATGCTCCCTGGGCTGGATCGGTGAGACCGCTCTGCGCTGGCACGCGGAGATTGTTGCCGTTTTCATCGGTTGCTGTTCCCGTGCCCCGAGGGCACGTCAGGTCGTGCCCCAATGGCTGGGGGGCGGTACATATTGTTGTTGGGCTGGAGGGCGGGATCGTGCTCCAGCGGTGCTGGTTCATCGTGGTCTGCGGATCACTGCTGATTCATGGGATGTACAGACAGAAAAAGGATTATGCCAATGTTGTGGGAAAGCGTGAAAGAATCTTTGCAGCAGGCCCTTCCGGAGAGTGAGTATGGTTTGTGGATCAAGCCGCTTGTCTGCCGGCGCCAGGATGACGAGGTTCTTGAACTGGCCGCACCTGACCGGTTTTTCCTTGCCTGGGTGGAGCAGCGCTACCTGGGGCTGATACAGTCGATCATGAAAGAGCAGGGCCGGGAGACAGGCTCCATCCGCCTCAAGGTGTCCGACATGGCCGCCCTGCCCGTGGAGAGCGAGAAAAGCGGCCAGCTCCGCCTGCCGGGTGTCACGGCCACCGCCTCCAGGATCCGTTCCCTGCACCCGGGCTACACCTTTGAGCAGTTCATGGTCGGCGAGTCCAACATGCTGGCCCGTTCCGCCTGCCGCGCCATTGCCGGCGGAGATTCGCGGTACGGCAACTGTCTTTTCGTCAACAGCTCCACCGGGCTCGGCAAGAGCCATCTCACCCAGGCCGTGGTGCACCAGGTCCTGAACACTGCTCCGTCCACCCGCATGCACTACCTGACCGCGCAGCAGTTCTCCGCCGAGATGGTCAGGGGGATCCGCACCAACTCCATGGAGCAGTTTTCCAGGAAATATGTCAATGACTGTGACATCCTCCTGGTGGAGGACGTGCATACCCTGACCGGCAAGGCCAAGACCCAGGAGGAACTGAACACGGTGCTCGATTACCTGATCAGGTCGGGCCGGCGGGTGATCCTGACCTCGGCCGTGGCGCCGCGCAAGCTGGCCGGCATTGACGAGGACTTCCGCTCCCGCATGACCTCGGGCCTGGTCACCGGCATCGAGGCGCCCGAGTACGAGACCCGGGCCCGCATCATCCGGCACAAGGCCCGGCTCAACGGGCTGACCCTCTCGGACGAGGTGGTGGACTACATGGCCCGGCACCTGCACGGCGACATCCGCCGCATCGAGAGCGCCATCATCGGGCTCAGGGCCAAGTCCTGCCTGCTGGATACGCCGCCGGATATCAGCCTGGTCAGGGATGTGCTGCGTGATCTGCTCGGGGACTCCAGCGATATCAGCGCCGAGACCATTCGCGATCTCGTCGGCTGCCAGTTCCGGGTCACGGTGGAGGAACTCTGTTCCCGTTCCCGGAAGCGGGCCGTTTCCTACCCCCGCCAGGTGGCCATGTACCTGACCCGCAAGTATACCGACCATTCCCTGGCCGATATCGGGGCCCTCTACAACCGCGATCACTCCACGGTCCTGCATGCCATCAAGGTGATCACCCGCGACATCTCCCGCAAGCCGTCCACCCGCGAGCAGATTGAGCTGCTCTGCAGCAAGCTGAAGAAGTAGGGCGGGACGATATGGCGGTCCGGCGGCGGGGCTAGAAGTAGATGCCCTTGACCTGGTTCTCCTCCTCTTCCAGCCGCTGGCTGAGGATCCGCCGGGCCACGGTCCATGCCTCTTTTGCCATGTCGTTGATGCCGATCCCCTTCCAGCCGAACCCGCAGATGTGCAGGGTACCCGACTCCGCCACCAGGGCGTTCCGCCAGGCAAGGAGGGCGGGATAGCCCTCCTCCAGTTGCGGAATGCCGCCTGCCGGCCGGAGGACGCGGGCATAGCCGGGTGGTTCGGGCAGCTCCATGAGCTGGCGCAGGTCCCCGTAGGCCCGGTTGACGAGTTCCCCGTCTTCCATCTCCAGCCGCTCGGGGTGGCGCCTGCCACCCACCAGGACCTCTACCAGCTGGTATCCCATGGGCGCGCGGCCGGGGAACATGTGCGAGGAGAACAGGGCGCCGAGGGCAAAGCGGCCTTCTGCCTCCGGGGCCAGGTAGCCAAAGCCGAAGGGAATCCTGGCCTGCTCGGAAAAGCCCAGGGCTATGGTGGCGATCCGGGCCTCGGGGATCCGCGTCATGGGCGGCGGCGTCAGGTCGTCCACCCCGGCAAGCAGGGCCAGGGTTGTATTGACCGGCAGGGCCAGCACCAGGTGCCGGCTCCTGAATTCGTTGCGCCGGGTCAGCACCCGCCAGCAGTCCTCCTCGCGGACCAGTTCCCTGACCTCGGTGTTGAACATGATCTCGCGGTTCACCTGCAGGTTGGCGGCCAGCCCCTGCGGCAGCCGTACCATGCCCGAGGCAAAGCTGGTCATGGCCGGCAGGCCGCTCTTTTTCTCTTTCCCCTCTTTTTTCTTTTCCCGCTGCCGGTGCCACAGGCCGCGGATGACCGAGCCGTGTTCCTGCTCGAGAGCACGGACACCGGCCATGACCGCGTCGATCCGGAGCCGCTCGATGTCTCCGGCATAGGTGCCGGTGAACACGGCGTCGGCAAAGGGCAGCAGGGCGGGACCGAAGCGGTGGCGGACCCAGTCGGCCACCGAGGGCTCGCCGGCCAGCGGTTTCTTCCACAGGTCGGCCAGGATGCGCATCTTGGCCGGCCAGGAGATGAGCGGCGCCCGGATGATCTTGAGCGGCTGCTGGGGGATGAGGTTGAGGCGGCCGTCCAGGCAGACGTAGCGGACAAATTTCCGCAGGGGCGCCTTCTCGACCTCCCGGCCCAGGCCGGCCAGCCCGATCAGGACCCGGCTTTCCAGGCAGTTGTCGAGAAAACCGTGCGGCCCGGCCTCGGCCAGGAACCCTTCCTCGCTGTGGCTGGCGATGGCGCCGCCGGGCCGGTCCTCCTTTTCCAGGACCAGGAAGCGGATATCGGGCCGCTTGTCGCGGAGAAAGCTGGCCACGCCCAGGCCGGAGATGCCGGCGCCGATGATAAGAACATCAAGAGATGGTGGTGTCATGGGAAAAACCAGTATGGCTGGACCAGGGTCGTGCCGTCCAGCCTCGATGGACTGTGAAAGTACCGCCGGCCATGGCACTGCGGACGGCGATCAACCAGCATGGCCGGACCGGATTGCCGCTGTCCGGCCACAACCTGCGATGAATACAGGCCCTCCCCCGCCGTGCCCCGGCAGGCCGATGTCACGACGAAGCAGGGGCCTGCTGCCGGGGCAGGGATTGCCGGTACAATCGCTGCGGTGGCAAACCGTTCTGTCCCCCTGTTCGCTGTCCCCTGCCGGGCGGTCATGGTGGCGGCAAAGCCTGTCTTGACAGGGAGATAATCATGCTTACCATGTTGGCCGAACAGGGTGGCCGGGCCGGAGGATACCCGGAGAGAAGCGGGCGGGATCGCGGACCTGAGGCCATTGATTTCCTGATATACCGAATAATTCTGAATTGAACCATAAAAAAGAGGGAAACAGACCATGACAGAAGCCAACGTTGAAACCAGGGAGTTTCAGGCGGAAACCAGGAAGGTCCTGGATATCGTGATCAACTCGCTCTACACCGAGCGGGACATCTTTGTCCGTGAACTGGTCTCCAATGCCGCCGACGCCCTGGAGAAGTACCGCCACCTGAGTCTGACCGAAAAGCCCGAGTTTGATGCCGACGTGCCGCTGGAGATCACCATCGACTGCGATGACAAGAAACACGTCCTCACCATCACCGATACCGGTATCGGCATGACCCGGGAAGAGCTGGAGACCAACCTGGGCACCATTGCCCACTCCGGTTCCGGCAACTTCCTGGAGGAGCTGGCCGAGGCGGCCAGGAAGGACATCAACCTGATCGGCCAGTTCGGGGTCGGCTTCTACTCCGCCTTCATGGCCGCGAAAAAGGTGACGGTCAAGACCCGATCCTGGGACGGTTCCGAGGGCCACGAGTGGGTCTCGGACGGCGGTGGCACCTACACCATCAGCCCCTGCCCGGGCCTGCACCGGGGCACCAGGATCATCCTCGAGCTCAAGGATGACGCCCACGAGTATGCAAACAAGTTCACCATCGAGCGGATCATCCAGCAGTATTCGACCTTTATCCCCTTTCCGGTCAAGGTGGACGGCAAGACGGTCAACACGGTGCAGGCCATCTGGACCCGGTCCAAGAGCGAGATCACGGACGAGGAGTATACCGAGTTCTACAAGTTCATCGCCAATGCCGTGGACGAGCCCATGTACCGGCTCCATTTCTCCGCCGATGCGCCCCTGGCCATCAACGCGATCCTGTTCGTGCCCAAGGAGAATTACGAGACCCTGGGCATGGGCCGGATGCAGCCTGGCGTCAACCTCTACTGCCAGAAGGTGCTCATTGACCAGCACAGCGAGAACATCCTGCCCGAGTGGCTCCGATTCCTGAAGGGCGTGGTCGATTCCGAGGACCTGCCGCTCAACATCTCCCGCCAGGCCCTGCAGGACAATGCCCTGGTCGTCAAGCTGCGCAAGGTGCTGACCAAGCGGTTCCTCAAGTTCCTGGATGAAGAGGCGAAGAAGAATCCTGATACGTACCGCGAGTTCTGGAAGACCTTCGGCATCTTTCTCAAAGAGGGCATGACCACGGACTTCGAGTACCAGAAGGAACTGGGCCGCCTGCTCCGTTTCGAGTCGTCAGCCACCGAGCCCGGCGAACTGACCTCGCTGGACGACTACATCGGCCGCATGAAGGAGGGGCAGGAGGAGATCTACTATATCAACGGCCCCAGCCGGGCCGCCATCGAGCATGGTCCCTACGTGGAGATGTTCAGGAAGCGGGGCATCGAGATCATCTACACGCTTGAACCCATCGATGACTTTGTCCTCAGCCACCTGCGGGAGTACGAGGGCAGGAAGCTGGTTTCGGCCGACCGCGCCGACCTGCGTCTGCCCGAGACAACCGACACCGAAGCGGGAGAGAAGAAGGACCAGGCGGAAAGCCTGCCCGAGGACAAGGTGAAGGCGCTCTGCTCCTGGATGAAGGAAGTCCTCGGCGACCGGGTCAAGGAGGTCAAGCCATCCAGCCGCCTGGTGGACAGCCCGGCCATGATCGTCAACGTGGACGGTTTCATGACCTCGACCATGGAGCGGATCATGCAGGCCCAGGGCCAGGATTCCGGCCTGGCCATGGCCGGCAAGAAGGAGATGGAGATCAACCCGGCAAGCCCGATTATCCGGAAACTTGCCGACTTGCGGGAGGCGGACAGCGAGTTCGCCGCCATGCTGGTGGAGCAGATCTACGACAATGCCATGATCCAGGCCGGCCTGCTGGTCGATTCCCAGGAAATGGTGGGCCGCAGCTACCGCATCATGGAGCGGATCGCCGGCAAATAACCGTCAATCAACCGTCAATCGTCTGCCAGCCCGGACTCTTGCCTTGAAAAAAGGTCGTGTTCACGATATATGAACATGACCTTTTGTCCTTTCCCGGCCCTGGCGAAGAGCGGGCAAGGAGACTGCCAAGCTTTTTCGCGCCCGTTTCGGCCATGCCGGTGGGGCTACCATGTGGAGGAGTGCGATGCGTCGCGTGCTGGTTGTGATCTGTGCATGTCTGTTGTTGCTCGGTGGGTGTTCTTCCAAGCCGGTCCGGCATCTGGCTTCGGATGCCTCGCTGATCAAGCCCGGCGTGTCGACGCGAAACGATGTGTTGCGCTACCTGGGCGAGCCCAACGGCCACCGTACGGTGTCGCCGGGCGTGGAAGAGTATGTCTATTACCAGGACCGGAAAGGATTGCTCGGCAAGGCGCCGGTGATCGGCTCATGGGTCGGCGGCGAGGGATACGAGATGATCGTTATCACCCTCAAGGGTGACCTGGTGACCAGCTGCGAATACCGGGTCTTCAACGAGGTGGACCGGGACTGGGTGAATGATTTTACCTGGGAAGAGGTCAAGTGAATTCCCTGACCACCTTTGACATCAACCGGGAGCGGATGGTCGAGGAACAGCTGATTCCCCGGGGAATCAGTGATCCGGCCACCCTGGCCGCCATGCGGACCGTGCCCCGTCATTTCTTTGTCGAAGACGCCATGCAGGCACGGGCCTATGGCGATCATCCCCTGCCCATCGGCAGCGGCCAGACCATCTCCCAGCCCTATATCGTCGCCCTCATGACCCAGGCCCTGCGGCTCAAAGGGCACGAGCGTGTCCTGGAGATCGGCACCGGCTCCGGCTACCAGGCCGCGGTCCTGTCGCGCCTCTGCGAACGGGTCTACACCATCGAGCGGATCGACGCCCTGCTCCGGCAGGCGCGCAAGGTCTTTGACCGGCTGCGCTATTACAATATCGTCTCCCGCATCGACGACGGGACCATCGGCTGGCCGGACCAGGCGCCGTTCGATGGCATCGTGGTCACCGCGGGCGGGCCGAAGATCCCGGAGCCGCTTCTGGAGCAGT
>DRKI01000217.1 GCA_011051875.1 Desulfobulbus sp. | reverse complement strand
GCGCGGTATCATTGTCTTCCTGATCGTATTGATCAGCCTGGCCCACTACAGGACCAGGGAGGACCTGCTCTACCTGCATGTCATCTACCGGGAGATGTACTTTCTTCCCGTGGTCCTGGCCGGGTTCTGGTTCGGCCTGCGGGGCGGCCTGCTGGCCTCGCTGACAGTGACCTGTGCCTACCTGCCCTTTGTCTTTCTGAGCGCGGATCGTTTCACCGGCCACGAGTTTGGCAACCTGCTGGAGATCATGCTCTATTTCGCGGTCGGCCTCCTGGTCGGCTGGATGCGGGACCAGGAGGTCCGGCGCCAGGAAGAGCAGCGGCAGATGGCCTCCCTTGCCGCCATGGGCAAGGGGATCTCCTGCATTGCCCATGACATGAAGACGCCACTCACGGCCATCGGCGGTTTCGCGCGTCAGCTCCGTCGCCGCACACCCGACGGGGACAGCGACGCGGTGAAGAAGCTGGACATCATCATTGGCCAGGCAGACCGCCTCGAATTGATGATCATGGACATGCTGGCCTTTGCCCGGCCCCTGCAGCTTGATCGCAGGCGCGGTGATCTCAATGACCTGGTCCGGCAGACCGTGGAGGTGGCGGCCGGCCCGGCCTCGGCGGCCGGTATCCGGATCGAGCTCGATCTGGATGAGCGCCTGCCCTCCCTCCTCTTTGACCGCAACCGGCTGCAGCAGGCCCTGCTGAACCTGATCGGCAACGGTGTCGAGGCCTCGGCCGCCGGCTCCAGGGTCGTGGTCCGCAGCAGGCTGCATGCCGGGGAGGACCGTGTCGTGGTCGAGGTGCTGGACCGGGGCAGGGGAGTGGACGAACAGGAGATGGACAGGATCTGCACGCCGTTCATGACCACGAAAAAAAATGGCACAGGCCTGGGCCTGGCCATTGTCAGCAAGATCGTCCAGGCCCACGGCGGCAGGCTCCGTTACCGGTCAAGGGATAACGGCGGCATGTTGTTTACGATTGTTCTGCCGTGGCGCGGGGAAGGAAAACCTGACGCCTCGTCCGCACCGGCGCCGGCGGTCGGCACTGGCCCGAGGGAGGACCGGGATGCATGAGTCCCTGCTGCGAATCGGTTTTTTTGTCGGTATCCTGGCCGTGGTCGCGGCCTGGGAAGTGGTGCTGCCCCGCCGGCCCCTGACCGTGAACAAGGCCGGACGCTGGTTCAACAACTTCGGTATTATTGTCATCGATTCCCTCCTGGTCCGCCTCCTCTTCCCCGTTGCCGCCCTGGGGGTGGCCGCGGCGGCGAGTCGGCAGGGCTGGGGCCTGGTCGCCTTCCTGCACCTGCCGCCGGCTGCGGCCCTTCTCCTCTCGGTCCTGGTCCTTGACCTGGTCATCTACCTGCAGCACCTCATGTTCCACGCTGTTCCCCTCCTCTGGCGGCTGCACATGGTGCACCATGCCGACCTGGACATCGATGTCTCCACCGGCCTGCGCTTTCACCCGGTGGAGATCCTTGTCTCCATGCTCATCAAGATGGCAACCGTGGCGGCCCTCGGCCCGCCCGTAGCAGCCGTGCTCCTCTTCGAGATCCTCCTCAACGGCACCGCCATGTTCAACCACGGCAATATCAGGCTGCCGCTGCCGGTGGACCGTGTCCTGCGCCTGCTGGTGGTGACCCCTGACATGCACCGGGTCCACCACTCGGTGATCATCCGCGAGACCAACTCCAACTTTGGCTTCAATTTCCCCTGGTGGGACCGTCTCTTCGGGACCTACCGCGATCAACCCGTGGCCGGCCACCTGGGCATGACCATCGGCCTCTCCCAGTACCGACGGCCCGGGGCCCTCACCCTGCCGCGGCTCCTGCTGCTCCCCTTTACCGGCAGGCCGGGAAGATATTCCCTTGACAGTATCGGCCAGGATCCGGAACAATCTGTGACAACCAGGTCGAAAAAACAGTAAGGCCCGGGCCACGGCGGCCATGGCCTCCCCCTGGCTGTCTCAGAAGAAGACAGGTGGAGCCGTCTCCGCCATCACCTGTCCTGAACCTGGACACCTCCTGTTTTCTGCCTGGCCAGGGTCCTGCAGCGCTCGGCGGCAGATATTTAACAACTTCAGGCAGATACATGGATAACCCGATCTTTTGCCAACAGACGGCACGATTCATGGAAGTCTGATGGTAACCATGCTTTCTGCAGCCAGGCCGCTGGCGGAGGACGGCGGATCACAAATCAAGCAACCTACGGAGTATCCCCATGAAAAGCGAAACAACACAGTATGATCCCAAAAAGGTGGCCGTGATTATCTTTCTGATTCTCGCCATCAGTGGTCTGCATCTCTTCATGACCGAGGAATACGTCACCGCGCACGTGGTGGCCCGCGAACTCTACTTCCTGCCCATCATCCTCAGTGCCTTCTGGTTCGGCCTGTATGAGGGGGTTCTCACATCGGTTGCTATTACCGTATTTTATCTTCCCTTTTCCTTTCTCAACTGGGACGGTTTTGCCCCAACAGACGTGGACAAGGTCCTGGAGGTGATCCTGTTCAATATCGTGGCCGTGGTGCTTGGCATCCTGCGTGACCGGGAAAAGGCCAGGGAACAGGAGAAGCGGGAGGCCATCGCCGCCCTGGCCGCCACTGTCGCCCACGAGATGAACACGCCGCTGTTTGTCGCCCTGGGGACCCTGGACCTCATGCAGGACGAGATAGAGGCCGGGTCGGATCTGGGCGAAGACATGGAACGGGTCATTGAAAACCTGAAGACCATGAAAAAGCTGGTTCGGGAGATAGGCGCCATCGAGGATATCGTGACCCGTGATTACGACGGAACCTCGAACATCGTTGACCTGAAGAAATCGGCCTCGGTGAACAAGAAGCGGTTTGATGCCAACAGCCTGTTCTGCGAAATACCCGCTGCCTGATGGTCGGTATTCTGCCCGGCACGACCAGGAGCTGTTTCGTCTCGTAAAGGGGACGGAGCAGCTTTTTTTTCCTTGTCCTGGCAGAACCTGGAGCTTGCAGAATCTGAAATCAGTGCTATTATATGAGCAATTGTTCAGATGATAAAATGCCGCCAGAGCCATGGAGTGCCATGGCCCGAACACGGCGGCCGGACAGCGGGGTTGACTGATGAAAAAGATACTTGATGACCGGTGCCAGTGCCGCTGCATCCATCAGGATCGTGTCGACCTGGCCCTGGAATCGGCCCTCTCCGCGGACGAGATCACCGCCATGGCCCAACTGTTCAAGGCCATGGCCGACCCCAACCGGCTGCGTATCCTCTGGGCCCTGGAGCAGGAGGAGATGTGCGTCTGCGACCTGGCCCGCTTCCTCGGCGTCAGCGAATCGGCCGTGAGTCACCAGTTGCGCCTGCTGCGCCAGTTACACCTGGTTTCCAACCGGCGTGACGGG
>DRKI01000216.1 GCA_011051875.1 Desulfobulbus sp. | reverse complement strand
CGCCTTGACCGCTGCCGCGGCAGCGCCGTTGCAGGCCTCGCCGATGGTCATGGGCGCCTGGGCCGTGCCGGCCAGGAAGACGCCCGCCACCGAGGTCTCCACCGGGGCCAGCTTGGGATGCACCTCCTGCAGGAACCGGTCAGCGCCCACGGGCAGTTTCAGCATGGCAACGAGCTCTTCGATATCGCCTGCCTCCATGCCCGTGGCCAGCACCACCAGGTCCACTCCCATCCGGACCTCCTCGCCAAAGGTGAGTCCGTCCTCCAGCGTGACCCGGAGCGGAAAATCTCCCTCCTCCCCACCCTGTCCCGGCTCGACCCGGGGCGGCGCATCGGGGGTGAAGCGGTAGAAGACCACGCCGTTTTCCGAGGCCCGTGTGTACAGATCCTCCTGGCCCCGGCCATAGGTCCTGATGTCCCGGTACAGGTCATGCACCCTGGTGCCGGGAAACCGCTCCCGGATCCGGCAGGCGGCATGGAGCACGGCGCTGCAGCAGGTACGGGAGCAGTATTCGTTGAGATACCCGTTGCCGTCCTCTTCGTGGATGCCCGGAATCTGCCTGGAGCCCACGCAGTGGATCATGGCCAGCGAACGGATGGTCCTGCCGTCCAGGGCCAGGCAGTCACCAGATTTTTCCGCGCTGGCGAAAAGACGGATGAACTCGGGCAGGGTCACCACGCCGGCATACTCGCCATGGCCGAACTCGCCCCGGCGGGGCTGGTAGTCCCTGAACCCGGTGGCCAGGATGACGGCGCCGGTCCTGATGATCGATTCCGGCAGGCCGCCGCCGGCCACGCCCCTGAAGGCCACGTAACCGGTTTCCTGCTTTTCCTGTGCCGCCACGGGACAGACCCTGAGATCAAAGTTGCCCACGTAGCCGTCAAACCCCTTCACCCGGGTTCCGGTCAGCACCGTGATGGCCTCGTGGTCCAGTACCGAGCCGGCCAGTTCCGAGACCAGGTCCGCAGCCTTTTCACCAAATGGCGCCACGCTGTCGAGCCGGGCGACGTGGCCGCCGAGATAGGGTGATTTCTCGATCAGGACCACCTCCAGTCCCCTGTCGGCCAGCAACCGGGCAGCGGTCATACCGGCGATGCCGCCGCCGATCACCGTGACATGGCGCCTGGCCTCGACATGGATGGGGGTCAGCGGTTCGAGCAGCCGGGCCTTGCCCACTGCGGCGGCCACCAGCTTTTCCGCCTTGGCGGTTGCCTTGTCACCGTGCAGGACCCAGCTCACATGCTCGCGGATATTGGCGTGGTCGTAGATATAGGGATTGGCACCGGCCCTGGCGATGGCGCTGCGGAAGGTCGCCTCGTGGAGGCTGGGCGCGCAGGAGGCCACCACCACCCGGTCGACGAGACCCTGGCGCAGGTCCCTGATGATCAGCTCCTGGCCGGGATCGGAACACATGAACATGTTGGTGCGGGCAACGGCCACGCCAGGGAGCTTCTCCACGTCGCGGCGGACCTTCTCCACGTCCACGTGATCGGAGATATTGCCGCCGCAGTGGCAGATATAGACCCCCACCCTGTCCGATTTCCGATGTCGTTCTTTGCTCATGATTTCACCCCTGATGCCGGATTTCCGGCCAGGTAGTTGGAGGCTTCCATGGCGGCGGCGCCGGCCTCGGCAATGGTATCGACGATATCCTTGGGGCCCGAGGCGGCGCCGGCCACAAAGACCCCCTGCAGATCGGTCCGGGCCGGGGAGAGCGAGGGCCGGACCGTGCGGATGAAATGGTCTTTGTCCGTGGAGACCCGGCAGATACCCGACGGCGACCAGTGGGGCACCACACCCATGGACAGCACCACCAGGTCATGGGTGTCCGAGCGCACGCCCTCCCCTTCCTGGGCCTCGTAGTGGACGGCCACCGTGCCGCCCTCCCGCCCCTCCAGGCGGGCGACCTTGCCCTTGACGAACTGGATGCCCATGGCCTTGGCGGTCTGGTAGAACTGCTCGTATCCCTTGCCAAAGGCCCGGATGTCCATGTAGTAGATGACGATATCGGCCAGCGGCAGGGCTCCGGAAAGGAGCATGGCCTGCTTGATGGCATACATGCAGCAGAAACGGGAACAGTAGGGAACGCCCATGCTCAGGTCCCGGGATCCGGCGCACTGGACAAAGGCGATGGAGTCGGGCTCCATGCCGTCCATGGGCCGCAGGACCCGGTTGTACGGGCCGTGCGGAGCAAGGATCCGCTCCATCTGCAGGGCGGTGATCACGTTGGGAATGGTACCGCGGCCATACTGCGGCCTCTCGCCGATGGAGGTCATCTCGAATCCCGTTGCCAGGACCGCGGTCCTGGCGGCGATGGTGATCTCGCGCGGCTGCTGGAGATAATCCACCGCCCCGGTGGGACAGGCCCGGGCACAGCGGCCACAGAGCATGCAGTGGTCCGGGTCCAGGGCCGCCACCTGGGGAATGGCATTGGAAAAGGGAATCCTGATCGCCTTGGTGCCGGAAAAACCGCCCTGCTCGGGGTCAGGCACCAGGACCGGGCAGGCATACTCGCACTTGCGGCAGCCGATACACTTCTCTTCATCCACGTACCTGGGCCGGGCCGTTACCCGGGCGGTCAGGCCGTCATCGCCGCTCTCCAGGGATTGCAGCTCGCACCAGGTGAGGATGGTGATGTTGTCATGGTGAGCGGCCGAGGCCATCTTGGGCGTGGTGATACAGCTGGAACAGTCCAGGGTGGGAAAGACCTTGGACAACCGGATCATCTTGCCGCCGATGGAGAGGTCGCGCTCGATGATCACCACCGAAAATCCCTGGTCCGCCAGGTCGAGCGCCGCCTGCAGGCCGGCGATGCCGCCACCCACGACAAGCGCGTCACAGGATAGTGTCTGGCCAGGTGTCATGTTCTTCTCCGGTGAGGGTTTGCGGGATTGCCGGGCTCCGGCCTATGGGACGTCAGCCTGACGCGGTGCCGGTGGTCCCAGTTCCCTGACGATCTCGTTCATCTGGTTGACCTCTTTCAGAAAGGCCCGGTTGCAGACCGTGCAGATGGCCGTGAGCCGCAGGCGGCGGATGTCAAGGTCCTGCTCGCGCATCATCCGGTACACCCGGTCGATACGGTCGGCCAGGGCCTTGTAGGCCCCTTCCCAGGGGCACTCCTCGCCACAGGACATGATGATGATCCCGCTGATTCCCTTGGCAAAACAATCGAGATAGAACTGCTCCGGAAACATCACCGGCGCCCGCACCCTGAGGATGTAGGTATTGGCGGGGTAACTGGAATGGGCCTGGCCCACGGAGTCAGCGCCAGGATAGGCGCAGCTCTCGGTGGCGAGAATGAGGATCTTTGCTTCGGTATCGCGGGAAGCCATTGTCGTCTCCCTGTAATCGTAACTGGGCACAGCTGCCGCGTATCTGTGCGGGCGGGCCGGTTCGCGCCAGGCCTGCCAAACGGACCGGCGCGAGCGTGCAGAGACGGTGTGCCCGTGACAGCGTCCCTGTATCGGTGAGTGACCGGCGACAACACCGGTCACCGCAGCCCACCCTGCCCAGGCGATTGCCGGTACCTGCGACAACATAAGAACGTGGTCCCGGCATCCGGCCCCGGCAGGGACGTGTGGCGGCCGGGGCTGCTCCCGCTGCGGGCGAGGAGCTCTGACGATCCCGCAGCGGGAGAGCGCCGACAGCAGATGACAGCAGATTATTTCCTGCGGCGGATGAAATGCTTGTCGTAGCCGTCCGCCTCCAGGTAGCCGAGATACTCGTGACCCACCTTTTCCGCCCAGGCCTTGAGATCGATCCTGGTTCCCTCGTCGTTGGAATAGACCTCCATGACCTCACCGACCTTGACCTTGCCGATCCCCTTCTTTGCCTCAAGAAGCGGTCCCGGACAGGCACTGCCCCGGGAATCAATGGTACTGGAGACCTCGATGGTGTTCAGATCCACATCAGACATGCCTGATCCTCCTGTAACGTTCTGGATTAGATGTTTAATATATTCTATTGTAATTATGGTATTTCCAACAACAAGACACTGGAAGGACACACCCTAGAAACTGATCACCTTGTCCGCCTCAAGGATATGGTCGTTGACCACCGTGCCCGTGGTGGCCTCCACGCCCTCGATGAGCTGATCCGTCCCCACCTTCCTGGCCTTGATACAGGGCAGGCAGACCAGGATTTTTCCGCCGCCGGCCAGAAAATCACCAATCAGCTTGTCCAGGGGCAGCCGTTCCGGCGAGTGGACCGTGCCCGCGTACCCCTTGTACACCAGCCGTGTCGCCTCGCCGAACACCATGACCGTGACATCATGCTCCATGGAAACCCCGATGTTGGCCAGGGCAAAGGCGGTCAGAACCCGCTCTGCCTGTTCGCCGGCGGAATTGAGGATATACACCAGCTTCTGCTTCTCGTCCGACATGATCCACCTCCCTGATATCGTGCATATGCACATAAAATTGACAAAAAAAATTCCCTTCCCCGACCGGCGAAACTGGGATCCCCAACAGCCTGGCTGACACGGCGGCACGGCCGGTCCTTGGTGGCATATGCGGAAGCCGCCCCGCCTACCGCCGATCCTCCTCGAAAACCAGGGCCGCACCCGTGGTCAGCGCCTCGGCAACCTTTCGCCTGGCCGAGGTCAGAATCCGTTGCACGGTTCCCCGTGAAACTCCCATCCGTTCTCCGGCCTGTTCCTGGAACATACCTTCCAGGTCACAGAGCTTGAGCGCCTCCAGTTCATCCCGGTACAGGGGAATCTGTTTCAGGTCCGGCAGGGAGATGCCTGTGGGCTTGAACGCCCGCCCGCAGAACCTTCCCTCGCAACGTCGAATTTTTTTTGGTCGCGGCGACATGGCCTCGTGCTGCCAGGATCAGAACGGGCGTGCCCGGTCTGTCGAAAAATCGGGTCAGGTAAGTGAATTCAGAGTCCCCGGCAGTATACCATGACAGCGCTCATCTCTCAATGACAGTTCCCGTGTCCCTGGCAGGCCTGATCCGGCCTGATCTCGGGAAACTGTCCCGCAACCATGCCGTCGACCACCTCGCCCACGCTCTGCACCCGGTTTCTGTCGGCAAAATAGACCTTGATCCCCATCTCGCCGAATCCCTGCAGGGGCCGGGCACCGATACCACTCACCACGATGGCGCCCACTCCCTGCGCACGGAGAAACTGGACCGGTACCATGCAGCCGCCGGCTCCGTGTTCCTGGTTCTCCACGCAGGTCACGGCGGCAACAGTGCCCTGACTGATATCAACGATGGTGAACAGATCGCAATGACCGAAATGGTCAGATCTGGCGGCCTCAAGGCCGCCCGGCTGATTTGACGGCACAGCCAGCCGAAGTGAATCAATCATGGATATCTCCTTGTGCCAGTGGCGCGATACAGTGTCTGATTCAGAGCAGAAGGCCGGATACCGCAGGCAGCATCCGGTTCATTGTGAGCATATGCCCATAATATGCAGCCTGATCCACCTTGTCAAGACACGCTGTCAGAAAAATTCATTTGCCGCCGGTTTCTCCCGAATTGAGCGTGCCCATCGCCTGCAGGCGAAAAAAGATAGAGATTATGGTTGGTGTTCTAGGTGCAATGTTGCCAATGAAGAAGATCCTCCGGGAGTTCCATTCCACCCCGATCTGTTTCGTCCTGGGTGTACCCGTCCAGGCGTACGCCAAACCCCACAAGACCCGCAACCAGGGGAACAATGGAAATCGCCCAATTCAGGTTCTCCTGGACGGTTCCTGAAAAAAATCGCCCTTCCCATGGACAAGGCTCCTGTTATCAGGTAGATTGCACCATTGATTCAGATCCAGGACACGCCGACGTTCATCAATAAATATCAGTTATATTTTAAATGGTTACCAGTGCACGGATCTGAAAACGGGGGATCCTTATCCATGCTCGCCAGGACCGCCCATGGCCGGGAACTGTGCTTCGCGACCAGCGGCCCATGGTCCGTGATCCTCCTGTGCGAGTTTTCCTGTTTCCCAGTCATCCCACGGCAACCGGCCCGCCGGAGCCACCGAACCCTGCTTCGCCTGTCTGCACCGGCCGTGCCGGGTGCCCATTACGCCCATGAAACCAAGCCGACACAGTTCGGGCATCCTGCTCCTCCTCGTGCTGCTGATCCTGGCCCTGCCCCAGCCCTCCTTCAGCCGCCAGGACAGGACTCCCGCCATCAGTGACATCATCATAACCACATCGGCCACCGACCTGCTGCTCTTTGCCACGGTGAAAAATTCCTTCACCCCCGAGATGGAAGAGGGGGTGAAAAACGGCATTCCCATCAGTTTCAGTTTCCAGGTCGAACTGGACCAGGTGCGTGATTTCTGGCCCGATTCAACCCTGGTCGAAAAGGAGGTCGTGCACCGGCTGACCTACGACAGTCTCAAGGAGGAATACAGCGTGGAACTGGGAGAGAAGCACAGGACCGAGGTCACCCGTTCCCTGGCCAGGGCCAAGCAGCTCATGGCCGAGCTCAACGGCCTTACGGTCATCGCCCGCAAGAAGCTGATCCCCGATGCCTCGTATATCCTGCGCATCAAGGCGACCCTGGTCAAGACCACCCTGCCGCTCGGTATACACTACGTACTGCCCTTCACCTCGCTCTGGGACTTTGAAACCGACTGGCGGGCCATTGAATTCAGGTACTGATCCCGCTCCCGGGGCACCATTGAATGCTCACCGCTGAACAGAAAAAGAAGAAGCAACGGCTGATCCGGTACGTCATCGGGTTCTGCGCCCTGCTGATCCCGCTGCTCGGCTATATCCAGTCCAGCCTGCTCAAGGGCGATTTCAACCTGCCCATATCGAGCACGGTCCTGATCTTCGCCCTGATCAATATCAACGGGTTGCTGCTGCTGCTCATGCTCTACCTGATCCTGCGCAACCTGGTGGAGCTGATCTTTGAACGAAAACAAAAAATCCTCGGCTCAAGGCTGCGCACCCGGCTGGTCATCTCCTTCATCTCGCTGTCCATGGTACCCACGGCGATCTTGTTCATCGTCGCCCTGCGCTTTGTCTCCACCTCCATGGACTACTGGTTCAACTCCAACGTGGAGGACTCGCTCCAGGCCTCCCTCAAGCTGGCCCAGTCCATCTTCCATGATACGGAAAAACGGGCCGAGAACATGGGCCGCCAGATCGCCCTCCTGCTCGAAAACGGTACCCTGTCCCGGGATCCTGCCATCCTGGAGAGCCTGTTCACCCGGGCGGTGGAGATCGCCCCGCCCGGCGCACCCGACGCGCTGACCCTCATCGACTCCGCGCAGAAGAAACTGGTCTCGGTCCGCGGCCCCCGCCTGCTCTCCATCGTTCTGCCCGAGATACCCAGCGAGGCCATGCGCCTGGCCCATGACAAGAACCGTCCCGAGGTGATCAGCCAGAAGACCGGGGTCGGTGAACTGATCCAGGCCATCGTGCCGGTGCATCTCCGGCAGGGCGGCGACTCCCTGTTCCTGGTCGCCTCGGTCCTGATCCCGGCCAACAGGCTGGCCCGCATGCAGGCGGTCTCCGACGGTATCACCGACTATCGGCAGCTGGTGATGCTCAAGGCACCCATCAAGCTGAGCCTGATCATCATGCTGATCATCATCACCCTGCTGATCATCTTCGGCGCCATCTGGTTCGGCTTCTACATCGCCCGCAGCCTCACCGGTCCCATCAACAAGCTGGCCCGGGCCACGCGCCGGGTCGCGGACGGCGACCTCGACTTTGTTCTTGAAAAGGAATCCGACGACGAGATGGGCCTGCTGGTGGACTCCTTCAACCGGATGACCGCCGATATCCAGGCATCCAACCGGCAGCTGGCCGAGGCCCACCAGGCCCTGCAGGAATCGACCATGATCTCCGAACAGCGGCGCCGCTACCTGGAGACGATCCTGGAAAACGTCGCCGCCGGTGTCATCGCCATCAACGAGAACAACGAGATCACCACCATCAACCGCTTTGCCGAGGAACTGCTCAAGATCGAGGCCACCTCCTTTCTCGGCCACGACTTCCACCAGGTCCTCGGCCGGCCCCATGTCCAGATCATGGACCGCTTCCTGGAGGAGCTCAATGCCTCGGGTGAACACTCCATCGAACGTCACCTGCGTCTCACCGTGCGCCGGGGCGAAACCCTCTCCCTGCAGGTCAACATCACCCGCATGGTGGACGAGCAGCAGCAGCCCATCGGCTACGTCATCGTGTTCGACAACCTGACCAAGCTGGAAAAGGCGCAGCGGCTCGCGGCCTGGCAGGAGGTGGCCCGCCGGATCGCCCACGAAATCAAGAATCCGCTCACCCCGATCCAGCTCTCGGCCCAGCGGCTGCGAAAACGCTACCTGGACCGGATCACCGAGGACCGCGAGGTCTTTGACCAGTGCACCCGGACCGTGGTCCAGCAGGTGGACGAGATCAAACGGCTGGTTTCCGAGTTCTCCGACTTCGCCCGCATGCCCAGGGTCAAGAAAAAGCCGGGCGACATCGTCGAAATGGCGCGTGACACCCTGGTCCTGTACAAGGAAGGGCACAAGCACATCACCTTCTCCCTGAACGCGGACCCGGACATCCCGGCCTTCTCCTTTGATCCGGTCCAGATCAAGCGGGTCCTGATCAACCTGCTCGACAACGCGGTGGGAGTCATGCCCGAAGGCGGCGAGATCACCATCACCCTGTCCTGCAACCGGGAGGAGAACACGGTCCGCATGACCGTGGCCGACACCGGGCCCGGCATCACGGAACGGGTGAAACTGCGGTTGTTCGAACCCTATTTTTCCACCCGCAAGTCCGGTACCGGCCTGGGGCTGGCCATCACCCACACCATTGTCACCGAGCACAACGGCTCCATCAGGGTCCTGGACAACAAGCCGTCCGGCACGGTCTTTACGGTTGAGCTGCCGCTTGATACCTGATAAGATGGGGCGGCCGCGGAACGGGCATGGCGGCCGCTCCCTACCGGTCCGGATCCAGCCACCGTGGCAGGAGAGCCATGGCAAAAAAGATACTTATCATAGACGACGAGGATTCCATCCGTGACTCCCTGTCCGGCATCCTGGCCGACGAGGGATTCAGCCCCCTTACTGCGCCGTCGGGCGAGGAGGGCCTCAGGCTCCTGGAACAGGAGGATGTGGACCTGATCCTGCTTGACATCTGGATGCCGGGCATGGACGGGCTGGAGGCGCTGCGGCGGATCCGGGAACAGAACGACGTGCCGGTGATCATGATCTCCGGCCACGGCACCATCGAGACCGCTGTCCAGGCCACCCGGATCGGCGCCTTTGACTTCATAGAGAAGCCGCTCTCCTACGACAAGATCATCCTGGCCATCAACAAGGGGCTCCATGTCGCCCACCTGGAGCGGGAGAACCGGCTGCTGCGGGAGAGCACGCCGCACAAGCCCGATATCACCGGCAACTCGCCGGTGATCTCCCTGCTGCGGGAAGAGATCGAGCGGGTGGCGCCCACCGACGCCTGGGTCCTGATCCGCGGCGGCCACGGCACGGGCAAGGAGCTGGTGGCCCAGACCATCCACAGGCTGTCCAGGCGCAGCCGCAGGCCCATGATCGAGGTCAACTGCGCAGCCATTCCCGAGGACCTGATCGAGTCCGAGCTGTTCGGCCACGAGAAGGGGGCATTCACCGGCGCCACCGCCAGCCGCCAGGGCAAGTTTGACCAGGCCGACGGCTCGACCCTGTTCCTGGACGAGATCGGCGACATGAGTCTCAAGAGCCAGGCCAAGGTCCTGCGGATCCTGCAGGAACAGAAGTTCGAGCGGGTCGGCGGCTCCAGGACCATCCGTGTCGACGTGCGGGTGCTGGCCGCCACCAACAAGAACCTGGAACAGGAGATCGAGGCCGGCAACTTCCGGGCCGATCTCTTCTACCGGCTGAACGTGGTTCCCATCCATGTGCCGGACCTGCGGGAACGGCTGGAGGACATCCCCCTGCTGGTGGAGGATTTCCTGCGGCAGTTCCGCAACAAGGGGCTGGGGGACAAAAAATTCTCCGACCAGGCCATTGCCATGCTCATGGGCCATTCGTGGCCCGGCAACGTCCGGGAGCTGCGCAACGTGGTCGAGCGACTGGTGATCATGAGCCCCAGCCCGACCATCGAGGCCGACGACGTGGCGCGCTCGCTCGGCGTGGCGCACGGCGAGACCGCCGCGAGCCAGGCCGCGCAGAGACAGTACCTCCATCTTCCCTTCAAGGAGGCGCGCAAGCAGTTCGAATATGACTACCTGAAGGCCATGCTCCAGGCCCATAACGGCAACGTCTCCCAGACCGCGGAACAGATCGGCATGGAGCGGAGCCACCTGCACAAGAAGGTCAAGGCCCTGGGTATCGTCCTGGACTGAACCCGGAGCGCCTTCCAGCAACCTGACACCACAGCACCACGAGAGGACATCCCATGGTTTTTCCCGAATACCGCCCCCGCCGCATGCGGCAGACCGAAACCCTGCGCGCCATGATCCGCGAGACCCGCCTGGTCCCGGAACAGATGATCTATCCCCTCTTTGTCATGCCGGGAAAGAACCGCCGCGAAGAGGTACCATCCATGCCCGGCGTCCACCGGCTGTCCGTGGACATGCTGGCGGCCGAGGCCAGGGAATGCCTGCAGACAGGCGTCCGCTCGGTGATCCTGTTCGGTCTGCCGGAAAAGAAGGACGCCATGGGCTCGGGCGCCTATGCCAAGGACGGCATCGTGCAGCGGGCGATCAGGGAAATCAAGGACAAGGTTCCCGAAATGACCGTGGTCACCGATGTCTGCCTGTGCGAGTACACCGAGCACGGCCACTGCGGCTGCCTGGTCGGGGAAGAGGTGGACAACGACGCCACTCTCGAGCTGCTGGCCAAGACCGCGCTCTCCCATGCCAGGGCCGGCGCCGACATGGTGGCGCCCTCGGACATGATGGACGGCCGGGTAAGCGAGATCCGCGCCACCCTGGACGAGAACTCCTTTCACATGATCCCGATCATGTCCTACGCGGTCAAGTACGCCTCGGCCTTTTATGGCCCCTTCCGCGACGCGGCCGACTGCGCGCCCCAGTTCGGCGACCGGCGCAGCTACCAGATGGACCCGGCCAATACCAGGGAGGCCCTGCGCGAGGCGACCCTGGACGTGGACGAGGGCGCGGACATCCTGATGGTCAAGCCGGCGGTGGCCTACCTGGACATCATCAGCCGGCTGCGCGACGAGTTCGACCTGCCCGTGGCCGCCTACCATGTCAGCGGCGAATATGCCATGATCAAGGCGGCGGCGGCAAAGGGATGGATCGACGGCGACCGGGTCATGGCCGAGACCCTGCTCTCCATCCGCAGGGCCGGGGCAGACATCATCCTTACCTACTTTGCCAAGGACATGGCCCGGTACCTGGCCGACAACGGCTGATATCGAAAAACCGGGGGTGGGGGCGGCGAAACCGGGCACCCGTGCCGACGCACCGTGATACGACATGAACAAAACACGGGGTCACGCGCCCCGGGGCACCATACGGCAAAACGTTCATGAGACCTGATGCGCCCTTTTATGGCGAATGTTTCCATGCCCTGCAGGAATCGCCCTTCTGCCGCGGACTCAATGAACAGTTGCTCGAGGATATGCTGCGCCTCTTCATCCGCAGGACCTGGCCCCGGGGCAGCCGGATCACGGTGAACCAGCACCAGGACTCGTTCCACATCCTCATCCGTGGCCGCATTGAACTGACCAGGATGAACCCGGATACCGGCCGCAAGATCACCCTCTGGTTTCTTGGCCCGGGCGACGGCTACGATATCATCTCCCTTCTGGACGGCCAGACCCACGATATTGTCCCGGTGGTTCTCGATGACGTGGAGACCCTGACCACCTCCCTGGAAACCATGCGTCGCTGGGTCCTCCACCACCCCGACTTCAACCGCAGCTTCCTCCCCTATGTGGGAAAGAGAATGCGGGACCTTGAGAACCTCTCCACCGACTTGGCCCTGCACGATACCATCACCCGCCTGGCCCGTCTCATTCTCAACCATGTTGATGCCGGGCGCTGCCCCCATGCTGGTCACAACTACCCGGTCCGCCTGATCAACGATCTCTCCCACGATGCCCTGGCCTCCATGGTAGGCTCGGTGCGGACCGTGGTGAACCGGCACCTCCAGCAACTCAAAAGGGAAGGAGCCGTGGACTTCCACCGCGGGCACCTGGCCGTCACCAACCTGGAGGCCCTGGCTGCCCAGGCCGGATCGTTCCTGCACCGGATCGTCCGGAAAGGGCCGGATTCCTAAGCGATCTGCCGCTGTTTTCCACCCGTCCCGGTCACGCCCCATCTTCTTCCCCTCCCCCTGGCCCCATGTCTGCCTGAAACCTCCGCATCACACAATCACCATGCCGTCAACCGGGACGAGGCAGCGCGAAGGGATCTGGCAGACGCCATGGCCTGGATCGAGCGCGCCGAGCAGAGCGGTGACAGCACGGTGCGCGCCAAGGCGGCCGAGCTTGCAAAGGAGGTCCGTCAACTGGAGGCGGAACTGAAATAGACCAATGGCCCCTGGATATCGGGCCAGGCGACAACGATCAGAGCAGCAGAACCAGCCCGAGCAGGGCCAGGAGAATGAGCCAGGTCAGGGTGGCCCGCCGGCTTGCCTGGCGGGCCCTGTTCTTCTCCCACCAGGTGGAGGGACGGATCCCCTGCAGGTGAAAGGTGACCACCCCGGCAAGGTTGATGCAGATGATGTTGGCCAAGGCCAGGTTGCAGGCCTGGAGGCCGAGCCGGTAAAGGCCGGCCCCGAACATCAGGCCGCCGGTGACCAGGGGCGGCACCAGGGCGACCGCGACCATGACCCCGACCAGGGAGAGGCGGCCGCCGCCGGTCAGGGCCAGGACGCCGGCGCAGCCGGAAACAAGAGCCAGGAGCAGGTCGGACCAACCGAGCCTGGTCCGGGCGGCCAGGGCCGGGATGGACGGATCCACGGGAACCAGCAACCCGATGGCCACCCCGGTGAGCAGGGTGAGCACCACGCCGGCGAGAGCGGTCCGGATGGCATTTCTGCCAAGTTCGGCATCGCCGAGGGTGTTGGCCAGGGCAAAGGCGACATTGGGCAGGAGCAGCGGCGCCAGGACCATGGCGCCGACGATAATGGCCATGTCGCTACGGACCAGGCCGATGGCGGCGATCACGGCGGAGAGCACAACCATGGCGAGATAGTTGCCATTGAGCGAGGCGCCGGCCGAGACGTCGTTGTAGAGCTCCTGGCGGCTGATCCGCTGCCGGCTGCCCTCTTCATCTTCTCCTGTCTCCTCTGCCACGCCGGCGACAACGGGCCTGGGTATCACCGCCTCCAGGGGCAGGAGGAGGGCCCGGCTACCCGGCAGCGGCCGAAGGTAGTCTTCCAGGATATTGAGCACCGCCTCCACGTTGCCCGTTTCCACCAGCAGGTAGATCCTGGCGACATTATCCTCCAGCCGGTCGCTCCAGGTTCCGGCCAGCGGGATCTCGTGCAGCAGTTCCGCGATATCCCCGGCCCGCCCCAGCGGCAGCATGACCTCGACCAGTTGGAAAGCCATCTCAGTCGCCCGGCCCCGGCCGGCAGGTGGAAACGGAGAACCCGGCATGGCCGGAGGTTTTCAGGTCACAGACACAACGAACCATGAAGATATCCCTGCCCCCCGGGCCGACGGGTTGAATCTCACCGGACATGCCGGACCCAACCCTGCCGGCCCCGCCGGCCTTGCCGTCCGAGGAGATACCAGCCAGCGCAGACCAGGACCGCACCCAGCGTATCAGCGGCCAGGTCCCAGGCACTCGGCGTCCGGCCCGGCACGAAGGACTGGTGGAACTCGTCGCTGGTCCCGTAGGCAAGACAGAAGAGCACGACCAGCACCATGGTCAGCCAGGGTCTGCGGCTGGTACATGCGGACGGGACGGCAAACAGGGCCGTGGCCGCCAGGACACCATACACCAGGCTGTGCAGCAGCTTGTCGATGTCCGGCAGATCGGGCAGCTCGAAACTGTCGCCGGGCTGGTGGGAGAGAAAAAAGATGACCGCCATCACCGTCAGCAGGGGCAACAGGCGCCACCAGGACCGGGAACGTATCATCCTGTTCAACCGGGCTGTTCCTCCACAGGCCCGTCGATATGGACCCGGTTCAGCAGCTCGGGTGAATACTGCCGGTATACCTGGCGGATGATGGCCTGTATCCGCTTGCAGGGCACCTGCTCCAGCCTGGTCTCCTTCTTGTCCGCATATGCGGTGAGAAAAAACCGCCGGTTGCGGATGGCAAAGGTATGACTCCAGTCGATCTCGATCTGTTCAGGATCCTCGTTGATGGGCACCTCCAGCGGTTCCCCGTCCCGGACCAGCTGGATGGCGTCACTGTCCGTGACCTCGAGCAGCCAGGCATCCCCCCTGCGGTTGCTGAACAGGATAAAGACGCCCAGGTGCAGCAGGCTCTCGCGACGACGGACAGCGGCGTCGCGGATCTTGTCGATCTCGCGCATGAGGCTGGCCCTGGCCCCTGCAGGTGCCGCGGCCGGGGCGGCCGGCCGGGTGAGCAGGCAGCAGTGTTTGTACTTTCTCCCCGATCCGCAGGGGCAGGGTTCGTTGCGTCCGATCTTTGCCATAGCAGGTGTCTTCCTCTTCTGTTGACGGTGTCAGCGGAATGCCGGAACCGGTTGACGGCAGGGTTTCAGGAGCACTTGGAATAGCCGCAGTCACGGCAGATCTCGCATCCCTCCTCAAAGACCAGCTTGCCCGAACATTCGGGACAACTGGAGACAAAACCGGCCCGGGTTCCGGCCATGAACGACTTGAGCAGCTTGCCGAGCTGGGCCGGCAAGTCGAGCATGTGGCCGCTGGAACGGTCGAGCTGCTTGATGACCTCGTCCATGGGGATCTGGTAGCGCAGGGCCAGCGAGACCAGGCGGCAGGTGGTGGTCCACATGGTGGACTTGTCCTTGAGATCGACCCGGTTGTCAAAGGGAAACTTGGCAAAGACCTCCATGGGATTCTCGTCGTCATCGAAACAGACAATGAGATAGATGGTGTTCTGGTTGGCATCCTTGAGCCGGTAGCGCTTGGCGCTGAGCACGTCAGGCAGGCTCTTCTTGCGGACCAGGCCGCCGGTGGAGACCATGGCGCTCTCCTGCTGCTCGGTGGCCCCGGCCTTGAGGACCTGGTTGTCCCGGGAGCCGTCCCGGTAGACGGTCAGGCCCTTGCAGCCAAGCTCGAAGCCGAGCATATAGGAGAGGCGGACATCGTCCAGGGTGGCGTCGGCGGGCAGGTTGATGGTCTTGCTGATGGACGAGTCGACGCCGTTGGTCTGCAGTATTCCCTGCATGCGGATATGATCCTCGGGCGGGATGTCCTGGGCGGTACGAAAGATCTCCTGCCAGCGGGCCGGGATCTCCCCGTGACCGATCACCGTACCGCTTTTGGCCACCTTTTCCATCAGTTCCCTGGAATAGAATCCCTCCCGGCGGGCCACGGCCTCGAAGTGGCGGTTGACCATCAGGAACCGGTCGTTGTCCATCACGTTCTTCTCCATGACGATGGAGAAATAGGGTTCGCAGCCCGAGGCGCAGTCGGCGATCATGGAAACCGTGCCCGTGGGCTGGATCGAGGTCAGGGCGGCGTTGCGGCGGGCCGGGTAGTCATTGAAACGGGGGTCATAGGCCGGGAACGGCCCCTTGCGGCCGGCAAGCGCGATGGAGGCCTTCTCGGCCTCGCTGCGGATGAACCGCATGACCATGGCCGCGGCCTCGCGGCCCTCCTCGGAAGCATAAGGCAGCTCCATCTGGATGAGCATGTCGTGCAGTCCCATGATCCCGAGCCCGATCTTGCGTGTTTTCTGGGTCATCTCTGCTATCTCGGGAATGGGGAACCGGTTGCAGTCAATGACGTTGTCCAGGAAGCGTACCGCCAGGTGCACGGTCCGCTCCAGCCGCTGCCAGTCCATCTCGCCGTCGGTCACGTACTGACCCAGGTTGATGGACCCCAGGTTGCACGACTCATAGGGCAGCAGCCACTGCTCGCCGCAGGGGTTGGTGGCCTCGAACTCGCCCAGCTGGGGCGTGGCATTGTCGCGGTTGGCGGCATCGATGAACAGTACCCCGGGCTCGCCGTTGCTCCAGGCCCCCTCCACGATGCGCTCAAAGACCTCGCCCGCGCGCAACCGGCGGATCACCTGGCCGTTGGAGGGATCCACCAGGTCATATTCCCGCTCCTCCCGCACCGCGGCCATGAACTCGTCGGTGATGGCGACACTGAAGTTGAAGTTGTTGAAGCGGTGCTGCTCCGCCTTGGCCGAGATGAAGTCCAGGATGTCGGGATGGTCGACGCGCAGAACTCCCATGTTGGCGCCCCGGCGCTTTCCGCCCTGCTTGATTGTCTCGGTGGCGGCGTCAAAGACCGCGGCAAAGCTCAAGGGGCCGGAAGCAACGCCCTGGGTCGACTGGACAGCCGAATTCTTGGGACGCAGCCGGGAGAAGGAGTAGCCGGTGCCGCCGCCGGTCTTGTGGACCAGGGCACCGTTGCGGATGGATGTGAAGATACCGTCCATGGAGTCTTCCACCGGCAGGACAAAACAGGCCGACAACTGGCCGAGATCCGTGCCCGCGTTCATGAGGCAGGGAGAGTTGGGAAGAAAATCCAGGTGGTAGATCATGTTGAAAAAATGATCACGCAGGGCCTCGTGGTCGGTATCGTCGCGGTCGACAAAGGCGATGGCATCGGCAACCCGCCGGCAGAGGGCCTCCCAGTCTTCCAGGGGCTGACCGTTCCTGTCCTTGAGGTAGTAGCGACGCCTGAGAACGGTTTCAGCCGTGTCGGTGAGCTTCTGTGGTGCCATGTTTTTCGTCATCTTCTCCCCCCTTCTACTCTTGATCTGCTGCTCCCGTGCATGGTCGCCCGCAGCTGGCGGAACGCTGTGGGCCCTGACTGTTACCGATCCTATATATCACAACATATAGTATGGGGCAAGGTCAATATGCGCCACATGTTGTATTTTTCACGATTCGACAAAATGTCAGATTTTCAACCAGATCAGGGATTATGACACTGCCCGGCCCACCGGTCCCGGCCTGCTGCACGCGCCGGACCGGGGAAAACGTTGCGCCCCGTGGGCGGGAGCGATACAATCGGCGGGCAGACACCAACCGACCGCTGCTCGCAATCACGAAACCATACCAGGAGAAAAAATCATGGAGACAACCTGCCTGAGCTGTAAATACTACAAGGTGGAGGATGCGCTGAGCGGCTTCTGCCGCGTGCTCGTCAAGGAAACCGGCAACCGGGACGCCGAGCGTCCCATGGTCAGGGCCGACGGGGCCTGCGACAAGTGGGTGGACAGCGGCCAGCAGTACTATATCCGCCTGGGCTGGATCCGGGCGCAGCAGGCCACCGGGGAGGACAGCCGGAACTGACCTCTGCCGGTGGTACAGACTCACCTGCCGGCCGCCTCCCTGCGGACAAGCTGCCGCCGCAGGGAGGCTGGACCGGTCACCGGCAGGCGACAGGTGAAATTCTCGCAGACATGGGCCGTGGCGCGTTCTCCCTGCATGTGCAGGTCCCTGAGAAAGGGCAGCCCCCTGGCCAGCAGCTCCTGGTTTTCCCCGCCATCTGCCAGGAGCAGGGTCAGGTCCGGGTCAAAGACCGTCAAGACCGCATCCAGCAGCGCCCCGGTATCGGCGCTTTCCCTGCGGCCGCAGATCACCACCTGCCGCGGATTGCCCCGGCCCCGGTCCAGGGCACAGAGCATTGCCGGCATGGCGGCGGGATAGCTGTTGAGACGGCTGCTGAAGGCCTCCACCGTGCGCAGCCCCATGGCCCGCCACTGCCCGTTGCCGGTCAGCTCCGCCAGTTGCAGCAGGTTCATGGCCGCCACCGAGTTGGGCGCCGGTTCAGCGCCGTCATAGTCGGACTTGAGCCGCAGGAGAACCCCTCCGGCCACGCTGTCATACAACCCGCCATGTTCCGGGTCAGCAAAGAGGCGGATCATGCTCCGGGTCAGGACCACGGCCCACTGCAGCAATTCCGGCTCCTGCCGGACCCGGTAGAGCTCCAGCAGGCCGGAGACCAGGAAGGCATAGTCGTCGAGCTGGCCGGCCACCCCGGCATTGCCGGCACGGTAGCGGCGAAGGAGGGTACCCTTTTCCGGGTCGAACAGGTGGGCCTGGATGAAATCCGCGGCCCGGG
>DRKI01000215.1 GCA_011051875.1 Desulfobulbus sp. | reverse complement strand
GAGGTGGACTACGACAAGATCGACAAGATCCGTGGCCTCAATATCACCATCGTCACCTCGGCCAAGACCGACGAGCAGGGCAGGGAGCTGCTCCGGCTCATGGGAATGCCGTTCAAGAAATAGGTACGCGGATGCAGGGCACCGCCTCTGCGCGCGCTCGAACCTCCCGGGATACGGGCTGTATCATTGTGAAGTTCGATCACGCACAGCTGTGGCACCCGGCATCCGCTTGCAAGTCCTGGCCTGATCCGGGTTACCTGGGTATCCCGTGATCGGTTACAGAAACAGTGGTACCCCGGCCGGACCGGATACTGCAGTCAAACGAAACAATTGTTGAAAGGAGAATTCTGTGGCAAAAAAATCGCTTATTGCCAAGGCCAAGCGGGAGCCCAAATTCAGCGTCCGTGCCTATAACCGTTGTCCGCTCTGCGGCCGGTCCAGGGCCTTTATCAGAAAGTTCGGTATCTGCCGCCTCTGCTTCAGAAAACTTGCTTCGCAGGGAGAGATCACCGGCGTGACCAAGTCCAGCTGGTAGCCGGGTTTGTTGACTGCGGCTTTCGGCGGACCGTCAGGCAGCGCCATCACCGCAGAAGGAAAGTGCCGGAAAGATGGAACAGCCGGGACGCTGTTCCGGATTTTCATTGTTCGAATGGTTCCGTCCCCCTCGGGGTCGGGCCTTCAGGTTTACTTAGAAGAGGAATTGTTCGATGTCTATGAGTGACCCGCTGGCTGACATGCTCACCAGGATCAGGAATGGGGTTGCAGCCCGTTTTGATTCGGTAGAAATGCCTCTGTCCAAGCTCAAGGTTGGTGTGGCAAAGGTCCTGAAGGAGGAAGGATATATCAGGGATTACCAGATCCTGGACCAGGGTGTCCAGGGTACCCTGAAAATCGACCTCAAGTATGGACCGAACAATGAGCTGGTCATCACCGGAATCCGCAGGGTAAGCAAGCCCGGGCTCCGGCAGTACAGAAAGAGTGGCACCATTCCCAAGGTGATGAGTGGGCTCGGCGTTGCCATCCTGACCACTTCCCAGGGTATTATCACCGATCGCGAGGCCCGCAGGCGGAACATCGGCGGTGAAATCCTGTGCGAAGTCTGGTAACACCACTCACTCGGACAACAGGAGGAAAAGATGTCAAGAATTGGTAAACAGCCGATTCCCGTCCCCGCAGGGGTCAAGGTCGAGATCAATGGCACCCATGTCAAGGTGACGGGCCCGAAGGGCACCCTTGAGAGGGATATCCGTCCCGAGATCGAACTGAGGATGGAGGGTGACCGGATGATCGTCTCGCCCAAGGGGACCTCCAAGCGGGTCTATGCCTTCTGGGGCATGACCAGGACCCTGGTCAACAACATGGTCATGGGCGTGGAAAAGGGTTTCAAGAAGCAGCTCGTGGTTGAAGGCGTCGGCTACCGTGTCAGCGTGTCCAAGTCGACACTGACCCTCAATGTCGGCTATTCCAACCCGGTCGAATTCCAACTGCCTGACGGCATTGCCGCCGAGGTTGACAAGGACAATACCATCACCCTCGAGGGGATTGACAAGGAACTTGTCGGTATGACCGCTGCCCGGATCAGGGACGTCCGCAAGCCTGAGCCGTACAAGGGCAAGGGGATCCGCTACGTGGATGAGCATATCGTGCGCAAGGTCGGCAAGGCCGGCGCTGCAGCGTAATACAGAATATGGAATGGTAGCATATCATGGCTAAAACGAACCCCAAAGTAATCGCTCGGCAGAAACGGATCCGGCGGATCAGGAAAAAGATCACAGGCACCGCCGAGAGACCGAGGATGCGAGTTTTTCGTTCCAATCGTCACATCTATGTTCAGCTCATCGACGATACCCGGCAGGCAACCCTGGTCTCCATGTCGACCGGCGACCGGGAATTTGACGGCTCTGACTGCAAGGGCAAGTGCGAGCAGGCCAGGAAGGTCGGGCTGATCGTCGCCAGGCGGGCCAAGGACGCGGGAATAAACGAGGTCGTCTTTGACCGGGGCGGCAATATCTACCATGGACGTGTCAAGGCGCTGTCCGAGGGTGCCCGGGAAGGCGGACTGAAATTCTGAGCCTTTCCGCAAACGAGGCAGGCATCCGGCTCCGGGCCGGGGCCATGCCGGCGCGGCGCCGGCAGAACCGATACCAGGTAAGCAAGGATCAAGGTAAATCAACGGGGGTGTTTCTTGGCTGATTTCAAGCGAGCTAGAGAAGGCAACGAAGAAGAGCTCATAGAAAAAATCGTATTTATCAACCGCGTTGCCAAGGTTGTCAAGGGTGGCCGCAGGTTCAGCTTCAGTGCCATTGTCGTTGTCGGAGATGGCAAGGGCAAGGTCGGCTATGGTCTCGGCAAGGCCAACCAGGTACCGGAGGCCATCCGCAAGGGGATTGAGCGGGCCAGGAACGACATGCAGGCCGTGGCCCTCACCGATGTCTCCATACCCCACGAGATCATCGGCAAGTTCAAGTCCGGCAGCGTACTGCTCAAGCCGGCGTCCGACGGTACCGGTGTCATTGCCGGCGGCGCGGTGCGCGCCGTGCTTGAGGCTGCAGGGGTGCAGAATATCCTGACCAAGTGTCTCGGATCGAACAATCCGCACAACCTGGCCAAGGCGACCATCGATGGTCTGAGGCGACTGCGTTCCGCAGAGCAGATCGCAGCCCTGCGTGGACTCAAGGTCGAGGACATGGTGGCCTGAGAAGGCTCTGTACGCCCTGGCCCGGAAGGTTCTCTGCTCTGCCGCACGGACGGGGAGCGTGCCTGTGTGCAGCATCGGCCGCCGGCTGACCGGCGACCGGCAAACTGAAGGATGATAGCGTCATGAGTGATACGATAACGATTACCCAGGTGAAGAGCGGCATCGGTTCCACCAGGAAAATCAGGGCTACCCTGGTCGGTCTGGGGCTGACCAGGATGCACAAGACCGTAACCAGGAAAAATACGCCTGAGATTCGCGGAATGGTGAATAAAGTCAGGCATCTCGTACGGGTGGAGGAATAAACAGTGCTCAAGTTAAACAATCTCTCTCCCAGCGAAGGGGCCCGCAGGAACAAGAAACGGGTCGGTCGCGGTCCGGGCTCCGGCCGGGGCAAGACCGCCACCCGCGGCCACAAGGGTGCCCGTTCCAGGTCCGGCTACTCTGCCAAGCCAGGGTTTGAGGGCGGACAGATGCCGCTGCACCGGCGGCTGCCCAAGCGGGGCTTCAACAACATCTTCAGAAAAGAGTATGTCATCGTGTCGCTCAGTGACCTTGACCGGTTTGAAGCCGGGGCGACCGTGGACCGGCAGGCACTTGTCGAGGCCGGCATCATCCGCAGGAACGACGGACCGGTCAAGGTGCTCGCCAACGGTGAGATAAGCCGTGCCCTTACCGTTGATGTGGACAAGGTCAGCGGCGGCGCGCGGGAAAAGATCATCGCCGCCGGCGGCACCGTGAAGGAGTAGGCCATGAGCGGAATCGCCAGTGCTGCAAACATTCCTGAACTTCGCAAGAGGGTAGTCTTTACCCTCTTTATGCTTTTTGTCTACAGGATGGGCGTGCAGATTCCGACTCCCGGTATCAACGGTGAGGCACTGGCCGCATTTTTCGAGAAGAATGCCGATACCCTGTTCGGAATGTTCAACATGTTTTCCGGCGGCGCCCTGTCCAACTTCTCGATTTTTGCCCTGGGCATCATGCCCTACATCTCGGCCTCCATCATTATCCAGCTCCTGACCGTGGTCATACCGCAGCTCGAGACCCTGTCCAAGGAGGGGGAGGCCGGACGGCGCAAGATCACCCAGTATACCAGGTATGGCACTGTCGGACTGTCCGTGATCCAGGGTTTTTTCATCGCCACCGGCCTGGAAGGCATGACTGGCCCGGGCGGCACCCCCATCGTCATGGTGCCCGGGATCGAATTCAAGCTCATGACCGTGCTCACCCTGACCTCGGGAACCGCCTTCATCATGTGGCTCGGCGAACAGATGACCGAGCGCGGCATCGGCAACGGCATTTCCCTGATCATTTTCGCCGGGATCGTCGCCCGCATGCCGGCCGCGGTGGGTAACACCCTGCAGCTCGTCAAGGCGGGTGATCTGGCCGTGATCTTCATACCCATCATGCTGGTGATGATGGTGGCCGTGGTGGTCTTCATCGTCTTTGTCGAGACCGCCCAGCGGCGCATTCCGATCCAGTATGCGAAACGGGTTGTGGGCAGGCGGGTCTATGGCGGACAGGCATCGCACCTGCCGCTCAAGATCAACATCTCAGGAGTTATTCCGCCCATCTTCGCCTCCTCGATCATGATGTTTCCGGCCACCATCGGCTCATTCATCAAGATTGACTGGGTGCAGCAGGCGTCTGCCGCCCTGTCACCGGGGACGATATACTACTATATCCTCTATGTGGCGATGATAGTCTTCTTCAGCTTCTTCTATACCGCGGTCACCTTCAAGCCCGATGACGTGGCTGAGAACCTGAAGAAGAACGGAGGATTTATTCCCGGTATCAGGCCCGGCAAAAAGACCGCCGAGTTCATCGACAAGGTCTTGACCAGGCTGACCGTGGTCGGCGCCATATACCTGAGCGCGGTCTGTGTCATGCCAACTATCCTGATCAACAGGTTCAATGTGCCATTCTACTTCGGCGGCACGGCCCTGCTCATCGTGGTCGGTGTGGCGATTGACACCATATCCCAGATCGAATCACACCTGGTGATGCGCAACTACGACGGATTCATGAAGGCCGGGCGGATTAAGGGACGCCGTTGAGGGCAAGGTGATCGCCGCGGATCAGGACAAGATTATCACGGTCAAGACACCGGAAGAGATAGAGATCATGCGGGAGGCCAACCGGATCGTGGCCGGGGTGCTCTCCATGCTCCAGGAAGAGGTCAGGCCCGGGATCTCCACCTTTCGCCTGGACCGACTGGCGGAGGAATACTGCCGCGACCATGGCGCTGAACCTGCTTTCAAGGGATATCGCGGTTTTCCGGCCTCACTCTGTGTATCCATCAACGAGCAGGTGGTTCACGGGATACCGTCCAAGAAGGTCAAGCTCCGGTCCGGCGACATCGTCTCTGTCGACTTCGGAACCCGGTACCGGGGTTTTTACGGCGACTCCGCCATCACCATCGGTGTCGACGAAATCGACCGGGAACGGCAGAAACTCCTGGAGGTGACCCGTGAATCCCTGGAGCGTGCGATCCGGCAGGTACGGATCGGCAACAGGATCAGCGATATCTCCAGGGCGGTGCAGGAGTACGTGGAGGAAAACGGGTTCACCGTGGTGCGGCAGTTTGTCGGACACGGTATCGGCTCCCAGCTGCACGAGGGGCCGGAAGTTCCCAACTACGTCCAGAGCAAGGCGTCGCCGAGGATCCTTGAAGGTATGGTGGTGGCCATTGAGCCCATGGTCAATATGGGGACCTACAAGGTCAAGGTCCTGCGCGATAACTGGACGGTCATCACCGCCGACCGCTTGCCGTCGGCCCACTTTGAACATTCGGTGGCTGCCACGGAAAACGGACCCCTGGTCCTGAGCCGGCGGCAAGGGGAGGTATGCTGAGCCGCTCCCTTGTCGCCGGGACTGTTATTTCTGGTTTTAAGAAAAAAGTTGAAAAAATAGATCTGTTCGATATAATCAAATTTTTTGCGCCGAACAATATTTTTGACGGAAGGGACCATGGCGAAAGAAGAGGCCATAGAGGTAGAAGGAACGATCATCGAGCCGTTGCCCAATGCGATGTTCCGGGTGGAACTGGATAACGGGCACAAGGTACTTGCACATATCTCCGGCAAGATGCGGATGCATTACATCAAGATCCTGCCAGGTGACCGCGTCACCGTCGAGCTTTCTCCATACGACTTGACAAGGGGAAGGGTCACCTTTCGTGCCAAGGGCGGCAAGAAGAGAAAATAGGAGTGTATCCCGCAGGGCCGGGAGAAACCAGAACACGGGTCCGGAAAACTGCTCCGGACTGGAGAGAGAGAGTCATGAAAGTACGGGCATCGGTCAAAAAGATGTGCAGTGACTGCAAGATAATCAAACGTCGGGGAATCGTGCGGGTCACCTGCAAGAACAAGAAGCATAAACAGCGGCAGGGATAGACCGGAAACCGGACCCGCCGCCACGGTGGAGCCGAAACCGGTCAGCTGTCCCGATTCCGGAACGCTCAAGAGACAAGGAGTAAGATCTTGGCACGTATAGCTGGTGTAGATTTACCACGAAACAAACATATGGATCGCGCCCTCACCTATATCTACGGTATCGGCCTGACCACTGCCCGGCAGATCCTCGACAAGGCGGACCTGCCCTACCAGATGAACAGCGACGATCTGAGCGGCGAAGATGTCAACCGGATCAGGAAGATCATCGAAAACGACTATGTGGTTGAAGGTGACCGCAGGCGCATCGTCTCCATGGACATCAAGCGGCTGATGGATCTCGGCTGCTACCGCGGGCTCAGGCACCGTCGTGGTCTTCCCTGCCGGGGACAGCGGACCAAGACCAACGCCAGGACCCGCAAGGGACCGAAACGAGGTGCGGCCGTCCGCAGGAAATAAATTCATCGTACTCCCTGACAGTGGTCAGGGCGGCGGAAACGTATGGAGTGATCATGGCTAAGGCAGGAAAAGGCGGCGGTCGCAGCAAGCGTCGTGAAAAGAAGAATATTCCGGAAGGAATCATTTTCATCTACTCAACCTTCAACAATACTGTCATCACCATCTCCGACCGGCAGGGCAACACCATCGCCTGGTCGAGTGCCGGTGTGGTCGGTTTCAAGGGCTCGAGAAAGTCGACCCCCTTTGCCGCCCAGAATGCGCTCAGTGACGCGGTCAGCAAGGCCAAGGAGCATGGGATCCGCAAGGTTGAGGTCCGGGTCAAGGGACCGGGACCGGGACGGGAGGCGGCACTGCGCGCCCTGACCACGGCAGAGCTTGACGTGAGCAAGATCGTTGACGTGACACCCATTCCCCATAACGGCTGCAAGCCGCCTAAACGGAGAAGGGTGTAGCTTGGAAGACAGGGTTCTCCTGTTTTCCGTTTTCAGGTGAAAAGAAACCGGCAACAGCAGCAGTTATTTGATGGAGGTTTAAGTTGGCCAGATATACAGGAGCTACCTGCAGGATGTGCAGGCGCGAAAACCTGAAATTATTTCTTAAAGGCGAACGGTGCTACTCGGACAAGTGCGCCTTTGAACGTCGTTCATTTGCCCCGGGCCAGCATGGCCAGAACCGGTTTCGCAAGGTATCGAACTACGCCATCCAGCTGCGCGAGAAACAGAAGGTCAAGCACATGTATGGCATGCTCGAGGGCCAGTTCCGCCAGTATTTCCAGAAGGCCGACCGTTCCAAAGGGGTTACCGGCGAGAACCTGCTGGTCATGCTGGAACGGCGTCTGGACAACACGATCTACCGGCTGGGATTTGCCAGCTCCAGGAGCCAGGCACGGCAGCTCGTACGCCACAACCACTTCCTGCTCAACCAGAAAAAGGTCAACATTCCTTCCTACCTGGTCAGGCCCGGCGATGTCATCACCCTGAAGGAAAAGAGCCGCAAGAACGAACTGATCGTCGACAACCTGGATGGTGTTGCCCGGCGTGGGGTTCCCAGCTGGCTCGAACTTGACGCCAAGGCCTTCCAGGGCACGGTCAAGGCGATGCCCAACCGTGAAGAGATCACCATGCCGATCCAGGAACACCTTATCGTCGAGTTGTACTCCAAGTAACCATTAGAGGTCAGGTACTGCATGGCACAGGAAATTCGGGACGACAATCCCTTTTACAAGAACTGGCATGATCTTATCACTCCGCAGCGTCTGGAGGTCAACAAGGACACCCACACCGAGCGGTACGGCAAGTTCATCTGCCAACCCTTTGAGCGTGGTTTTGCCGCCACCATCGGCAACTCTCTGCGTCGGATTCTCCTGTCCTCCATCAGGGGTGCGGCCATCACTTCGGTGAGGATCGATAATGCTCTGCACGAGTTCACCACCATTGACGGTATCCACGAGGACGTGGCCGAGATCATCCTCAACCTGAAGCAGGTGCGCCTCAAGCTGAACGGGCCCGACGCCAGGACCGTGGTCGTTGAAAAGTCCGGCCAGGGAGTGGTCACTGCCGCTGATATCAACGGGGCGGGGTATGTCGAGGTGATGAACCCGGATCAGGTCATCTGTCACATTACCGGTGACACAACCTTCCGTGCCGAGCTGGAGGTCCGCTGGGGCAAGGGATACGTCTACGCCGAGCAGAACAAGCGGGATGATCAGCCCATCGGGGTGATCCCGATTGATGCCGCCTTCTCTCCCATTGTCCGTATACAGTACGTGGTGAGCCAGGCGCGGGTCGGACAGCAGACCGATTTTGACCGGCTGACCATGGAGGTTGAGACCGATGGCAGCGTGAGTCCTGAAAATGCCCTGGCCTATGCGGCCAAGATCCTCAAGGAGCAGATGACCATCTTCATCAACTTTGACGAGGAGGAGGCCAAGGCCCCGGAGAAGCCGGAAGGTGACGAGGGAGAACTCTCCTATCCGCCGTTTCTTGACAAGAATGTCGAGGACCTTGAACTCTCGGTCCGTTCCGCCAACTGTCTCAAGAACGCCCAGATTCAATATATCGGGCAGTTGGTGCAGAAGAGTGATGCCGAGATGCTCAAGACCAAGAATTTCGGCCGCAAGTCGCTCAACGAGATCAAGGCACTGCTCGCCGAGCACGACCTGACCCTCGGCATGAAGCACAAGGGATGGGTGCCGCCCAATGAGCGGGAAGAGGCTGGCGAGGAAAAGAAACAGCAGTAGGTCGTCGGTGCCAGTGCGCCGCAGTGGCCTGGAGACATATCCGTCCGCGGGGTCAAAGCCGCTGTCTCCGGCACGGTGATTGAACGAAGTATCCCGGAACGTTGCCCCGTTCCAGGGGGATTTTCAGGACAAGGACAGGACAATGAGACACAGAAAAGCAGGCAGGAAGCTCGGCCGCACGGCCGCACACCGGAAGGCGATGCTGCGGAACATGGTGACCTCCCTTCTCGAGCACGAGCGTATTGTCACCACGGTACCCAAGGCCAAGGAAGCCAGGAGAATGGCGGAAAAGATGATCACCCTGGGCAAGCGGGGCGACCTGCATGCACGGAGACAGGCCATGGCATATATCCGGTCCAAGGATATCGTGGCCAAGCTCTTTGATGAGATCAGCGACCAGTATGCCGACCGGCAGGGAGGCTATACCCGGATCATCCGCACCGGCACCAGGACAGGCGATGCAGCGCCCATGGCCATTCTCGAGCTGGTCGGTTACGAGGAGGCATACGAGGAAGAGGCCGGCACAGAGGAATAAGACGCCCGGCTCTCCTTACACTCCCCCCCCCGCTATCCCGATCCGGCCATGCAGGCCCGAGGATTGCAAGCTGGTATGACTCCCGGTCATACCGGCTTTTTTTTTCATGGCCGGAAGATCGGCATGGCAGGGATGCCGGCAGCGGTCGCTGTCCGTATCCCCTGGGCCTGGACTGCCGGATGGCCGTACCGCCGGTATGGGGCGGGAGGGGCGCCGGGGAGTTGCCGACCCGGTCATCGCCAGGAGCATCCGGTCAGCCGGCTGCCTTCATGGATATCAATAGTTGGAGGCACAGATGAAGAGTGATGAGATCAGGGATACGCTGGTGCCCGAGGGCCGCACCCGGGTCGGTGATGAGCCGTTCCGGTTTCATTGCCATCCCGGTGTGAGCTGCTACCTGCACTGCTGTCACAAGGTGGAGATGTTCCTCTATCCGTACGACATCCTGCGGTTGAAAAACTGTCTCGGGCTCCATTCCGGCGAGTTTCTCCGGCGTCATACCCGGATCGCACCCGGCAGCCATCCCTATTTTCCGGCCCTGATGCTGAACATGGCCGACCGGGAGGGCCGACCATGCCCCTTCCTCACCGACAGCGGCTGTTCCGTCTACCGCGACCGGCCCTCATCGTGCAGGACCTATCCCCTGGAACGGGGAGTTGAACGGACCGGTGGCACGGACCGTCTCAAGGCGCACTATTTCATGACCCATCATCCCTACTGCAAGGGGCACGACGAAGAGCGCACCTATACCATCATCCAGTGGGAGCGGGATCAGCACCTCTATCAGTACAACCTGCACAACGACCTGTGGGCCGAGGTGGATGCCTTTTTTGCCACCAATCCGTGGCAGGGAGAGGGATCTGCCGGTCCGCGCCAGCAGCTTGCCTTCATGGTCTGCTACAATATCGACGATTTCCGCACCTACATGGAGAGAAACAACCTGCTTGCCATGTTTCGCCTGGACCGGGACCGGCGCCGGCGTATCCGCCGCGATGACGAGGAATTGCTCAAATTTGGTTACGATTGGCTGCTCCATGTCCTGGGAGACCGGCGGACCCTGATCCGTCGTTGACCGATCCGGTCGCGGCCATGGCAGAATTGTGCTGATTTTCTTGAAATTCGGCACAGATCGTGGTAACAGGGAATGTTTCAGCACAACAACCGCCATGGTATCCGGCCCTGGCGATAACGACACACATCCCGCATTGATCCTTTGGTGTTCCGCCGGCAGGCGGAATCGGATACAGGGATGGAGGAAAGAACCATAAAACAGGAGATAGGTATGGCAGCAAAGGTGACAATGCGACAGATGCTCGAGGCGGGTCTTCATTTCGGCCACCAGACCAGGCGCTGGAATCCCAAGATGAAGCCGTACATCTACGGCCCCCGCAACGGGATCTATATCATCAATCTTGACGTGACCATGAAGATGTTCCGCCGGGCCTACAGCTATATCGTCGACGTGGTCGCCAATGACGGCACCGTCCTCTTTGTCGGCACCAAGCGGCAGGCGCAGGCGATCATCCGGGAAGAGGCCGAGCGGTGCGGCATGTACTTCATCAACCACCGCTGGCTTGGCGGCATGATGACCAACTTCCAGACCATCCGCCGTTCCATAGACCGGCTGAAGAAGATCGAATCCATGCAGGAAGACGGCTCCATCAACCGCTTTCCCAAGAAAGAGATTCTCAAGATGGAAAAGGAGCGGATCAAGCTGGACCGCAACCTGGGTGGAATCAAGAATATTCGTTCACTGCCCGATGTGCTCTTTGTCATCGATCCCAACAACGAGGAGATCGCGGTCAGGGAGGCCAACAAGCTGCAGATTCCGGTTGTTGCACTCACCGATACCAACTGCGACCCCGATGGCATCGACTATGTTATTCCCGGCAACGATGACGCCATCCGTGCCATCAAGCTGATTACATCGCTCATCGCCGACGCCGTCCTGGAGGGCAAGGCCCGTCGGGGCGAGGAGCAGGAGGCCAGTGTCGAGGAACTGGAAAATGCCATGAGCCGGGAGGCCGGGGCAGAGTCCGGGACCGCCGAGGTGGAGAGCGCCCCGGCTCCGGAGTGATTCCGGCCGTTTCATGGTGCCCGGCCTGCCCGGCTCACCGGCCGCGGGGGCCGTTGCCGGATCCTGTCTGGACAAGGGGCCTTGTGCCCCTTCTTTCATAGGAACCGTTCACCAGCACTCCATCGCCGTCCGGTCAGGTTTTCTCATACGGGGCCTGCAGACACCTTGGCCTGCCTGAATGAAGCCTGCCTGAACGAATATGGAGTACTGGCAGGCGGACAATTTGGAGATATTCGCGGCAGTCACCGATGGCGGCTGCCGCCTGAAGTGCTACTTTGTTGACAAGGAGAGACCGATCGTGAAAATTACAAGCCAGATGGTCAAGGAACTGCGTGATAAGACCAATGCCGGCATGATGGACTGCAAGAGGGCACTCGGTGAGACCGATGGCGACATGGAAAAGGCCATTGACCTGCTCAGGCAGAAAGGGCTAGCCGTTGCCGCCAAGCGTGCCGATCGTGCCACCAGTGAGGGTGTGGTGGAGTGCTACATCCATGGTGGTGGCAAGCTGGGTGTCATGGTCGAGGTCGGCTGCGAGACCGATTTCGTTGCCAAGACCGATGATTTCAAGTCCTTTGCCCGGGACGTGGCCATGCACATCGCCGCGGCCAACCCGGTGGCAATCAGCCGCGACGAGGTCCCGGCCGAACTGATCGAGCGGGAAAAGGAGATCTACACCAACCAGGCCCTGGAGTCGGGCAAGCCCGAGAACATTGTAGAGAAGATCGTATCCGGCAAGATCGAGAAGTACATCTCCGAGGTCTGCCTGCTTGAGCAGAAATTTGTCAAGAACCCTGACCTGACCGTCCAGGACCTGCTCAACGAGCTGATCGCCAAGATGGGCGAGAATATCTCCATCAAGCGATTCGCCCGGTTCCAGGTCGGCGCCTGATCGCTGTCTGCAGCGGCCGCCGGCCCGGCCGGGCCGGCGGTCCTGTCTTTTCCACCAGGCCCGCAACAGGGACCCCTGGAGCGGGTCCAGCCTTTCCTGATCCAGGTATCCGGAGGTCGGCGGTATGAAGTTTGGGCGTATTCTATTGAAAGTGAGCGGCGAGGTCCTGACCGGCGAGGGATCCTACGGTATCAGTCCCGAAATGGTCGATTTTGTCGCCGGAGAGATCCGGACCGTGCACGGCCGGGGCGTGCAGCTCGGCCTGGTCATCGGCGCCGGCAACATCTTCCGCGGCGTGGCCGGGGCCGCCGGCGGCATGGACCGGGCCTCGGCAGACAACATGGGCATGCTGGCCACGGTCATCAACGCCCTGGCGGTACAGGACGCCCTGGAGAAAAAGGGGGTCCCCGCCCGGGTGATGTCGGCCATCACCATGCGCAATGTCTGTGAGCCCTATGTCCGCCGCCGGGCCCTGGAACACCTGGCCGCCGGCAGGGTGGTCATCTTTGCCGCCGGCACCGGCAATCCCTATTTCACCACCGATACGGCCGCCGTGCTCAGGGCCCTGGAAATACAAGCCGATGTCATCATGAAGGCGACCCGCGTGGACGGTGTCTATGACCGGGACCCGGAAAAGGATCCCAGGGCGGTCCGTTTTGAGGAGCTCTCGTATACCCGCGTGTTGCAGGACGAGCTTCGTGTCATGGACGCGGCCGGTATCTCGCTGGCGCGGGACAATGATCTTCCCATTTTTGTCTTCAACATGAAGGTCCCCGGTAACATCAGCCGCGCTGCCGCCGGTGAGGACGTGGGCACGCTGATCACCGAATAGGACTGGCCGTGGCCAGGTAACTGATCACAGGGTCAACAACTCGTTGTTTTCGCATTCTCAGGACTGCAAGTTGGCGCAGGTGGTCCTGCGGGCCGGCCCCGACCACGGCTCGCGCGGCACCACGAGCCGCGGATGCTACGGTCACGGAAAACATGTACCGGCACTCCATCTTCGTCCGATCCGGCCTCCTCACATGGCGGGCCCCGGACCCGCTGGCCTGCTTGAACGACTATGGAGCACCGGCAACCGTTGACAATCCGGAAAGAATGTCAAGGTGACAGCGGCGTCGGTGATCGGTTGCGATGCAACACCACAGGATTTGCATCTTGGGGCAAAGAAAATCGCTCAATTGAGAATCTGGTCGTACAACCCCGAGGGAGGAAGTCATGGCAAATGACGTTATCGAGCAACTGAAGGAAAAGATGGAAAGCAGTGTGGAGGCCTTCAAGCGGGAGCTGGTGCGTATCAGGACCGGCCGGGCGTCTCTTTCCCTGCTGGACGGAATCAAGGTCGATGCCTACGGATCCATGCTGCCCCTTGACCAGGTCGGCACCCTGACCATTCCCGAATCCAGCATGATCGCCGTCAAGCCCTGGGATCCCCAGATGCTGCCGGCCATCGAGAAGGCCATCCTGGCCTCGGACCTGGGGCTGACCCCTGCCAATGACGGCAACGTGATCCGTCTCTCCATACCGCCGCTCACCGAGGAGCGGCGCAAGGAGCTGGTGAAGCAGGTCAAGAAGCTGGCCGAGGAGCACAAGGTCGCGATCCGCAATATCCGGCGCGAGGCCAACGACACACTCAAGAAGCAGAAGAAGAACAAGGAGATCGCCGAGGACGACATGTACCGGCTCCAGGAAGAGGCGCAGAAGGAAACCGACCGGTTTGTCAAGAAAATCGACGAGATCACCGCCAACAAGGAAAAGGAAGTCATGGAGGTGTGAGCCTCCCTGGAGCTTTCCCTTTTATGCGTTCTTCCGTGACTGAGCAGGATATCAGCCAGATACCCACCCATGTCGCCATCATCATGGACGGCAATGGCCGTTGGGCCGAGCAGCGCAACCGTCCCCGACTGTTCGGTCACAAGGCCGGGGTGGATTCCGTGCGGGCTGTGGTGGAGGCGGCCCGGGAGATCGGGGTCCGCTACCTCACCCTGTATGCCTTTTCCACCGAGAACTGGCAACGGCCCATGCAGGAGGTCTCCGGTCTCATGGGGTTGCTCAAGGTCTACCTGCAGGCCGAGCTGAAGACCATGCTCCAGAACGGCGTCCGGCTCTCCTGCCTCGGCCAGCAGGAGCGGCTGCCCGATGATGTGCGCCAGACCCTGGCCATGGTCATGGAACAGACCGCCTGCTGCCGGGGCATGACCCTGAACCTGGCGCTGAGTTACGGCGGCCGCAACGAGATGATGCGGGCCGTGCGGGCCCTGGCCCGCAAGTGTGTGGCCGGCGAGCTGGACTGGCGCCGGTTGGACGAGGAGATGCTTGCCGCGCACCTGGACACGGCCGGTCAGCCCGATCCGGACCTGCTGATCCGGACCGGCGGCGAACACCGGCTCTCCAATTTTCTGCTCTGGCAGGCCTCCTATTCCGAACTCTACTTCACCGAGACCATGTGGCCGGACTTTCGGAAAAAGGAATTCCTCGAGGCCCTGGCCACCTACGGCCGCCGGCAGCGCCGTTTCGGCAGGACCGGGGCCCAGTTGCAGGGGTGAGTTTCATGGGGCGCGTTTTTCCCGGCATTGCCATGGCCGCGGGCTGGATCCTGCTGCTTGCCTTCGCCCCGGTTCCCCTGTTCTGGCTCTGTATCGTCCTGGTTACCGGCCGGGCCCTGTTCGAATTCAGCCGCATGACCGGCCTCTCCTTTCCCGGTCAGCCACCCGGCCTGCTGGCCGGGGTCATCCTGCTGCCGGTGCTGGCATCCCTGGCCGGGACCGCGCAGGCCGTGGCCGCCGGCCTGGCCGGTGGTCTGATCGGCCTCGTGTTCCTGGTCCTGCGCCGTTATTCGAGCCTCGACAATGTCCTGGAGATGTTCTCCCTGGCCATCATGGGGCTGGTCTACATTTCCTTCTGCGGGGCGCACGTGGTGCTGATCCGGCACCTGGAACACGGAGTCGCCTGGCTCCTTGTCCTGACCGCGATCACCGCAGCCTCTGATACCGGTGCCTATTACGCGGGTCGCGCCTTTGGCAAGAAGAAGCTCTGTCCCGCCATCAGTCCCGGCAAGACCGTGGCCGGCGGCATCGGTGGCCTGGCCGGCGGCGTGGTCCTGGCCGTGCTTGCAGGACTGGTCCTGCTGCCCACGGTCCATCCGCTGTGGCTGGGCCTGGTCGCGGCCCTGCTGGTGGTCATCGGTATCACGGGCGATCTTGCCGAGTCGGTGATCAAGCGGGCCACCGGCTGCAAGGATTCGGGTACGATCCTGGCCGGACACGGCGGGCTCCTGGACCGGGTTGACTCCATCCTGCTCACCGCGCCCGTACTTTACTATCTTCTTGTTTTTGGACTGGTCGCATGAATGTCAAGAATATTTCACTGCTCGGTTCCACCGGTTCCATCGGTCGTAACGTGCTGGCGGTTGTCCGGCGTTTTTCCGACCGGTTCCGGATAACCGGGCTGGCGGCCGGCCGCAACATTGAAGAACTTGCCCGCCAGGTGCGGGAATTCGAGCCGGAGATTGTCTCTGTGGCCGAGGAGAAGCTGGTCGCGCCGCTGGCCGGGTTGCTGCCGTCCAGGTATGCTGGCCGCATTTTCTGGGGCGAGGAGGGAAACCGAAGGGTCGCCACCATGGAGGAGTGCCGGATGGTGGTGTCGGCGGTGGTTGGCAGCGTCGGCCTGCTGCCCACGCTGGACGCCATCCGGGCCGGCAAGGATATCGGCCTGGCCAACAAGGAGACCCTGGTCATGGCCGGCCGGCTGATCATGGCCGCCGTGCGGGAGCACGGGGTACATCTCTTGCCCATCGACTCCGAGCACAGTGCCATCTTCCAGGCCCTGGAGGCCGGCCGCCGGCAGGACGTGGCCCGGATCATTCTCACTGCCTCGGGCGGTCCCTTCCACGGCCGGAGGTCCACCAGGCTTGCCAGCGTGACCCCGGAGCAGGCCCTGGCCCATCCCAACTGGGACATGGGCCGCAAGATCTCCATCGATTCGGCGACCCTGATGAACAAGGGGCTGGAGGTGATCGAGGCGCGCTGGCTCTTTGACATGCAGGCTGACCGGATCGGGGTGGTGGTCCACCCCCAGTCCATTGTCCATTCCCTGGTCGAGTTCCGCGACGGCTCGGTGGTGGCTCAGCTGGGAATTCCCGACATGCGTATCCCCATCGCCTATGCCCTGTCCTACCCGGAACGTATGGATCTGGGGCTGTCCCGGCTCAGCCTGTCCCGGTGTGGCAATCTCAGCTTTGAGAAGCCGGATTATGACCGTTTTCCCGCCCTGCGCCTTGCCTTTACCGCCCTGGAGCAGGGTGGGGTCAAGCCGGCCATGCTCAATGCGGCCAACG
>DRKI01000214.1 GCA_011051875.1 Desulfobulbus sp. | reverse complement strand
CAGGTGACCTATGGCATAGGAAACAATGTAGTCGTCGCTCTCGTAATGGGTCTTGCTCTTCTTGAACCTGCCGGGAAGGGCCTTGACGATATCAGCGGCAACGCTCGGCTTCTCGGCGATGATAAGTGTTTTTCCCATGCTGTGAGTGGTAAAGGTTACGGTTGCGAAGCGGCGCCGGCCTGTCCTCGCCGGGACCGGGCCGGTCTGCCCGGGGAACGGCCGTAGCGCGGCATCCGGCGACCGGCCCCTGTCCGCTGTCAGGACAGGGTGGCAAGAAAGTCGAGCAGGGCCGCATGCCAGGTGTCGGGACTCTCCAGATAACAGGGATGGGGTGCGCCGTCAATGACCATCTTCCTGGCACCGGCTATCTCCGAGGCCAGGATATCGCTGTTGGCAACCGGTGAAACCGCATCCTCGCCGCCCCAGACGATGAGGGTCGGCAGCCTGATCTCCGCCAGCCGGTCACGATTTTCCTCCACGCCCACGGCGCCGACCAGGACCATGCCACCGGCCAGGCCCGGATGATCGGGGACAAATTCGAGCACGATACGGCCGCCCATGGACGGCCCCACCAGGACCGGCCGCTGCAGGCCGAGCCCCGTGATCACCGCGGCCAGCACCTCGCCGGTCCCCAGGTCACAGGGCGGGGACCCGCCGAAACCCGGCATGTCCAGGGCAATGGCGTGCCAGCCGGCGTCGGCCAGGCGATCCAGGGTGCCCAGTTCCTGCCAGGTCGCGGCACTGAACTTCATGCCGTGCAGCAAGAGCACGTCCCTGCCGCCGGGCGCACCCGCCTCGAGATAATGAACAGTGCATCCCTGCACCGTGATGGTCCTGTCAACGATGTTTCCCATGGTTCCCGTCACTCCCTCGATCCTGAATCGAACGTTTCGCCCGTCAGCCCCGACCTGCTAAAAAAACAGACCGGGCCGACGACACGCCCGGTCCCATGCCATAGATGAAATAAGCAACATCGGCGGGTTTGTCAACGGCTGATGGCACCCCGGCACCGGGCAGTCCCGGATCATCAGTCGCTGCCGGGCCTGACCACGATGTCAGCCGCCGCCCTCCGCAACCACCTGCGGCTCGCCGGAGCGCAGTGCCACGCCGGCGGCCTCGGCCAGTTCCCGGGTGATCTCCCACTGGGTCCGGATCAGGCTCAACACCCGCTCCCAGGCCGCGTCCTCCTCACTCCTTGAGGGAAGATTTTTCGACAACAGCCGCTCGTAGCAGGCCAAGGCCCGGCCCGCGGTATTCTGCATTGAGAACTCGTCCGCGGTCCTGCGGGCGGCCTGCCGCATCTCCTGCAGCCGCTCCGGCGCCAGGTCCCTGATCCATGCCAGGGCCGCGGCAAAGGAGACCACCGACCCGTCGCCGAGCAGACGGCCATTGACCCGGTCCCGGACCACGTCCTCCACGCCGGGCGCCTCCAGGGCCACCACCGGCAGGCCGGCGGCCATGGCCTCGGTGATGACCATGCCCTGGGTCTCGCTCTTGGAGCTGAAGGCAAAGACGTCCATGGCGTGATAGGCGTCGGCAAGACGGTCCGGGGTGAGGACCCCGGCAAAACTGAGGCGATCCGCCAGGTTTTCCCGGGCAAACACGGCCCGGATGTCCGCCTCCGACGGCCCCTGTCCCACGACCAGGAAACGGGCCGAAGGCGTATCCCGGATAAAGGCGGCCACGGACTCGGCCAGGAACAGTTGATTTTTTTCCGGGGCCAGCCGGCTTACGTGGCCGACCAGGAAGGCCTGGTCGTCGATGTTCATGGCCCGCCGGAACCCGGCCCGGTCACCGCGGGAAAAGAGCTCCACCCGCACGCCGGTGGGCACCACGGCGATGGGCGTGGTCACACCCCGCTGCCCGAGCAGGGTCCCGATGCTCCGGCTGGGGGCGAAGACCTGGTCGCAGAGGTTGCAGTAGCGGGTCGCGAGCTCGATCACGAACCGCTTGAGCTTGGGCGAATCCAGGGGCACATAGTGGGTGTACTCCTCGTAACGGGTATGGTGGGTGAAGACCAGCGGCAGGTTGTAGTAGCGTGCCACCCGCAGCGCGGTCATGCCCAGCAGGTAGGGGTGGTGGGAGTGGACGATATGGGGCGCGAAGTCCTGGAGCGCGTCGTGGAGCAGGCCCGAGACGGGCAGGGCCACAGAGAAATCGGAGCCGTTGAAGTTCTGGATGGCCGGAATACGGAAAACGTCTGTCTCATGGGCCGGTGTGCCCGGAAACTCGGGCGCCACCACCAGCACCCGGTGACCGCGGCGCCGGTATTCTGCGGCGAACGACTCGATGGAGCGGGCAACGCCCCCCACGTGCGGGCTGTAGGTGTTGGTCACCATCACGATGTTCATGGCTGCTCCTCCAGGGGGACGTGAACATGATTTTCTCCCGGCCGCGGCGTCACGGCCGGCCTGCCCGGCAAACGGATCTCGATCCCGGGTGCGCCGGCGTGCCACCGGCCCTGCCAGCGGATATCCACGCCGCCGGGCGTGCCGTCAGCGCGGGAGAGGGTCAGGGAGACCGGGCCGAAAGAGGTCGGTGCCGGGCCGAAGCCTACCTGCGCCCCGGGCCGCAGCCAGCGACCGGGCACGCCGCTGCAGAGAACCAGGCACGTTCCTTCCTCGCGCAGAAAACAGTTGCGCACCATCATGATCCACTCCGCCGCCGCCCAGACATGCTGGCCGTCGCCCATACAGCCGCCCATGGTCCGGGGATGGATCGCCTCGGGCCACTGGCCGGTGGGCGAGGCCAGTTCCGCCACCCGGTCCATGAGCCGAAGATAGCGACGGTCGCCGGCGCGCAGCAGGACCTGGGCCACGTGCAGGGTCAGGTAGGCGTTGATACCCGAGTGGATCATATCCTGGAAAAAGCCGGAGTCAACAAAACATTCGTCCAGCAGGTACTCCGCCGTGCCCAGGAGATCCGGATCATCCGGAGTGCACTGGCACAGGGGGTAGCCGCGGACCAGGGAGCCGATGGCCCCGGAATCAAGGCGGCGGTAGGGAGACGCGGGCATGGCCCGGCGGCGCAGGCGGCCGCAGGTCCGGGCAAGACTCTTCTCTACCGCGGCCGAGAACGCGACCGCCTGGCGGGCGAACTCCTCCCCGGCCGCAGAATCAAAGTGGCGGCAGAGGCGGGCCGCGGCCTCGAGGCCGGCGATACCCCAGAAGTCATCCCAGTAGAAGTAGTCGTTGGGCCCCAGGTGCTCGGCACTGAACCCGGCCGGCAGCAGGCCGGCGTGGGGACTGTCCGGACTGTCGGGCAGCCGCTTGTCGACGATCCACCTGCCGCCGCGGACAATGGCCCTCTGCCAGTCCGCCGGCGGCGGCTGGCCGGTGAACCGGCAAAAACGGTCCATGATCCAGAGGGCCTCGCCGTTGGAATCCCACTCTCCTTCCTGGGAGAGAAAATAGCCCCGGGCCGTCTGCCGGCCGGGAAAGAGATCCAGGGCCCGCCGTGCCCGGGAGAGGAGGCCTGCGCAGAGAAGGGCGTGAATGATGAATGCCGCGTCCCGGAACCAGAACCGCCGGTAGGTGTAGGGACCGGGCCAGACATCGCCGGGCGAGTGCAGGATCAGGGTCCTGATGGCGGTGTCATAGAGGAACCGGACCCGGGTCTCGGGCACATCCAGCCGGCAATGGTCCGAGAGCGCCTGCCGCCATGTGGGCAGGGAAGACGCCTCCCGGCGGACCGGCAGGACCACCTCGGCCGTCACCGTGCGCTCCCGCCCCGCCCGGAGGCTGTACATGGCCGCGGCAGTGGCCATGCCGACCTCGCACCTTCCGGCCAGCTGCTCCGCGGTATCGGCGAGGTGGATATGGACATCGCCTGCCCGGTAATCAGAGACACGGTGCACTTCCACCGGCTCGCTGAACCCGATGCGGGTGCGGCTGTCGACCTGCCAGGCCCGCCGTCCGGATGCCAGCGCCACCCGGTGGATGAAGCTGATCCCCTCGGGATTGCAGGGCCGCAGGGCAAAGACCAGCCAGCCCTCGGTGTCAGAGCGGCCCGTGAGCTCCATCCTGCAGACCGGCGTCCCGTCCCGGAGCTCGACCAGGATCCGGCAGGCCAGGGAAAGGCCCTCCTGGCGGCTGCGGGTGACAAGGGCGGGTACGGGTCCGGGTTCGGCTTCCTGGGAAGCGTAGTGAGCCCGCGACGGCAGGAGACAGCGGCCGTCCACGGTAGAGACCCAGCCGTCCAGGGACCAGGAGTCCAGGAAGGGGGTGAGCAGGCCGCGCGGATCGACAACGGGAAGCTCCGGACAGTCGGGCCAGCCCACGGCGGTCCAGTTGCGGTGGGTCAGGTTGATATGGGTAAGCGAAAAGGCGCGGGGGACGAAGGCGTCGTCCAGGGGATCGAACTGGCGCTCGATCCAGTAGGGCCAGACCCAGTCCAGGTTGTGCTGGATGACGCGGGAGTTGATCAGGCCGCGGGCATGAAAGACGGCACCGGCGCGCAGCAGCTCGATGGGTTCACCCACCTCCGAAGGCTGGGCGAACCGGTGCAGCCGGGCCAGGAGGGCCACCGGGTCGAGAAATCCCCTGGACCGCGCAGCCCTGCTGAGGATAAAGCGCCAAGGCAGCCATTTCAACCATGCCATGTCACTTCAGCTCCCCCTTGTTTCAGGCTGGCAGGAACCGGTAGCAGGGACCGGAAAACGGGACATGATTCCCCATGGCCGCATCCGGGCGGTGCCGGACCCGTCCAAGGTCCGGCACCCCTCTGCCGTTGGCCTGTCCCGGAACACTGCCGCCCAACCGGTTCAGGGCAACAGGAGTCGGACAGTGTCCCTGCTGCCGGCACGTGCACCTCACCCGGCGCCTGTGCCGCAATCAGGGAACGTGTCTTCCGGTACCTGTCAGTTCCAGCCCTGCAGGACCCAGTCCTCCCACATGGGTTTGGGATCATCGGGAACATAGCCGCCGGAGACGCCATGACAGAAGACACACTTAACAATAGTGGAACGTTCCATGGTCACCGGCAACGGCTGCCCTTCAACCCTGAAGGCCGCCCGCACATGGCCGGATCCCTGGTGACAGGGTGAGCACTGTTCTGTCCAGGGCATTTTCAGGTTGGTTTTCTGATGATACGGCTGCCGGTTGAGCGGGTTGTCCTGCCAAACCTGCTCGCCGGTGCTGCGATTGGTGACATAGCCCCCCACGGTCGGGGTATGGGTGAGGGCGTCATTGGTCAGGTTGTTATAATCGAAACCGGGCCGGCCGCCGTTCCGGCCCAGGACGTTGGGCCAGCTGTGCGGCCCGCGCGGTCCGCCGGCAGGCGAGGACCAGGGGTAGACCACCCTGGCATCCTGCTGCGAGAGATGGCACCGGTCGCAGCCCCACCTGGAAATCCTGATCTCCCGCTGGGCAACGGTCCCGTCCGCGTCCGTGATGGTCAGGGTGACGACCCCGGGCACCAGCGGTTCGCCCGTTGCCTCGTCCTTTACACCGGGCTTGAAGAGTTCGCCCCCCACACCGGCCTCGCCGATGGTAAACGAGCCCCGGTAGACACCAGCCATATCGACATCCTCCTCCATGAGCCCTTCAACGGGCTCGACAAGTCCGTCAACGGTGAAGGTCAGAAGCTGGCCGCCCTCATGGCCGGTGAGAGAAAAATTGATCTGGATATCGTGGCCGTCTGCCGGCCAGAGGTTCTGGTTCTCTCCCTGCCATTCGTACCGGGAAGCGCTGTACACCCAGTAGTAGGGATCAAGATAATACATGCTCTTCTCTGTTTCAATGATCGGCGGCTGTGCACAGACCACACTACCCGTCAACACGAAGCCGACAATGGACAAAATCACTGCTGACAGTTGCTGTTTCATTGCTTCCTCCTCCCTTGTTTCTTTTACCCGACATGACTGGCGACCCCTGGCCCCGGGCTTGGCCAACCAACAGCAAATCATGTAAAACCGAATCATTGGACACCACCAGACCCCAAAACCCTGTCTGCCACACCAGGGTTCCGCCAGCCTGATTCCGGTTCCTGGAAAACCATTCAGATATTTTGATGCTACAGGCAAACGGGATTGATGGTACCTGATCACTCCCCCAAAGACAATGAAATTTCCCCCCATTTCCTATTACAAATTGGTCGTTCCGGAAAACTCCGGGCGGCAGGGAATCCGGGACGGCTCCGACCCGGCACCGGGTGTCCCGGGTGTACCAATCAATGAGAGGAAAAAGAGGCCGGGAAAGGATCAGTGAGGAGACTTCTTCTCCAGGACCACAAGAAGGCGGGTGGCGAAAATGCGTGGAAAACGGTCGCAGAAAGCGTCAAGCCGCTGCATCAGGGGAAACGCCCTGTCAGGATAGAGCTGGGGACCGGAATACCCGCCGCTGGCGATGTACGATATGGCTGCAAATCGTTCCCTGGCCAGCACGGTCCACTGCTTTCGGAGCAGGGGCCGGTATTTCCGGCCCAGGAATATCCTGGCGGCGTTCCCCTGGGACGCATAGTAGCTGTCTTTTTCCGGGGACCAGTCTGCAGGCGCAAAAAAGCGGATCTCTTCACCCAGGCCCAGCGGCTCGCGGTGCAGGGGGCCGAAGACCAGCAGGCCGAGCAGGCTCAGGCAGGGCTCGAAGATCAGGACCCGGCCACCGGGGACCAGCACCCGGTGCAGTTCGGCCAGGGCCGTGCCCGGATACCTGAGATGATGAAAGACATCAAACAGGATCAGGTTGTCGATGCTGCGGGCGGCAAAGGAGAGGCCGTAGGCGCTCTCCACCCGGTCGATCCATGGATTGGGGAAAAGATCGGTACGGAGGCAGCCGGGAAGCACCTCCCTGATGTTGCCGATGCCGGATCCCAGTTCCACGCTGCGGCCGCCGGGCCCGGGAACAAGCCATCCCGCGATACGACGATAGAAGTCGGCATAGATCTGCCGCAACAGGGGTTTTCTCTGCCAGGACCCGAGATTCTGCAGAATCTCCTCTTCATGCCTGGTGATATCCGCCTGACCGCTGTTGTCCATGAAATACACGAGTTCCCGGACCGGCCTGCTGCGCCGGTTCTTCTTCCCGGGTGCTGTGCCGGCACCCGGTTCCCTGCCGGGGTGGTTTGCCGGCAAAGGTCGGATAAGCCGCCGGCATCCGCCTTATTCGTAACTGATGCACTCGGCGGGGCAGGAGGCGACAGCCTCTTCAATACAGGCCTCGTCACCGCCCTCGGCCTTGATCACATGGGACTTGCCGGCCTCGTCATCAAAGGCGAAGATATCAGGGCAGAGTTCAACACACGCTTCACAGCCGATACATTCATCCGTATCAATTCGTACCTGTCGGGCCATTGATTCCTCCGTTGAGCCGGACCATGCCTGCCGGTCGCGGCCAGTACTGTGTGGTGACCAGCATGGCGTCGGGACAGCACCCGACCCGGAGCCGGTCATGCCGTCGCTCAGATGTCACGGACATTTCTTGAGAGTTCGGCCACATGAACACCCAGGGCAACACATTGTTTCCCATCGAGACATGCCTGGATCTCGTCATCATCCAGATAGGTCGAGAGCTCCTTGCCTTCCTTGGCGAGATGCGCCACCCAAGCCTTCTTCTCCTCATCGAAATGGACATCCAGATTGATGTCGCACTGTCCGATTTCCGGATAGATCTCCATAATCTTCTTACACAGGGCACTCTTGTCGATCATGCTCCACTCCTTGACCGGAAAACAGGGGACCGGTTACGGCAGGCCGCTCCACTTCCACCTGCGGCCAGGGACCATGGTGATCCTCTCCCCGGTCCCCGGCCTTGCTGTCACCATGATCCTGCTCATCGTCCACCTGCATAGAGCGTTTTTCATTGTACCCCGGGATGCGAGTCTTGTGATGCGACTGATCACAGGGCATAGCACACGGGTGAAACGCTCAACCCAGGGTCCGCCATTGAATCCGCAGGGGCTGATACTGACACCATAATCATGGTCTGGAGAACCACAACCGGAATCCTGCCGCGGCACCGGAAAAAGACCGCACAAGACGGTCCGGTCCCGGGGCAGACCCGGAGGAACCCGGCAGCAGGATCATACTCCCAGATAGCGCATCCGCATCTCCATGTCAAAGGCCCTGAAGGGGGAGGTATCCTGCCAGACGATCCGTCCCTTCTCCAGGATACAGAGCCGGTCGCCGATGGCCTGCAGGGCATCGATGTTCCTGTCCACCACCAGGATGGACAGGCCGCGCTCCTTGAGCAAGCCAAGAGCACGCCAGATCCCGCAGCAGACCATGGGAGCCAGCCCCTCGGTGGCCTCATCGAGCAGGAGCAGGGAGGGATTGGTCATCAGGGCGCGCCCGATGGCCAGCATCTGCTGCTCACCGCCGGAGAGATCACGGCCCAGGTGGTCGGACCGTTCGGCCAGGCATGGGAACATGGCATAGACCCGATCCAGGGTGAAGGGTTCATCGCTGCCGCCATGGTCGGCGGCAACAGCCAGGAGATTTTCCCTGACCGTCAGGGTGGGGAAGATCTGCCTGCCCTCCGGGACCAGGCCGAGCCCCAGGCGGGCAATCCGGTGCGGCGGCAGCTCGTGGATGGGCCGCCCCTGCCAGGTGATGGTTCCGCGGCCGATGGGGGTCAGGCCCATGATGGACCGGATCAGGGTGGTCTTGCCCATACCGTTTCTCCCCATCAACGCCACCACCTCGCCGGGACACACCTCCAGGGAGACCCCGAACAGGACCTGTGCCTGGCCATACCAGGTTGCGACATCCTTTACAAGGAGCATGGTCCCCCCAGGTAGGCCTCCTGGACGCGGCGGTTGGAGCGGATCGCCTCGGGCCGGCCCGTGGCCACGACCCGGCCCTGGACCAGCACCGTAATCCGGTCGGCCAGGGCAAACACGGTCTCCATGTCATGCTCCACCAGCAGAATGGTTCGTTCGGCCTTCAGCTCGCGAACCATCCCGGCCAGCCTGCGGCAGGAGACCGGACCGAGCCCGGCCATGGGCTCGTCCAGGAGCAGCAGATCCGGCCGGGTGGCCAGGGCCATGGCGATCTCGAGCAGCCGCCGTTCTCCGTGTGCCAGGGTCGCCGCCCGTACCCCGGCCCTGTCCGCCAGGCCCACCCGGGCCACAATCTCCGCCGCCGGTTCCTGCAGCTCGGGATCGGAACCGCTCCGGCGCCAGAAACGGTAGCTGGAACCTCGGCCGGCCTGAACCGCCAGGGCCACGTGTTCCTGGACGGTAAAAGAATCCAGCAGGGCGGAGGCCTGAAAGGAACGGGCCATACCCAGCCGCGCCCGTGCATACGGCGGCATCCGGGTGACATCGCATCCCTTGAACAGGATCCGGCCCCGATCAACGGCAGTAAGACCGGTGATCATATCGAGCACCGTGCTCTTGCCGGCGCCGTTGGGCCCGATCAGGGCATGCAGCTCACCCGCTGCCAGCACCAGGCCGATATCCCGGCAGACCTGCAGGCCGGAAAAGGACCTGCCCACGTCTGCAAGCTGCAGAAGCGGCCGGCTCATCGTTCTCTCCCGTGTCCCGCAAGCATGGGATAGAGTCCGCCCCTGGCAAAGAGCACCGCCAGGACGAGGACCGGACCGAGAATCACCATCCAGTGCTCGGTATAAAGGGCCAGGTACTCCTCCAGAAAGAGCAGGACAAAGGCGCCCAGTACGGGACCAGCCAGGGTTCCCGTGCCACCCAGCAGGACCATGACCATGAGCTCGCCGGACCGCGTCCAGTGCAGCATGGCCGGGCTGACATAGCCGCCCTGCTCCGCCAGCAGGGCGCCGGCAAGACCGGCCGCCCCACCGGCCAGGCAGTAGGCCAGCAGCCGGTAGCCGAAGGTTGCGAATCCCAGCACCTGCAACCGTTTTTCATTCTCCCGGCACCCCACCAGGACCCTGCCGAAGCGGGCATTGACCAGGCGGTGGACAAAAGCGAGGAACAGGAGCAGCAGGCCCAGGCAGAGATAGTAGAAAACACGGTCATCACCCAGATCAATGCCGGGCAGCCGGTCGCGGCTAGCAAGAACCATGCCGTCGGAACCGCCGTAGCTCTCCAGGGAGATGAAGAAAAAATAGACCATCTGGGCAAAGGCCAGGGTTATCATGATGAAGTGCATGCCCCGGGTCCGCAGGGAGACCACGCCGGTGACAAGGGCAAAGAGCATGGCGAGGGCAACGGCTGCGGGCCAGGCCATCAGGGCGCTGACCGGGCCGGCTCCCTGGACGGCCGCCGGGGAAAGCAGGCCGGAACCAGCAGCCTGGTGGGAGAGGATTCCCACCACATAGGCGCCGATGCCCATAAAGGCGGCATGGCCCAGGCTGACCATGCCGCCATAGCCCAGGATCAGGTTGAGACTGCTGGCAGCCAGGGCGTAGATCAGGGCGCGGGTGGCCAGGGAGAGCAGGTACTGGTGACCGCTGAGCTCAAGAACGGGGGGCAGGACCAGCAGGAACAGGATGCCGCAGCCGGCAAACAGCAGGACCGGCCAGCCTGGTGCCGTCACCGTGGCACGGGTCATGACTCGCTGACCGGAAAGAGGCCGGCCGGCCGCAGGGCCAGAAAGAGGGCCATGAAAATGTAAACGGACATGGAGGCGATGGCCGCCCCTGCCCGGTCAGCGGCTGCGGTGGTGAGGACCAGCCGGAGCAGACCGGGCAGAAAGGCACGGGCCAGGGTATCCACAAGGCCGACCAGGATGGCGCCGACCAGGGCGCCCCGCACCGAGCCGATGCCGCCGATGACGATGACCACGAAGGTCAGGATCAGGATCGAGTCGCCCATGCCCGCCTCCACCGCCAGGATGGGGCCGGCCATCATCCCGGCCAGGCCGGCGAGCATGGTGCCAAGCCCGAAGACCAGGGTATAGAGCAGCCGGATATTGACACCCAGCGCGGCCACGGTCTCGCGGTTGGTGGCGCCGGCCCGGATGCGCATGCCCAGGCGGGTACGGGAAAAGAGGAGATAGAGAAACAGGGCCACCACAACGCCGACAAGAAGTATGGCCAGCCGGTAGACCGGATAGCGGATGCCGGGCAGCAGTTCCACCGATCCGGCCAGCCAGGACGGCACCTCCATGAACAGGGGCTGCCGCCCCCAGATCATCCGGGTCAGCTCATTGAAGAAGAAGATCAGGCCGAAGGTGGCCAGGACCTGGTCCAGGTGGTCCCTCTGGTAGAGCCGGCGCAGGACGATCAGCTCCACCAGGATGCCGGCCAGGCCCGCTGCCGGCAGGGCGGCCAGCATGCCGAGCAGGAAGGAACCGCTGTGCATGGTCACGGTGGCGGCCACGTAGGCGCCGAGCATGTAGAAGCTGCCATGGGCCAGGTTGATCACCCGCATGATCCCGAAAACCAGGGTCAGGCCGGCAGACATGAGAAAGAGCATGACCCCGAGCTGAAGACCGTTGAGCAATTGTTCCAGGATGAACATCTGGCAAGGAATCAGGGCATGGGACACCGGTCGGCGTAGGCATCCCCGTGGTCAGTGAAGACCCGGACGCGCAGCCGGTTGACCAGGGAGCCGTCCCCTGTTTTCACAACCTGGCGGATATAGTAATCCTGAACCGGGAAATGGTTGCGGCCGAAGCGGAACCGGCCGCGCACGGACTGAAAATCCGCCTTTTCAAGAGCGGCCCGGAGCGCATCGGTCCGGGTCACGTCACCGGCAACAGCCCTGAGGGCCGAGCCGATAAGCAGGGCCGCGTCATATCCCTGGCTGGAAAACAGGGTCGGGGTGCGGCCATATTTCTGCCTGAAGGCGGTGACGAACCGCCTGTTGGCCGGATTGTCGAAGTCACTGTTCCACTGGGCGGAGTTGATCACGCCCACCGCCGCCTCACCCACGGCCCCCAGCAGCCGGCCGTCGGTGGCGGCCGGTCCCATGAGCGGGATCACGCCCTGGAGGCCGGCCTGGGCATACTGCTTGAGAAAATTGATCCCCATGCCGCCGGGCAGGAAAAAGTAGACCGCGTCGGGTTTCGCCCTGCGCAGGGCGGCTATCTCGGCCGCATAATCGGCCTGGCCCAGAGCGGTATAGACCTCGCCGGCAATGGTTCCCCGGAAGTAGCGCTTGAACCCGGCAATATTGTCTTTGCCGGCCACGTAATTGGGCGCGATGAGAAAGACCCGGTCATATCCCCGCTCCGTGGCATACCGGCCAAGGGCCTCAGACAGAGTATCGGTCTGCCAGGAGACGTTGAAAAAGTTGCTGCTGCATCCCTCGCCGGCCAGCAGGGAGGGTCCGGCATTGGGGCTGACGACGAGCACGTTCCGGCGCACGGCCAGGGGAACCACGGCCAGGGCCACATTGGAGAACACAAGCCCGGTCAGGATCCGGACATGATCACGCCGGATGAACCGCTCGGCGATCCGACGTCCCTTGCCGGGACTGCGGCCGTCATCGGCCACCAGCAGCTTCACCGGAACCCCGCCCAGACGACCGCCCCCCAGTTCCACGGCCAGCCGGAACCCGTCCCGGATCTCCTCGCCCAGGTAGCCGGCCCTGGTGGACAGGGTGGTGATCATACCGATCTTCACGGGCTCGGCCGCCCCGGCCATGGCCAGGGGCAACAACAGTAAACAGACCATAACAGCAGCAGACCTGTGCATAGACTCCCCTCCTGATCACGAGCACAGTGCAGGTGCGCATCCGCCGTCCCGGGTCTTTTCGTATCTTTTCCCGGTCCCTGCCACGATACAGCCCCTGTTCATGCGCGCCATGCCTGCAGAACAGCACCCAGCCAGACCGGGAAACCGTTCACGACAAAATCGTATCCCTTCTGCACCACGTAGGCCAGAAGGATGACAGCCGGCAGGCAGCACCCCACCAGGTATGCCACCTGCAGCCAAGGCGTGTCCGGAAAATAGTACCTGTTGGCCAGGATGTAGACCGGCCGGTGGAAGAGATACATGCAGTAGCTGGCGCTGCTCAGGGCCAGGATCCCGGTCCGCAGCCTGCCCTGGCCGATCCTGAGCTCCCGGGCCAGCATGACCACAAACAGGGAACAGAACGCTATCATGGGAACGATGGTCACGACCCTCATCGGCAGCGAGCGGACATGGGTGAAGAAAGACAGCATGAAGCTGAGCACGGCAAGGGCGACAACGGTCTTCCTGCGGGTGAAAACCTGCGGTTTGGCTCCCGCATAGATGCCGAGGAAAAATACGGAAAAATAGACCAGCATGCGAAGTTCCAGGCGGCCCGTGACCACCAGGTACCAGTACATGGCCAGCATGACGGCGAGATTGAGCAGAAAGGCCTCCATGCCACTCCTGTGCCGGGAAACATAGAGCAGGGCCGGTGCGGCAAGGTAGAAGACGATAATCATGGCGACAAACCAGAGCGTCGGCGGCGCCGGGCCGAGAAAAACGGAAATGCCCAGGGCCGCGCGGACGGCGATGTCGTGCCGGCATATTCCCAGGTGGGTGAACCATGCCAGGGCCACCAGGAAAAGGGGATATATCCGCCAGAACCGTTTCAGGTAGTAGCTGCCCAGCCCCCTGGCCGACAGACTGGTCCTGCCGGCCCCGATGAGATAGCCGGAGATGAAGAAAAAGATGCCCAGGGTGATCCAGGTAACACGGTGAGTGATATCATTCTGGTAATGGGGAATTGCCCTGGTATATTCGAGGAGATGCCAGAAACCGACAAGATAGAGCATGCTGGCTCCCCTGAGGAGATCGATACCTATCTCTCTTTTCATACAATCATCCCGTGAAATCGCCGGCGGCCTGCGCAGGGACATCTTCGTCTCGCCTCAGGACCGCTGTTGTCATACAGTGCCGAAAACCTACACGGATCAGGCAAAAATGTCACCTCCCAAAGGCTCCATGGCAGATGCCCTGGCGTTCGTTGCCGGTCCCTTCCCATCCTGTCCCGCGAGAATTGATCTCCCATGGACCGCCGCCCGGGGACTACGCGCCCCGGGCAACCGAGGAAGAACCGAAGAAAACCGGATAACCCGGCAAGGCCGCGGGAGTGGTCACGGCCGGCGGCGGGCATCATCCGATCTGTCTCCTGTTTTCAGATAAATACAGAAAAACCAAACAATTTGCCCCGCCTTGCTTGACTATTATTCCGATTCCCATACAATAATACGTATCAACAGGATATTGTCCCTGAAATCCGGCAACCCACCTGGGCCGGCACGCGCCCGGAACCACATCTTTCTGGAGGAAACACATGACCCGCAAGGAACAGCTTGACAAGGCGCTCGGATCGCTGCAGGCGGCGTCCGCAGATATCGAAGCCTGCGCCGTTGTCTCCGAGGATGGACTGATCATCGCCAGCGCCCTGCCGCAGGGCCTGGACGAGGAACGAATCGCGGCCATGAGTGCAGTTCTGCTGTCCATGGGCAGCAGGACCGTGGGAGAACTGCAGCGCGGCGAACTCGAGCAGCTCTTTGTCAAGGGGAGCGAGGGCTACATTGTCATGTCCCACGCCGGACCCCACGGCGTCCTCATCACCCTTACCAGCAAGACCGCCAAGCTGGGACTGATCTTTCTCGACATGTCACGCTGCGCCGGCGACATAGAAAAGATCCTCTCGTAAGCGGTCCATCGCCGGTACCCGAAAAACCGATATTCGCTGACACCCCCTGCAGTCGCGGCCGGAGCCTTTCTTTCCGGCCCGACGTTGAGCCCTAACACCCCTGGAGCTGCCCCATGTTTGAATTGTACCAGAACGAATCCCACGTCAACCTGTGTGTGAACGATCTCTCCCTCGGCCACATGGTGGATGCCAACCAGCATATCATCCTCCACAACGGCAAGGCCATTCTCCTTGATCCCGGCGGTCACAAGATCTTTTCCCGCCTCTTCTCGCAGGTTGCCGAGCAGATCCCCATCAAGGATCTGCGGTACATCTTTTTCTCCCACCAGGACCCCGATATCATCGCCTCGGCAAACGGCTGGCTGATGACCACCGAGGCAGACGCCTTTCTGCCGTCTCTCTGGATCCGCTTCATCACCCACTTCGGTGTCGACAGCATGGTCATCGACCGGATCACCCCCATCGACGACCAGGGTATGGTCATCGACCTGGCCGGCCTGAAGCTCAAGGTCATCCCGGCCCACTTCCTCCACTCACCGGGTAATTTTCAGCTCTACGATCCGGTGTCCAGGATTCTCTATACCGGTGACCTGGGCGCCTCGGTGGGCACGACCCAACGGTTCGTGGAGGACTTTGACGCGCACCTCGGCTTCATGGAGGGTTTCCACAAACGCTACATGGCAGGCTCCAGGGCCATGAAGGCCTGGGCCAGGACAGCGCGCCAGCTCGACATCGAGACCATCGCGCCGCAGCACGGCTCCATCTTCCGCGGCAAGGAGCTGGTGGAACGCTTCATCGACTGGGCGGACAACCTGGAGTGCGGAATCGACCTGCTGGAGGATTCCTTTCCCATCCCGGCCTGAGAGAAGACAGCCTGCCGTCCGGTGTATTCGTCGGAGAACCGATGAACGAAACAGTTATCCTCATCATCGACGATGACCCGATCATCCAGAAACTGCTGGAAAAGCAGCTTGAACTGAGCGGTTTCACGACCCTGCACGCCATGAGCGGCATGGAGGCGCTGACTGTTCTTGCCGACCAGCACGTGGATCTGGTCATCCTCGACATCAGCATGCCGCAGATGGACGGCTTCCAGACCCTGGCCAGGATCCGGAAGACGGTGGCCGGCAAAACCATGCCGGTGATCATTCTCAGCATCCTGGACCGTGACCACCTCAAGATCAAGGGGCTGGAACTCGGCGCCGACGACTACATGGTCAAGCCGTTCAACGGCGCCGAACTGACCGCCCGCATCAAGGCGGTCCTGCGCAGAAAGAAGGCGTGCCGCTCCCAGCAGGGCGAGGTGAGCGGCGACCTGGCCGTACTCGGGATCTCCGATATCCTGCAGATGCTGTCCCTGTCACAGAAGAATGCAACCTTGGACCTGCCCGATATCCGGGGAAAGATCGTTGCCCGGTGCGGCCAGGTGGTCTCGGCCCGGCAGGGAGGATACACGGGCATGGAGGCCCTGATCCGCCTCTTTCTCCTGGAATCGGGCTCTTTCATCCTCACCTATGAACAGCAACGGCCGGTCAGACCGGATGAAGAAGGGCGGGAAATCCGGCACCTCCTGTTGAAGGTCACCATGCGGGTGGACGAGATCAAGGAGGTGATGGATGAACTCGGCGGTCGGGACGCTATCCTGGAACTGCAGGAGAAGCCGACCAAGATTCCGCAGATAGAGGCCATGCGCCATGCCTTTCCCCTCCCCATGATCAGCCTGCTCACGCAGATGGAGGGCAGCATCAAGGCCTGCATGGAACTGATTGAACGGGCCATTACCCGGAAAAAGATCACCGTGCGGCCCGCCCGGGCCCGGGCGACCGGCCCTGAAAGCCAGTAGCCGCACAATTTTCAGGAACCACGGCCAGGCAGCGGCGCCCCTGCCCGACCTGAACCGAGTTGGAGAACGTTGTGGGACGAATAATCGGTGTAACCAGTCACCTCGGTGGAGTCGGAAAAACCGCAACCACCCTGAACATCGGCATGTGCCTCGCCGCCATGGACCACTCGGTCCTGCTCCTGGACGGCGATCCCGCGGCCGGTCTTTCCCTGGCTGCGGGCCTGGGCCGGCGCAGCCACCGCGGCCTGTACCAGTTTCTCAAGGGCTCCGTCTCCCTGGAGGACACCGTTCACACCAGCAGAAAAAACAGCCTGGCCCTGGTGCGGACCGGCATCACGGAACCGACCCACATCTTTGCCCTGGAAAGACGGACCGGCTGGGAGAAACTCTGGCAGGCGATCCGCGAGCTGGCCGAAGGATACGACTACCTCCTCATTGACACCGCCTGCGGCCACTCCACCCTGACCACGCTGCTGCTCGGCTGTGCCGACGCCGTGATCATGCCCCTTCCCTGCAGGACACTGGCGGTGAAATCACTGCCGCTTTTCCTCCGCTCTCTCATCCGGATGCGGCACACCATCCAGCCCGATCTCCGGTTTGCCGGTGCCATCTTTTCCATGGTCGACAGCCTCAATCCCTACGAACTGGAGATCATGACCGAGCTGCGCCGGGTTTTTCCCGCCCCGACCTTCTTCTCCACCGTGATCCCCCTGAACAGGGCATTTGAAAAGGCGGCCGCCCATGGTGTGCCCGTGGGCCTGTTCAGGGAATATGACGATCTTGCCAGGGGCTATGCGGACCTGGCCTCAGAACTGGTCCGGCGCGACCGGAAACTGCAAAAAAAAGGGGGTTCCAGTGAGCAGCCTGATCCACTCTTCTGAAGAACTGAAGGAAAGTATCGCCCTCATGCGGACATTGCTGGGCGAGGATGCAGCCGGAGAAGAATCAGCGGCCGGGCACATTGTCTCCGGTGACGGTGCTGTCGCGGAGACAACAGCATCACCGGAATCGCTGTTTCCCGACGCGGTCGCCATCTCCCCCGATCCTGCATTGCCGACTCCGGCCCCGACGGCGGATACCACTCCCGACATATCCATTGAACCGCCCGAGGCCAGCGAGACCCTCTACCGGGGCGATCAGCTCGAAGGCTGTCTGCATGCCCTCTGCAACCGGGGCGGCCTGAGCGGAGCCATGATCGCCGACGACAACGGCTTTGCAGTGGCAGCCTACAACAGTCCCGTTGAAAGCGAGGTCTTTGCCGCCCTGGCCTCGGTCCTTGGCCAGACCATTGACAAGGCGGTCTTTTTCCTCGGCCAGCAGGATGCCAACAACATCTCCCTGGATGTCAATTATGCGGACAAGGTCGTTGTCCGCAAGTTCACCGTGGCCGACAATCCCTTTTACCTGATCATTGTCTGCCCGCAGCACATTGACGAACGAAGCGAGGTAGAACTCTCCATCGAGCAGATCAAGTCCATCCTCGCCGTTGAAACGGCCTATGCCGGTATCGAGGAGAAGGCATGAGGGGATGCTCCCGGCCGGTTAGTCCCTGTTCACGGCCGGTGATACCCTTTCCAGCCAGCGGCAGACCTCATCCTGGAGTATCTTCTGGAAACCATCGGTTCCTCCCAGGCCCCTGCGGCCGAAGGTGTAGTTGATCTCCAGGAAAAGCGGCTCCCGGCCGCCGCGGGCAAAGATCAGGTCAAATCCGGCCAGGTTGATGCCGGTCCGGCGACACAGGGAGGCCACCCGTCTCCTGCCCAGCGCCTGGAGGCCGGGATCCTGGCCGGGATCGATGGTGCCGCCCCGGGCGACATTCTTGTGAAAACCGGGATTGACCCGCCAGTAGCTCAGCACACGCTCGCCTATGACCACCACCCGCAGGTCCCGTTCCACCCCTGGCACATACTCCTGGACAATGAAGCCGAACCAGCCCCTGAGTTCCAGCTCCTTGAGCCGGCACACGGCCCGGTCCAGGTCAGCGCTGTTCCGCACCAGCCAGGTATAGCGTCCCTCTCCTCCCTGGTTTGCCTTGATCACGCAGGGATAAGCCAGCGGCCCTGCCGAGTAGCCGACCAGGGGATGATCCTGTTCCAGAGCCTCGACCCGGGGATAGACGCGCGTTACGGGATGGGGGACACCACAGCTCCAGAACAACATGGCGTCACCCACCTTGCCCTCCCACTGAAACCGGAGGTCATAATCGGGAAACACCGCCCGACAGTTGTGCCGGACCAGGAAGTACAGCTGGCGCGATACGGTCTGCGGCAGCAACACGGCCCTGGCCTGCCGGATCAGGTCAAATTCCCCGGGTCCCAGGCTTGCCTGTTCCCAGAGAAACCGATCCCCGGGGAGGGTGGGATGAAAGGAGAGAACAATACCCCTGCCTGCCGCACTCCTCCCTTCCTTTCCGGGACCGTAGCGGCCCACCGGCCCCCCCTGTTCTCCACGTTGTTCACTTTTCATAGGTAATCGTCCATGGCCATGAATCTCCTGCAGGCGTCCCCGACCACCGCCGGAATGCGTTGAATGAAATCCACAGCGGCCGGCCGGGCCGTAAAGACGGCCAGGACCACGGTGACGGCCATGCGACAGATCCTCTCCTTGCCCGCAGACAGGCCGGCAGACGGAGAGAGTTCCGGCAGCGGCTCAAACAGTTGGAAAAGGGCCGGATTGTGGATGGCGTGCAACCGGGCGGCCGGACCGGACCGCTGCGGATCCGGGTGCAGGCGGGAACAAGGCTCTGCCCGGCATTGCTGACAAAAAAATGGCACGCCCGGAAAAAGAGGCGGGCAGATCCGTACGGTGTCATGGGGCGCGCGGGCAGCTGACGGGAAACCGGATGCCACCCGGGGAAAGCCTGCTATTCCATGACCAGGACCTTTGCCCCGCGGATATGACCTTTTTTCAGTTCCTGCAGCGCCCTGTTGGCCTCTGCAAGGGCATAGGTCTCCACCTCGGGTGTGATATCCATCTCTGCGGCAAGCTGAAGGAATTCACGGACATCTGAGCGGCAGACATTGGCAACGGATTTGATCTCTTTCTCCAGCCAGAGGTGACGGGGATAGTCAAGCTGGAGGAGAACATCCCGGTCACGGGATTCCTTGCGGATGGCATTGATGACAAGCCGGCCTGCCGGCTCCAGGTGCTCCATGGCAGCCAGGAGGGGTTTCCAGGCCGGGGTGGTGTCGATGATGGCCCGCAGGGGCGCGGGAGGGGTATCTCCGATATCACCGGCCCATGCCGCGCCCAGCTCCATGGCAAAGGCCCGCTGGACAGGACTGCGGGCAAAAACAGCGACCGGGCTGTCAGGGTATCGGTGCCGGACCATCTTGAGGACCAGGTGACCGGAACCACCGAATCCGGTCAGGCCAAGCGGCTGCCCGTTTTCGATTCCGGCAAGGTGCAGGGAACGGTAGCCGATGGCACCGGCACAGAGGAGCGGCGCGGCCTGAATATCGGTGAGGCTGCCGGGTATGGGGTAGGCAAAGGACTCACCCACCACCATGTACTCGGCATAGCCGCCGTCGGCATCGCGGCCGGTGGCCTTGAACCGGGGGCAGAGATTCTCCAGGCCCCGCAGGCAGAACGGGCAGGCTCCGCAGGCGGAAAAGATCCAGGCAACTCCCACCCGGTCCCCGGGACGGAGAGCGGTGACCCACTGGCCGGCCTGTTCCACCCTGCCGACCACCTGGTGACCGGGAATGACCGGGAGGTGCGGGGGCGGTGTACGCCCCTCGATCTCATCCAGTTCGGTGTGACAGACCCCGCAGGCCGACACCCGGACCAGGACCTCGTCCGGTCCTGGTGCCGGAATCTCCACTTCACAGAAATCAAGCGGCTCGGGCTGCTCGGCCAGGTCGGCCAGGGAGCGCAGGAGCTGGGCCTTCATCATCATGACAGATCGTCCTGCCGGCCTGTCATGACCGCCCGGCAGGACGCCCCCTGTCTGTTTTCCTGACAGTTACTGGACCGCGGTCCCGGCACCCGGGCCGTCATCCGCGCCCTGGCCCTGGCCCTGTTCCTGCAGCTCGGCCAGCAAGGCGTTCTTGGCTGCAAGCTCCTTGACCAGTTCCTGGTTCTCGCTCCGCAGTTCCTGCAGGGTATCCTGCTGTTCAGCGATCTTGGAGAGCAGCACATTCATGTTGATCCTGACACTGTCAAGCTCATTGCTGACCTCTTCGAGGGCGGCATTCTTCTCCTCAACGATCTTCTCCAGGCCGACCACCTGGGCCTTGGCCGCCTCCAGCTCGTGCTCGAGCATGGATTTGGGCTGCCGGGCCAGCTCGGCCTGCCTGACGGTTTCGGCCAGCTTGTCTTCCAGTTCCTTGACCCTGGCCTCGGCTGCTTCCAGCTTGTCCTGCACCAGGGCCAGTTTCTGCTCCGCCTCCCGGACCGCTTGGTTATCGGCCATGGCCTTTTCCATGGCAGCGACCTTCTCCGCCGTCTCCTGTTTCAGGGCAGCCATCTGCTGTTCCAGCTCGGCGATCCTGGCACTCTTCTCCTCGACCTGTGCCCGCAGGGCCTCCATCTGGCCGGACTCCTGCTGCAAACCCTTCTGCAGGGTGGCAAGCTGCCCGGTACGCTCTTCAAGCTGCTGCCTCAGTTCCGCAACCAGCTTCTCCTTTTCGGCAAGCTGGCCCTTGAGAGGATTGACCAGCTTTTCCATCTCTTTGATCTTCTGCTGCAGGAGCGCAACCTGGATATTCTTCTCCTTCAGGCGCTGCTGGAGCGAGGCAAGCCGTCCCTGCTTTTCCTTGCTCTGCGCCTGACCGGCCGCCAGTTTACCGGCCTCCGCCCTGGCCTGTTCCAGGGCCTTCTTCAGTTCGGCCACCTTCTGGTTCAGTTTCTGGACCTCGGCGTTCCGCCCCGTGACCCTGGCCTCAAGCCCCTTGTTGGTCTTCCGTAACTCCACCAGCTCCTTGCGGGCCTTGGCGATCTGCTCACCGGCGACAGCCAGTTGCTTGCGCAGTGCAACGACCTGGTCCTGTTCCTGCTGCTTCACCTCGGTCTGCCGGCCGCGAAGGGCCTCGATCTCGGCTGTGGCCTTCTTCAGCTGTTTTTTCAGTATCCTGGAATTGTTATTTCCCACTGATCCCCAGATGGACGCGAGGATCACCAGTCCCGCCAGAATGGCGATGATCAGATTCTTGTTCATTGGCCCCCTTCCTTGCTGTTCTGTTGTTAATCCGCAGATGACCGTCCCGGCGCACCGGGGCGGTACTCTTTCATGGTTCCATTGACACTGACTTCAACCTAAATCGAGGGTTGTGCTCACCTGGACACTGTAAAAAAAGAAGACCATTTAATCAGTTATCTTTTTTCATTTGCTGGTGAAAGCAACGCTCGAATCAGGGCTCGGTTTCGGCCCAGGTTCAAAACCAGGTCCTGCCCTCACCGGCCGCTCATGGTGCGGCGCTGTTGCCAGCCGGACCCTGGACACCGTCTCCGCCGAATGATGGCGCCGCGGGTTCCACTGCGGGTCGGGTCAGAGGTTCCATCCCGGGCGAAGCAGTGACACCGGCCCCGGCCTCTCCCGCCGGTCTCCGGCCTTCGACCGTTTCCGGCCCGGTGAGAAGGGCGGGATCAATGGCCTTGAGTTCCTCCTCGATACGGGCCAGGTTCCGCTTCACCTTGTCGATCAGTTCCGACTGGGGATACTTGACCAGGATGCCCTGCAGGAGGTTGCGGGAGGCGAGCAGCAGCTTGATCCTGCTCTGCTGGTCATGGGTGCGGTTTGCACGGACAAAAAGCTCCGCGGCCCGCTGCCGGTCCTCCTGCGCGGCCAGGCGCGCCGCCTCGTCAATACGGGCACGGGCCCTGGCGTCGTAGGTGGTGCCCAGCAGCTTGCTGAAGGCCTCGATGGCCTTGTCATACTCCCGGGCCTCGAGGTGGGTCATGGCCGTGTTCCAGTTCTCCTGCAGGGCCTGCTCCCTGACCAGCCGCTCGGTCTCGATGGCGATGGATTCGGCCGTGGTCAGCTCCCCGGTCCTGGTTTTCAGTTCCTCCTGCTTGTCCAGGGGAAGGATATCACGAGGAATACGCTCAATGAGCAGCAGCGCCTCCTGGAACTTCTTTTCTTTTTCCAGGGCATCCACCCGCGCCATCAGGTCACTGAACCACTTTTCCGCCAGCTTGCGGGACTCTTCCACGATGTAATCGGCACTGGAGGAGACCGGCGAATAGGGATAGGTCTCCACGAACTTCTCTGCCTGCTGCACCACCTTGAAACCATCCCGGTCCGGATTGTAGGCAAGATAGCTCCTGAGCAACGCCGCATAGGCCTTGACCTCCTCGCCCTGCTGGTCACTGACCTTGAGGGCGGCGAGCTGCTGGCGGGCCCACTCGTTCTTCTCGCCCAGGTCCTTGTAGATGCGCATGATCTCCTCGTACCGTTCGCGGGCCGCATCATAGACGTCCAGGCCGAAGTTCAGATCGCCCAGCAACTGCATGAGCCGGAACTCCCGCTGGGCCTGGTCCTTCTTTCTGATCGCGGCCAGGAGATCGGAGAAGATCTTGCGAGCATCTGCCTCCCGGTGGTTTTTCATGAGGGCGATGCCGTACTGGTAGGTGGCCTCAAAGGGCGCCTCAACACCGGGGGCAAGCGGGAGCTTCTCGTAGAGGGTGATGACCCGGTCATACTCCGCCTTCCCGGCCGCATCGCTGATCTCTTCGGCCGCCTTGCGCACCGCGCTGCTCCTGGACCCCTCGATCCACTGCGGCGTCTCGCCGCCATCGGCCAGGAGGCGGGAACAGTCGCTCTCCAGGTATTCGATATCACGCTTCTCCAGATCAAGAAGCGCGCTGCCGGCCAGGAGCTGGGCGCTGCTGATGGAGCGTTTTCCAAGCAGGCGCTGATGGAGGGCGTTGTAGCCCAGCAGGATATCATGCAACTGCTGGCGGCAGGAGTTGATCCTGTCCACCTGGTCCTGGTCAAGATGCAGGCTCGCGGCCCGCCTGTTGAGTTCCTTCCAGGAATTCAGCTTCTGCTCATAGGAAAAAATACGGTCATTGATCAGGGTCAGGGCCGGCATGAGCACATCGTTGTCCACCACTGATTCGGCAGGCCGGGCAGAGTCCATGGGCTCCGGCTGTCGGACACCGGGCTGCGGCGTCGGTCGTGCCGGCTGGCGGACAGGCTGCTGCTCAATGGCGGCCTCCCGCCTGGCCCTGGCCTCGTAGGGAGAAACCATGCGCCTGTCCGTTACACAGCCGGCAAGCAGGGTCAGGGAAAGGGCCGAGGAAAACAGCAGCACAGCAGCCTTTGCAATGGATGGATTCGACATGACGGATCTCTTCCTGGCTTGCGGGGTCAGTTTTGCACCTGTCCGGCAATATCAAAACAACTGGCTGTATCAGAAGAACTGACTGTACCCTGCAGTGAGCGTGCCGCCGGGATTGCCACCCCGTCCCGGATCTGCCTTGCCTTGCGGTGTTCCATGCAGGCAGAACTCCAATGAAACATCGAAGGATCGCATCCCGGGGCACAATGAAAACCGCTCAACTGCGGTGTGATCATTCATTGATTTTCCTTCCGGCACCGGACAGATACTCAATTGCGAAGAATATCAAATAACACAGGCGCGGACAATCGCTTTCTGCAGAAAAACGAATTTCCCGATCCGGCTGGTGCGCCGGGGCTTCGAAAGCGGGGCCGTTCCATCCCCGGCGGCAGATCACAGCAGGATCCATCCCCTGGCATTGCTGATCTGCTACCGCTGATCACCGGATATCGAGCGGGGGACATCCGTCGTGTCCGCGGCATCGGGCCGGCCGCCCTCCTGGAGATTCCGCCAGAAGGGCTGAAAGAAACGGGCCGGCTCGAAAACACCGTCCACCACCCGGCCATGGCTCAGGATCACCGGGGACAATGGCGGCACCAGCGTCTTCCTGGCGCCGCGGCCCGGCAGGACCAGGCCGCCCCGGTCGGGATCCACGGGTACGAACAGTTCACCGGTGTCGGGATAGCGGAGCCTAAGCCCGTTGAAGGTCAGGTCCACCGGATCGACCCGGTCGCCAACCCGGTCGCGGCGCAGGATGCCGGAGGCAATGTCGCACCAGGCCGGCAGGGCGCCCGTGGCGCCGGTGATATGGGTCGTGCCGCGGACCATGGGCGCGTTGTCGTCATACCCCACGTAGGTCCCCACGGTACAGCCGCCGTCCAGGACCATGGTCGAGGCATCGTCTGCGGCCAGCGCAGGCACAAAACCGAGAAAGGCGGCGTTGCGGAACCGGTTGGCGGTGCCGGTCTTGCCAAGCAGCGGCACGGCAAGGTCCAGTTCGGCCAGGGCCTTTTCCCGCTCCGGGTCGTCACTCTGCAGACGCACATGACGGGTTGCATACCGGCCGGTGCCATACTCGACCACGTTCTGAAGGACATTGGCGATGGCGGCCGATGTCCTCTGGTCAAAGACCCGGGTGGCTCCGACCTGCCGGGAATAGACCACCATTCCACCGGGCGCCTCGATGCGCTCGATGATATCCAGCCCATGCCGGCCGCCGGCCGCCTCCCGGTTCCCGGCCCCGTTTCCCGCGGCCTGGGCGCGCGATTCGCTGCGTAGGCCGGTGACCAGGGTCTCATACATCCGGACCGCTTCGGCCAGGGTGACCACATTGGAGCCGAGGGGAAAAGAGAGCACCGGTTCAAGGCGACTGCTGATCCCGGTCTCCCGGGCCAGCCGCATCAGGTACTGGAGACCGACCATGACCCGGTAGTCCCGGACATTGGCCAGCACCTCCATGCTGTAGGGTTTCTTCCCGGCAAGACCGGCCAGTTCCTGCTCCATCTGGCTGCTGACCTGGGCATAGGCCCCGGTGCTGAGCAGCCCGTCGAGACGGACCCGGTTCCAGAACCGCTGCCGCTCATCGGGATTCATCTCCAGGAGATGATCTACGATGCTCCTGTCATCAAGGGGGTACCAGTCATCCTCGGGCTGACGGGCCAAGGTGAAGACCACCCGGCCCTGGCCGTCGCGGAAAAAGGCTCCGGCCGGTCGCGGAGGCGGCTGCCACGACCGGAAGAAGGAAAACAGGTCTTCCTCGTGACGGCGCAGCCTGTCAAAGTAGAGGGGCATCCTGAAAAAGGCGGCCTGCACCGGCGCCAGGGCGAGAAAATTGGCCCGCAGCAGTCGACGCCGGAAGAGCAGTTCCGCCCGTTCGCGCTTCTTGATGTCCTTGCGGGCGAGTTTCTCTGATATCTCGTCGATGAACCGGTCAAAATGCAGACCATAGGGCAGCTGGCGCAGCTCCTGGTATTCCCCGGCCCGGTCCTCGAACAGAAAATCCGCCTCCAGGAGCTGCACGGCCCGGTCATAGGCCGCCCGGCGCAGGGTGTCCTGGTTGACCACAATGCCGAACCGGTCACGGATACGCCCTTTGAAGCTCTGGTAACTCTCTTCGCCGTTTTCCGTTTTCCTCGGCGCCATGTCCAGCAGGGAGGCCACCTCCCGCAGACGCGGCGGCGTGAGCTGATCGGCCAGGTGATAGAGCAGCCAGACCGCGGCAACGTTCTCCGATGTCACTCCGGCCCAGCTCATGGAGACAAAAGCAAAGGGACTGTGGTGGTCCGGACGGGGGAAATAGGGCCGATCCATGAAGACAAAGACATTGCGCCGGTTGTCCAGCCGGTCGGTGGTGTTCCAGCCCAGCTGCAGGGCGGCAGCGAACAGGAACGGCTTGAAGGTGGACCCCATGAGCCTCCGTGCATCGATGGCCCGGTTGAAATACCGGTTTTCCATGCCGCCGGCCATGGCCAGGATCGCTCCCTTCCTCGCCACCAGGGCCGCGCCCTGCACCCTGGGGAACCGTTCCAGCTCCAGCAACGGTGTCCCGTCCCCGCCGAGCCCGCGCACGCTGACATAGACCCGGTCCCCCACCTTGAGCTGCTGCAGCAGGTGGTCGAAATCCCGGGCCCCGGCCCTGGTCCACCGCTTGTCACGGTACCTGGCCAGGGCGGTCACCAGCCGCTCCAGCCCCTGCCGGTCGATGATCCCTGCCGGCCGCTTGTCACCGAGATCGATCCGGATGACCGGCCCCTTTGCACCACCGGTCTCGACCGCGGCAATGGTGCCGAAGAGAAAGCTGCGCGGCTCCAGGTCGGAATCGCCCTGGTAGGCGAGGGCCGCATATTCCTTTTGCACCTGGTCTCGTTCATAGCCGCGCAGACGGACATCAAGACGGGAAAGGTCCCTGCGCAGGGCATAGAGGGTGCTCTCCTGCAGGTCGTGGTCCACCGAGGTGATGATGCGCACCCCGGAGGTGGAGACATTGGAAATGCCGTGTTCCTCCAGGGCATCGGCAATGGCCGGACTGGCAAGATCATCCTTGACCATGTCCATGATCGTGTTCAGGGCAAATGTCATCCTGCCCTGCCTGAACTCGAGATCGCTGGTCATGGCCGCCTGGTACCGGGCCTGGGTGATCATGCCGTTCCTGAGCATCTTGCCCAGCACATAGGACACCCGTTCCCGGGCCCGCTTGCGGACCAGCCCGGGCCGGTTCCTGTTGCGCTTGGTAAAGGGGTTGTAGTACGCGGGCCGCTTGACACTGCCGGCGATGAAGGCACACTCGACCAGGGTCAGGTCCTCTGGCTCCTTGTCAAAATAGTAGCGGGCAGCGACCCCCAGGCCGTGCCCGTTGCCGGAGACGAAGAACTGGTTGCTGTAGAACTCGAGAATCTTCTCCTTGGGATAGCGGTACTCAAGGCGCAGCGCATAAAGCAGCTCCTTGAGCTTGGCCCGGTAGCTGCGGGACTGCCGCTTGAACAGGTTCTTGGCTGTCTGCTGGGTGATGGTGGAACCACCCTGCACCACCCTTCCGGCCCTGATGTTGGCGATCATGGCCCTGGCGATGCCCGGAAAATCGATACCGTGATGATGAAAGAACTGGTCATCCTCGGCCGCGACAATGGCATTGATGAAATCGCGGGGAATCTGGTCATAGGTCAGGTACTGCCGGTGGATACCCTGGAAGAGAACGCCGATCTTCTGCTGACCGTCGCGGTAGTACACCGGGCTCTCGCGGGCGAGGATCCTGGCGATGTTGGCCTCTTCGATCTCGGGGCCCGGATTGATCACCACCAGGTAATAGAGTGCCGCACCGCCGCCCGCCAGGGCAAGGATGGCGACAAAGAAAAGGATAAGCGCGAAATATTTCAGAAAACGGAGCATGGATACGGCCGGGACCTAGCAGGATAGGGCAATCCTCCGGGGCCTGGAAGGGCTTCGCCGGGAGATCGTCATGACAGTCGGATTGTTCAGCGTTCGGGCCGGAGCACCCGCCACCGGGTCTGGCAGCCGGACCTGGTGGCGATCAGGGGCCTGTGCCCGGGCAGCCGGTCCGGGCCCGGCTGCCCGCCGTGGCGGGAGCGACGCCCTGCACCCGATCGTTTAGGCCGGGTCTGGAAATCTGATCCGGTCATGCTGGTTTATAAAGTATTCAGGAGGAACTGCAAGTTTTTTTGTACGGTGTCACTGGGCACCCCATCGGCACGCGCCCGGTCCGGGCCTGGTCCTTATCATGACCGCGGGACGGATTGCCGGACACGGACTGTCAATTATGTGTTCTGATTTCATGATTTTTCCGGAAAGTTGCATTTTTTATTGTACAAAGCCATACTTTAATGTTAGAAATCGTGTGATAATAATGGGTTGCGGACAAGTTGCCGACTAAGCCACCAGAACCATTTATAAACTTCAGCAAACCATCTCTTTTTCCAGTCAATACGATCCCCATGAGTCCACAAGAACCACCGCCGCCACACCGCCAGCCTGGCCCGAAACCGGGCCCGGCCGGCTGGATCACCTTTTCTTTTCTCTGCCTCCTCCTGGCTGCAGCGACCGGTTGTTCGCCCCTTGGCGCGACCAAGACCGCCTGCGTCCCGGGAGTCACGCAGCCGGACATCGACAGCTCCACCGACGAGGACAACCAGTACGTGACCGTGGAGCCGGAGGAGGTGCTGGAGGACGAACTGGCCGCCCTGAACCAGCTCGGCGACTGGGAGGACGGCAGCAGGCTGCAGGAGGCGGGTGCGCCGGAGGTGACCTACGACTTCCCGGTGGTGGTCAACAAACAGGTAGAGTTCTACCTCAACCTGTTCCAGGGCCGGCAGCGCAAATACTTCAAGCGCTGGCTGGGCCGCTCCACCCGCTACCTGCCCCTCATCCGCAGGGAGTTGAAGGAAGCCGGCCTGCCCGGCGACCTGGCCTACCTGGCCATGATCGAATCGGGTTTCAATCCCTCTGCCTATTCCCGTGCCCATGCCGCCGGCCTCTGGCAGTTCATCAAGGGCACGGGGCGGAACTACGGCCTGCGCATTGATTCATGGGTGGATGAGCGGCGGGAGCCGGAAAAGGCGACCCGTGCCGCAGTGGCCTATCTTTCCAACCTCTATTCCGAGTTCAATGACTGGTACCTGGCCGTTGCGGCCTACAATGCCGGCGAAGGCAAGATCCGCCGGGCCATCAAGAGGTACCGGACCCGTGACTTCTGGCAGCTTGCCCGGCACCGCTACCTGCGGCTTGAGACCAAGCGCTACGTCCCCAAGCTGATCGCGGCCATAATGATCGCCCGCAATCCGGAACAATACGGCTTCACCGACATCGATTACCAGGAGCCGGTCCGCTATGAGCTGATCAAGGTGCCGCCACGCACCGACCTGGCCGCTGTCGCCGTTGCCGCCAACACCACGGTCAAGGAGATCCGCCGCCTCAACATCGAACTGCGCAGGAACCAAACCCCGCCGCGCATGGACGGCTACCGGCTGAAGATTCCCCATGGCACGGCGCAGCTGGTGGCCAGAAACATGGCCCGCCTGCATCCGGTCATCACCACGGGTTACAAGACCCACGTGGTACGCGGCAGAGACACCCTGAATCGCATCTGCAGGCTCTACGGCCTCAACAAGACCACCCTGCTCAAGGCCAACAACCTGCACAGTGCCAGGCTGCGCAAGGGACAGCGCCTCCGGATCCCCTACCGGACCACCAGGTACATCCTGCTCAGGGAGGGCGAGACACTCGATGCCCGATTTGCCAGGGCCGGCCGGGAAGGCCGCATGATCCTGCACCGGATCAGGCGGGGTGATACCCTGTCCCGGATCTCGAAACAGTACAACGTGCCGGTGCATATCATCATGCAGTGGAACAACATCACCGATGTCCGCCGGATACGGGCCGGTGAGCAGCTTGCCCTGTACCTGGACACCGGTGACGACGTCTCCGGTGGCGCTCCGCGGGCTGCCGCCGGGGCCGGTGACCGGGCACTCCTGGTGCTCAACGGATCCAGTAAACATCGGCCCGCCGGAACCGGGCGGAAATCCGGAGTCACATGGTACCGGGTCCGGAACGGGGACTCTCTCTGGACCATTGCCAGGAGGTTCCGGGTCTCGGCCAGGGATATCCGTCGCTGGAACAACCTGCAGGACAACATGATCCATCCCGGCAGACGGTTGGTGATCAGAAAGGGATAACCGGCAGGGCCCGGCCAGGCGGCCCGCCCCGGCCGCAGCAACCCATGACAACCTGAATCGAGCGATGTCACCGGCCACGGGATACCCTGGTCCTGCCCCCTGTCCGCTCCCATGATTTTTTTCCCATGATACCCAGGGCCTGTATTGTTTTCCTCGTTCTGCTGTTCCTGCCCCTGCCGCTCCACGCCGACCAGACCTGCACCGCCCTGCCGTCGGAGACCCTGGCCCGGCTGACCGGCTTTACCAGGGCCCGAGCCTCCATGGACATTGTCAGCGAGGTCCCGGGCCGCTGCCTGGAGGTGCGGGCCGACGTGGGCCAGCCCGTGCCGGCGGACGGTGTCTTCGCCCGCATCGATCCCACCTTCGTCCGGCTGAAACTCGAGGCCAACCGGGTAGCCCGGCAGCAGGCCAGGCTCCAGCTGCGCTTTGATGAACGTGAGGTGCAGCGGGCCCGCAAGCTCCTCTCGGACCGGGCCGCATCGCAGGCCCGCCTGGACCAGCTCGAGCTGCGGCGTGACCAGTCCAGGCTCAAGCTCGACCAGCTTGCCACCGAGCGGCGCAGGCTCGAGGAAACCCTGGCCCGGCACACGGTGCCGGCGCCGGCCGGCTGGCTGGTCATGAGCAGGTCGCTGGAGCCCGGCCAGTGGGTCACGGCCGGTGTGCCCCTGGGCAGGGCCGGTGACTATACCGATCTCATCGTGCCGCTGGCCGTCACCATGCCGGAGTTGGAGCGGCTGCAGGCGGAAAAACGGATCAGGCTCTTTTTTCCCGACCAGGATATCCGGGGCTGGTCCGTTCTCCATCGCATCTCACCCCGCTTCGATCCGGCCACCCGCAAGATCAGGGTTGAGCTGCTGGTGGATCATGACACCCTGGCCCGGCTGCCCCGGCGCCAGGGCGGCCTGCGGGTGGAGGTCCTGCTGACCATGGCCGACCCCATGCACGCCCTCCGGGTTCCGGCGGCGGCAGTAACCGAACGGTACGAAGAACACTGGCTCACCCGGGAAAACGGCACCCAGGTACGGGTCATTGTTCTTGGCCCGGCCGAGGGACCCGAGGGTGACCACCGGCAGTGGCTGCGGGTCATCTCGCCGGACATCCACAGCGGCGACGTCTTTCTCCTGCCACCCTCTCCGGCTCCGTAAACGTGGCACCCTTTATCCGTTTCACACTCGGCCAGCGGGTCCTGCTGAACCTGGTCTTTGTCATCCTCATGGTCATCGGTGCCTGGGCCCTCTTCCGATCGCCTGTCGAGCGCTATCCCAACATCCACTTCGGCAAGGTCCTGATCGAGACCT
>DRKI01000213.1 GCA_011051875.1 Desulfobulbus sp. | reverse complement strand
GACGGCCGTCTTTTCTCCCGGCCGTACCTCTTCAGCCCCGGCCGCGGACAAACTGCCGGGTGATCTCGGCCACCCGCCTGCCATAGGCCTCTGCTGTCTCGATATCGCCCGCTGGCGGCGCTGCCGGCGGATCGACCTGGAAACTTGCCGCCATGGGGCCGACAAAGGAGCCTGCCCGGTTCAGCGCCCCGGGACCCGGTCCCTCTGTGGAGTTCATGGATTCCGGCTCGTTGGCGGCGGGAAACATCCCGGTGCCGACGTAGATCATCCCCTGCTGCATGGCGATGATGACCAGGCCGAGCAGGGTGTTGAGCTTGTCACCGGAAAAGGAGCTCGAGTTGGTGAAGGCGCCGGCGATCTTGTTCTTCCAGGCCTGGGAGAACCACTTGACCACCGCGGCCTCCTGGAATTTTTTCATCTCGGCCGAGATGTTGCCCATGTAGGTGGGACAGCCGAAGATAATGCCGTCGGCCGCGTCCAGATCGTCCAGGCGCCGGGTAGCCTCGGCCGTGGTCAGCAGTTCGGCCTCGACGCCCTCCACCCCGGCGGCACCGCGGTGCACGGCCTCGGCCTGCAGCCTGGTGTGGCCATAGCCGCTGTGATAGACTACGACGATCCTGGTCATGATATCCTCCCGGCCAATGGTTAAGTGCTCTGCAACTCTGTGTGATTTCAACTCGTACTACGTTTCAACTCGTACTACCTTTGGTGTAAAACCGCAAGCAGGGAGTGCGCCGCCGGTTTTTCCATTGTCTGTTCAGTTACTGCCGCCCGGAATCGCAATCTCTCAGCCCGCCTGTTTCACAAAGGTCGTCGCGAAAGGTCTGAAAATGCCATGAATGCAAGGAACAGCGCAACAAGGTTCGCAGGCATGGTGTTTTCGGGCCTTGCAGCAGGTCGCATGTGAAATATGCGGGTTAGGCCTGCACCTCGATGGGGCGTCCGTAGAGGAAGCCCTGGCCCAGCTCAAATCCCAGCCCACGGCATATGTCCGCCTCTTCCCCGGTCTCGATGCCTTCGGCAAGGGTATGGATCTTCAGGTTCGCCGCCATCCGGACCAGCAGTTCCATGGTCTGGTGGAACTGCTCGGGCTGGTGGTGGATATCCTGTATCAGCGCCATGTCGAACTTGAGATAGTCGGGCGGTACCTCCATCAGTTCCAGGAGACGGGTCCGGCCGGCGCCGAAGTCATCGTAGGCAAGCTCCATGCCGAGCCGGCCGAGTCGCTCCCGGAGCTGTTTCATGGCCGGGATGCGGGTGACCGCCTTTTCATTGATCTCGATGACCAGTGTCTGGGCCGGTTGCGAAGAGGCCAGTTTCTCCACCAGCGGCAGCAACCGTTCCAGGTCCATCTGGGCTGGATGGAGGTTGAGAAACAACCTGTCAGCCGACAGCTTTTTGCCCAGGTCCACAGCCCGGGAAAGGAAAAGTTCACTGAGTTCGATCTCCAGGCCGAGATGCTCCGCGATTCTGAACAGACCGCCGGGATCCGGAGGCAGACCCGGGAAACCGGTGCGACCCAGGGCCTCGTAGGCGTGGACCGTACCGGAAGCGAGGTTGACGATGGGTTGGAAAACCACGCTCACCTCTCCCAGTCTGAGCATGTCGCGAAATTCTTTCTCGGAGCGCTCGAACTGGTGGGAGAGAAGAGGCTGTTGCCACAGGCCGGTTTTGTCGAGATCCTCCTTGTTGAACTCCCTGACCGGTGGCGGGGGGCGGTGCGAACGGACCCGAAACTCAACGGAACCGAAGTGGAGGATATCACCATCCGCAAGCGTACCTTCCCCCTGGAGCCGTTTGCCGTTGAGGAAGGTGCCGTTGGTGCTTTCCAGGTCCCGGATCAGGAGTCCGGAGTCGTGCTGGTGGATTTCCGCGTGCATGCGCGAGATCTCCCGCGATGACAGCCGCAGGTGACATCGGTCGCTCCGGCCGATGACAAAGGGAAGCGGTTCGATGGCGGTGAGCCAGCTCCTGCCGTGGCCCAGCGAGCCTTCAAGATACCATTTCTGCTGCATGGGACTCCTGGAAAGAGACGTGCCGCCGCCGGGTCGTCCCCGCAAGCGGCGGCCGGGACGGGTACCGGGCCCGGACCGGTCACCCGCAATGATCCGGGCCAGGTACCCTCCCGGCCATGGAGTGCGTGATTTGCGGTTTCCTGTTCGGCGTACAAACGGAATAACCTGCCCAATCGTGTACATCATCTCGTACTATTTTTGTCTCGATATCGCAAGCAGGCATGTCGCGCCCCCTCTTTCCTGCCGCGGAAGCCCCGGGGTGCCGGGGAACAGAAAACAAATCCCTTGAAATTGGCGACGTAATTGAGCAAAGTCTTCCTGGGCGATCGGCTGCGCCGCATCTCCGCGCGGTCGCCGGGGCAGAGGGGCTGCCGGGGGCTTCGCGCCGCAGATCTACTGCCCGGGAGCAGGCGATCAGACTTTTTCGATGCCATCGCAGCTGGGTCACGAGATCCGTGACCAGGTGCAATGGAGGAAACCGTGCACATTGTTATCTCTCCATGATCCACCGCGAGTTTTCACTCTTTCCTCCGGGCGGTGTCCTTGTCTGGCTGGTCGTTGCGGCCTGCCTCGTCCAGGCTGCGGGAACGGGGATTGCCGCCGCGGGCGGTACCGAAACAGGGGAACAGCCCGTGGTCGAGCTGTCCCTGGAAAAAGCCGTGGCCCGTGCCCTGCGCTACAACCGGGATCTGCGGGTCACCGCCCTGGGCGTGGACAGCAGCCGCTACGATCTCCGGGCCGCCGAGGCGGATTTCGATATCCGGGTGACTCCGCTTTCCAGTATCAACTATTCCTCGGCCACCGGGGACCAGCAGACCGTCTGGCTGCTTGGCGGGGCCATCGGCAGGAAGTTCACAACCGGGATCAGGCTGGAACTGCGACCCAGTATCGATGTGAGCAACGAGGAATATGGCGCCGGGATCGGCTTTTCGCTCTCGGTCCCCCTTCTGCGCGGCCTGGGCCGGGAAACGGTGCTGGATACCGTGTACAGCCGCGAGTATGCCCTGCGGTCCGCGGCACGCGCCCTGCACCGGAAGCGGGTCAACACCATGCTGGAGACCGTGGATGCGGTCTACAGCTGTCTTCTCGACCGGAAACTCGAAGATCTCTACCAGGGACAGATCACCCTTCTCGACAACCACCTGCGTACCACCCGGATCAGGGAGCGGGCCGGTATCGCCCGTTCCATGGATGTCTACCGTGCCGAGATCCGGGTGCGGGAGGTGCGGGACAGTCTCAACCGGGTGCGGGAACGGACCGGCAACGATGCCGACCGGTTGAAAAAGCTCACCGCCCTGCCCCTGGAGCGACGGATCTCGGTCTCGGCACCCATCGGTTACACGCTGATCGAAATCCGGCCGGACGAGGCCCTCCGTATCGCCCTTGCTCACCGGGTGGAGATGATCCAGGCCAGGGAGGATATCGACGAGGCCGTGCGCAGGGAACACGTGGCCCGGCAGAACATCCTCCCGGACCTGCGGCTCGAGGCGGATTACTCCAGGCGGGGCAGCAACCGCTACCGGGACACCTTTCTCTTTGACGAGGATATCTGGTCTGTCAGTCTCTCCAGCAGTACCGACATCGCGAGAACCGCCGAAAAGGCGGCATGGGCGCAGTCGCGGCTGGACGTCTCGCGTCGCAGGCTGGACTTGACCAGCCGCCGGGAGCAGATTGCCCGCGAGGTGCGGATGGTGCTGAACCGGCTGCACAAGCTGGAGCAGCAGATCGGGTTGCGCAGGGAACAGATCCACCAGGCCAGGGGCAAGCAGGAGCTGGCGTTGATCAAGTTCCGCTACGGCGAAGCGGATAACTTCGATCTCATCCAGGCCCAGACCGAACTGCAGAAGGCCCGGGTCGCCCTGCTGTCCGAAGAGGTCCGCTATATCGTGGACGGGTACCGCCTGCGTGCCGCCATGGGCACCCTGCTCGAGTTCACGCCGGTGGCCGGGACCGTGGCACGGGGGGAGCAATGAAGAAGGATCGCACCCTTGGCTGGATCATGATCCCGCTTCTGGCGGCCCTGGCCCTGCTCCTGCTGTCGGCCCGGGGAAACGACCGGCGGAGTCTGCCGGAATCCGAGGCCATGGGCATGGCCGATTTCAGGGATTTCCAGGTCACGGTCCGGACCATCGGCGTGCTGCAGGCAGCCCAGTCCTACATGGTCTCCTCGCAGATCAGGGGATCGGACGCCAAGATCATCTACCTGGTAGGCGACGGCAGCCGGGTCACCAGGGGCGAAGTGCTGGTCCGTTTCGATCCGGCGCCTTTCGAGGAGGCTGTCGAGACCCTGGAGGCCAGGGTGGAGAGCCTGGGCGCCGCTGTCGAGGCGGCAAAACAGATGCTGGCGTGGAAAAAGAGCGAGGTGGAGCAGCAGATCGCCACCGCCGACTACAACCGGCGGGTGGCCGGCCTGGAGCTGAAACGGCTCAAGGATGGCGACGGCCCCCTTTCGCTTGCGCAGTACCGGGACGAGATGGACAAGGCCGCCATGGAGCTGAAGCGCTACCAGGGCTATCTCTCCGACCTGGAGAGCCTGCGCGGCGAGGGTTTTGACAATCCTGCGGAACTGGAGCGGGCCCGGGAGAACATCACCGTCTTTCGCGACAAGTTTACCTCGGCCAAGCGGCGCTACGACAGTTACCGGCAGTATGTCCTGCCCTCCCTGGTCGAGGCGGCGCGGGCCAAGGTCGAGAATGCGGAACTGACTGTTCGCCAGACCAGGCAGGCCGGGGTGCACCTGGTCGCCAGGGCCGCCGCCGGTCTCCAGGAGGTGGAGGGAAAGCTGCAGGGAGCCCGGGCGGCCCTGAAGCAGGCGCAGGCCGAGCTGGCCAAGACCGAGATCCGGGCGCCCTTCGACGGCCTGGTGATTCTGTACGAGACCTACCGGGACGGCCAGTTGCGCAAGCCGCGCGAGGGCGATTCCGTGATCATCAACCAGCCCATCCTCTACCTGCCGGACATCTCCACCATGGAGGTGAAGGGGAGGGTGCGCGAGGTGGACCTGCACAAGATCGCCCTGGGCCAGGAGGCCACCATCACCCTGGAGGCCTTTCCGCGGGTCACCTTTACCGGCAGGCTCGCCTTCATCGGTGCCCTGGCGGCCCGGCGCCGCGACCAGCGGTCCGGGGACAAGTATTTCCAGGTGAGTTTCAGTATGGACGAATCGGACCCGCGCCTGCGTCCCGGCATGACGGCGCGGGTGGTCATCCATGCGGCCCGGTTATCCCGTGTATTGTCGGTGCCGGTGCAGTCCGTCTTCCGGGAGGCCGACAGGGTCTTTGTCTACCGGTGGACGGGAAACGCCTGGGAAGAGCGGCCGGTGACACCGGGGCGGCGGAACGACTACTATGTCGAGATCCTTGACGGTCTGCAGGCCGGGGACCGGGTGGCGCTGGTCCGTCCCCTGTCCCGGTAACCGATGACACCGGGAGACGAGAGAGGCATGCTGGTGGAGGTGCGGGGCCTGGGTCACTATTACCGGCGCGGTCCGCACCGGATCGAGGTCCTGGACAGAGTCGACATGACCGTGGATCGGGGTGAGTTCGTGGCCGTCATGGGGCCGTCCGGGTCCGGCAAGTCGACCCTGCTCCACATCCTGGGGTGCCTGATACGGCCGGCGGCCGGCAGCTACCAGCTCGCGGGCATGGACATCCTGGCCCTGCCGGAGCGGAAACTGGCCGCCATTCGGGCCAGCCGGATCGGCTTCGTCTTCCAGAAGTTTCACCTGCTGCCGGAACTGGACATCCTGCAGAACGTCCTGCTTCCCTTTCTCTACAGCCGCATCGACACCCGCCGTGCCAGGAGCATGGCCATGGCGGCCATCGAACAGGTCGGCCTGCTGCACCGGATCGACCACAGGCCCGCCGAGCTGTCCGGCGGCGAGATGCAGCGCGCGGCCATTGCCCGGGCCCTGGCCGTGCAGCCGGAACTGATCCTGGCCGATGAACCGACCGGCAATCTCGACCGCGCCAGCAGCGGCGAGGTCCTCGACCTGTTTCGCAGCCTGCACGCCGGCGGTTGCACCATTGTCATGGTCACCCATGACCCGGCGGTTGCCGCCGGCGCCGAACGGATCCTCACCCTGAATGATGGCAGACTCTAGGCATATCCGGTTCCTGGCCGCTGCCGTGCGCGCCGCTGCCTCCTCCCTGGCCCTGCACAGGCTGAGGACCGCTCTCAGCGTCCTGGGCGTGGTCTGTGGTGTCATGGCGGTGCTGGCGATCATCGCCATCGGCGAGGGTGCGCGCCGGGAGACCATGGCCCGGATAGAGCGGATGGGCGTGACCAATATCTACATCCGGGCCGCCGACCTGACCGGCGCCCAGTTGCTCCGGTCCCGGGAGCACCATAGCGCCGGTCTTACCCCGGACGATCTCGAGCGGCTGCGGCGCAGCACGCCGCTGGTACGCAACCTGGCCGCCTCCCGGGATCTTTCCCTGGACGTGACCGGGATGCCGCCCGGCCTGGCCCCGAAGATCCTGGCCTGCGACCCGGCCTACGCGGAGGTCCTTCGTCTCCGGCCCGAAAGCGGCCGGTTGCTCGCAGTGGGCGACATGGAACAGAAAAGCCTGGTCTGTGTCCTGGGATGGCAGGTGGCGGCAGCGCTCGGCGAACAGGGGAGGGTGGGGGCCGACCTGCACATCGGCGATCAGGCCTGGCGTATTGTCGGAGTTCTTCCCCGTTACACCGTTCTCAGTGCCGAGAGCGTCCGGGTCTCCATGAAAAACGTCAACGAGATGATCTTCCTGCCCCTGGCGGCAGGGACCGGCCGGGCCCGGGATGCGGGTCCCTCCCTGACCGAGATCATTGTCGAGGTGGTCGACCGCGGCCGGGTTCCCCTGGCGGCCAGGATTCTTCGCCGGACCCTGGAGGTCGCCCATAACGGTATCCAGGATTACCGGTTCATCGTTCCCCTGGAACTCCTGGCCCAGTCACGGCGGATCCAGCGGACATTCAACCTGGTTTTCGGGGCCATCGGCGCGATCTCGCTCATTGTCGGCGGTATCGGTATCATGAATATCATGCTGGCCGGGGTCTCGGAGCGAATGCGCGAGATCGGTCTGCGCCGCGCCGTGGGCGCAAGCCCCGTCCATATCGCGGTCCAGTTCCTGGTCGAGGCGGTGCTGCTGACCCTGGGCGGGGGCCTGCTGGGCGTGACAGGCGGGATCGGCTGCGCGGCGTTGATCTCCGGCCTTGCCGGCTGGCCGGTGAGGATCACACCGGTCGCCGTCCTGGCACCCCTGGCGGTCTCCATCTGCGTGGGCATCTTTTTCGGTCTCTATCCGGCGGTAAGGGCCGCGCGCCTGGACCCGGTCCAGGCCCTGGAGGGGACACCGGACGGCATCATCTTCTGACCGAACGGAAACAGAGGCAGAGACGGTGCCGCCCCTCCTCTCTGCCGGCACGGCTGATGCCGGGCCTGCCGGACGTTCTGCATGAATTCAATATCTTGTAAGGACAGGCCATATGTGCTAACGTGAAATCCAGAAAAATCGCTGCTGTATGCCATAGCAGCCCGCAGTTTCTCCTCCGGTCCGGTAGCGCATGGTGAAGAGCACAGACAACATCTCGACATTACTGCCATATCTCGAGTCCGGGCCAGGACGGTTCACTCTGCGCATTTTCTCCGGCCATCGGCAGGCCGACGCTTCTCCCGATCCCCCGGCCACCCCCTTTGTCTGTGACGATTCCGATCCTCTTTCCCGGCTGGTGGCGGCCCGAATCGTCACCGATGACGGGTCCGAGGTTCGACCGGTATGGCTGCGTATCCAGCGTGATCTCCATGACCTGGCCAGTGGTTCGCTCCATGACCTGGCCAATCCGCAGGTCGAGGAATGCTGGCAGCAGGCCCTGTCTGCCCGCAGGGCGGCAAAGGGAGCGGACGGGTCGATGTTCCTGGCCGGGCAGATCGGTGCCGGGGGGGAACTGCTGGCCTTTGCGCCCCTGTTCTGCTGCCGGGCCAAGCAGGTCTTTTTCGAGCCCCCCTGTCCAGGCTGCGGCCGGTCCCTGGTCCTGTGCCGGGACGACGACCTGCTGACAAGGCACGGCCTGGAGCCCTATTCCACGACCCTCAGGCGTTTTCTCCACTGTCCGGCCTGCGTGGATTCCGGCGCCCCGTTCTACGTCTCCAGCCGTTCAGCCGCCGATGACGCCATTGTCCATGACCAGCGGCAGCTCCTTGTGGCCTGGGGACGGCTGACCGGGGATGCGGCGGCAACGGCCGGTTTTCCCTGTTCCACCTGCCCCGGCCATGAAGCCTGCTTCGGGCGGAACAGCCTGGTGCTGGAGAACGTTGCGAGTTTCTCCTTCTATCCCTTTTTCCTGTTCATCGAGCCGGCCGCCGACCTGGGCGGGTCCGATTTTCTCGCCCTGCTCGGCGGCGCCGAGCCGCAGGAGCTGATTCTTCGCCATACCCGCTCGGGCCGTCGTCTCGGGGTCAGCCAGCTTGCCGCCCTCGACCTCCATGGTGCCGGCCAGGGTTTTCTCTATCCCGACGACGATCCTCGCCGTTTCCTCGAGGTGCTGTTCCTCAAGCTCTCGTTCCTGGAGCAGTTGGCCGGGGACCTGTTCTCCCGTGCGGACAAGGCCTGGTACCCTGAAATCAGCCTGTCCCTTTCTTCGGTCGCTGTCCAGGTTCACGGTGGCGGTCTGTTGCCTTTTTTCTGGAACTTCAGCCTGCACCGGCGCGGGGTCGGCCAGTTCCTGGGCACAAGCGTGGCCTTTCCCAAGCGGCCACCCCTCTACACGCTATACGGCCTGGGCTGTCTCTGGCTCAGTGCCCTGCTGGTCAACAGAGACCAGAACACGACCGTGCTCCGGGAGATCATCAACCGGCAGCTGCAGGCCGGTTCCGGGGCGCAGCCGGCCGGACTGCTGCCGGAGCGGTATCCTGACATCTTTGCCCCGGCACAGCTGTTCTGGAACCGTGACCGGATCGAGCCCGACGGCCGGAGTCTCGAGCTCTGGAACCGGGTCCTGGCCCAGGGGCTGACCCTGCTGGATGGCGCATTCCACGGCAATGCGCCTCCGGCCGACACGGTGCTGGCACAGATCACGGAACTCAGGCAGGAGGTCCGGCGTCTTCTGCTGCCGGAAGCGATGACCGCCATACCGGGGCAGGCCGTCGAACATGGGCTTGCCCGGGAGGACAGGGACCGGGAGATCCATGCCATGCTGACCAGGATCGGCGGGAGATGGGCCGGCGGCAGGCAGGAACCGGTGCCACCGCAAGGGAGGCGGACAGAGAAGGTCCAACCTGGTTCCCCGGCCCGGACCGGGGATCGACCGGCGCCTCTTTCGCAGGATAACGGGCGCCTCACACCGGCCGGGGAACCTGCCGACCTGGAGGAGACCGTGATCCTGGCACCGGGCGGCCGCCCGGGGCGGGCCGCGGACGTGGAACAGGAGGAGTCGACCCTGATCCTCGCCAGGGGAGGGGATGGGCAGCCGGCTGCCGTCCGGGACCGCGGTCCGGAGCCGCCGGCCCGGGAAAGGCCGGGGACCGTGGAAGCCGGCGGGGAGGAGACGGTGATACTCCCGCCGCCCCCATCCCCTGGAAAGACCGGCCAGGGGACGGAGAGGAAGCAGGAGGAGCCGGATTCGCTCCTGTCCCGGATTTCACCGGCCCGCCGTGAACAGGGGGACGACGATACCCTGGCGGAGACCATCATCCTCAGGCCGGACGGCAGGAAAAAGAAACAATGACACCATCAGTGACCCGACTCGTTCAGGAGGTCGAACGTCTCCATGCCGCCGCAGCGGACAGCGCCGGGGCCGAGGCGCAGATCGAGGAGTATCTGCACCGCGAACTGCGGTCCCTGGACAGGGAGGAACAGGAGCGCATTCTGGCGGCCCTGCAGCGGGCCTTCGCCCCTGCGCCGGGAGCCGGGGCAGAGGAGGCCATTGCCCGCTTCTGCTCTCTGCTCCTGGGCCGGGAGGTATCCGCTGCCGAGCTCTCGTCCGAAGACCTGGCGGAACGGCTGGTCGAGGCCCTGGACACCGTTTTCCGCAATCTCGACGAACTGGTGCTCGCCATGAACACCACCATGGTCGAGGCAGGAGAGGACGGGGAGACAATCCGCCATATCGCCGGGCGGCGCATGGAGGATGATCGGTCCGGAATCTCGCTCGAGGAGTACCTGGAGCGGATCAGGGCCGCATTCCTGGTTTCGCACCAGGCCTTCCGGTTTGCGGCCCGGGAGATGGTGGCGAAGATCCTGCGGGAACTCGACCCGGAACAGCCGGAGAGCAGGGGGGATTCGGGCTTCCGGTTCGGCATGATGAAGAAGGCCGGTTCCCGGGAGCGCTGGACGCAGGCTTTCAATAACGTG
>DRKI01000212.1 GCA_011051875.1 Desulfobulbus sp. | reverse complement strand
TCTACGAGGCCGACGAGTATGCCCTGATCAACGGCTTCCGGATCAACTTCGGCGATCCCATCTCCATCGACGGCCGCAACGGGCTGTTCATCCGCGGCATCCACCCGGTGCGGGAAGAGGTGCACATCCTGCCGCTGTGATTCCCCCGCCCGATCCATCCTGACAGCAGGCGCGCCATGGCACTGGTCAACAGGGAGTCGGTCATCACCCAGGTCCGCCGGCTGCTGCGGAAGACAGCGCCGCCGGGCGGGGTGGAGATGATGTCCTACAAGCGAAACCGCACCATTGCCCTCATCCTCCGGGAAAACGGCGCCATCCTGGTCCGGGAACGGGGCTACGTGACAGGCGAGCAGGAGGTGGCGCCGGAAGAGCTTGGCCGGTTGCTCAAGACGTTGATCAGGCGGGAGTTTCCGCGCAGCCGCAAGATCCGGCTGCACAGGTTCGCGGACCCGGCCGAGCTGGACCGGATCCACCAGAAAATCTGAGAACGATGCTGATTATCCGCTGCGCCGCCTGCGGGCGAAAGCTCTGGCGCTACGACAAGATAGGTCCCGGGGAGGTCCTGCGCTGCCACAAGGACCGGATCCTGAAGGTCTTCAATGCCCGCACCGGGGACGGCCGCATATCCTGTGCCTGCGGCAGGGATATCGGTATTGACAAGGGCAGCTTCTACAAGATGATCGCCAGGGCCTTCACCTACCGGGGCACCAAGCGCAACCGCTGATCCACCCTGCCTCTGGCCCTGGATGTGTCGCTGAAAAGCGAATTTTCAGACAGCCGCGGTTTCCCCTCCTTTTGCCTGTGTTACTTAACACGTTGTTTTTTATTATAAAATTTTTTTAAGCAACGTATCGGCACGATGATACATCATCAAATTTGATATAAATGTCAATTATTTTAAGTTTGCCTTAATTTTAGCCACATTGTAGTGTCTGTCGGTATCCCGTCTCACCTGTACCGAGGAGGATACCGATGACAGAACATACTGCCCACGCCGGCGCCCTGTTCCATGCGGCGCCGCCTCCGGACCCGGAACTCGTCGCCGACGGCTTTGTCCTGGCGATCTTTCTCCTCTTTGGCGTCATCTTTGCCGTGGCCCCGCTGGTGGCCAACTACCTGCTCGCGCCCCGCAGCCGCAATCCCCATATTGGCGCCACCTACGAATGCGGCATACCCGCCTTTGGTCAGGCCACGTCGTCGCGCTTTGGTGTCTTCTACTATCTCTACGCCCTGATCTTCATCGTCTTCGAGGTCGACGTGCTCTACCTCTTCCCCATTGCCCGTATCTACCGGCAAGGAGTGGGGCTGGCCGGCTTCCTGGAGATGCTTGTCTTTGTGGTCATCCTGTTCATGGCCATCGTCTATGCCTGGAAAAAAGGAGTCCTGCAATGGGAACGGGAAGCACTCTCCCTCCGATAGTCCGGTTGGCGTGCCTGGAAGAGCTGCTTGGTCACGCCCGCGCCAATTCTCTCTGGCCGCTCACCTTCGGCCTGGCCTGCTGCGCCATTGAGATGATGTCCGCGGCAGGGCCCCGCTTCGACCTGGACCGCTTCGGGGCCGGGGTCTTCCGGGCCACCCCCCGCCAGGCCGACGTCATGATCGTGGCCGGTACGGTCACCACCAAGATGGCCCCCACTGTTGTCCGGCTCTACAACCAGATGCCGGCCCCCAAGTGGGTGATCGCCATGGGCAATTGCGCCATCTCTGGCGGGCCGTTCAGTCTCGATTTCAACTACAGTGTGATCGAGGGCGTGGCCAGCCTTGTACCGGTGGACGTGATGGTGCCGGGCTGTCCTCCCCGGCCCGAGGCCCTGATCGAGGCCTTTCTGAAACTGGAAGAGAAACTGACCGGGAAGCGCCGCTTTCCCGAGGCGCCCCGCGTACCCCTGGAGAAGTGACCATGAGCAGCCGCCTGCAACGCGCCCTTGAACAGGCCGGTCTCGAGTACCGGCCGGAATCCCCCCGTATCGGCCTGCACTGCTCGCTCCTCCTGGAGCCGGAGCAGCTCCGTCCCCTGGCCCTTGCCTTGGCCCGGGAGGGTTTCTTCATCGAAACGGTGACAGCGGTGGATCGCATCGGGGAAGGGTTGATGGAGGGTATCTATCTCTTTAACCACTATGACGGCGACATGCGCCTGCTGGCCCGGCTGCCCGTGTCCAGGACACGGCCGGTCTTGCCCTCCATCGGCCGCATCTTTCCCGGCGCGGTCTGGCATGAGCGGGAGTCCGCCGAGATGTTCGGCATCACCTATGACGGCTGCCCGGACAGCCGCAACCTGCTCCTGCCCGAAGATGCCGATTTTCATCCGCTCAGAAAAGATTTCACCGGGGTCTGATCATGTCTGCGCCACTGACCTACAGCCTGGAGTCCACGGACAACGGCAACTTTCTGCTCAACCTGGGACCGCAGCACCCGGGCACCCATGGTGTGCTGCGGGTGGTCCTGCAGATGGACGGCGAGTACATCCTCCGCGCCGATCCGGTGCTTGGCTACGGGCATCGCATGCAGGAGAAGATCGCAGAGAACATGACCTATCTCCAGGCCCTGCCCTATGTCTGCCGGATGGATTACCTGGGTGCCATGTCCTACAGCCTGGCCTGGGTCCTGGCCGTGGAAAGGCTCTGTTCCTTCGAGGTTCCGGAACGGGCCGTCCATGTCCGGGTCATTGCCTGCGAGCTGAACCGCATCGCCAGCCACCTGCTCTGGTGGGGCGCCTACCTGCTGGACCTCGGGGCCTTCACCCCTTTCCTCCAGGCCTTTGCCGACCGGGAGCGGATTCTTGACCTGCTCGAGTCCATCACCGGGTCCCGCCTTACCTACTGTTATTTCCGTTTCGGCGGCCTGGGCGCGGACGTGGACGAGACGTTCCTGGCCCGGGTTGCCGAGTTTGTCACCGGTTTTCGCAGCCGCCTGCCCCGGTACCATGACCTGGTCACCGGCAACGTGATCTTCCAGCGCCGTTCCAGGGACGTGGGCGTCATCCTGCCGTTCGAGGCCGCGGGCTACGGCATCACCGGGCCCTGTCTGCGCGGCTCCGGCCTGGCCTACGATGTGCGCAAAAAGGAGCCCTACAGCGGCTATGACCGGTTCGAGTTCACCGTGCCCGTGGCGCAGGAGGGTGACTGCCTGGCACGCTACAACGTGCGTATGGCCGAGTTGGAAGAATCGCTGACCATCATCGAGCAGGCCGTCGCCACCATGCCCGAGGGCCCGTACCGGGCCCGGGTTCCCCGGGTGATCAGGCCGCCCGAGGGCGAGGTGATCATGGCCGTGGAGACGCCACGCGGTGAGCTGGTGATCCATATCGTCAGCGATGGTTCGACCAGGCCGTGGCGGGTCAAGTTCCGGGTCCCCTCCTTTGCCAACCTCTCCATATTTGCGCGCTTGGCCCGGGGCCAGCTCCTGGCCGACGCCCTGGCCATTCTCGGCAGCCTGGACATGGTCATCCCGGAGGTGGATCGATGAATATCCCGGCGACGATTCTCTTCTTTCTCCTGGGTATCAGCGCCATCGTCGGCCTGAACGCCGTGATCCTGGTCTGGCTGGAGCGCAAGGTGGCCGGACACATGCACTTCCGCTACGGCCCCATGGAGGTCGGGCCGCACGGGCTGCTTCAGACCCTGGCCGACGGCATCAAGCTGCTCGGCAAACAGTTCCTGGTGCCGGACGCGGCCGACAGGCCCCTCTACCTGCTTGCGCCCATAGTCTCCCTGGTGCCGATCTTCGTGGCCATGGTCCCTCTGCCCCTGGGTGAAAAGGTACAGGCCTGGGAGCTGAACATCGGCCTGCCGCTGGTGGTGGCCCTGGGCCTGCTCAACACCCTGGGCATCCTGCTCGCCGGCTGGGGGTCCAACAACAAGTATGCCCTGCTGGGCGGATCGCGCGCCGTTGCCCAGATCCTGGCCTACAAGATCCCCCTGCTGCTCTGCATCCTCACCATCATCATGATGGCCGGCAGCTACAGCCTGCGCGAGATCGCCCTGGCCCAGAAAAACGGCTGGTATATCCTCTCCCAGCCCCTGCTGTTCATCATCTACGTTGTCACCATAACCCTGGAGACCAACCGCAGTCCCTTTGACTTTTCCGAGGCCGAAAGCGAGCTGGTGGCCGGTTTTCACATCGAGTATTCGGCCATGGGGTTTTCCCTCTTCTTCCTTGCCGAGTATTCCTACATGTTCATCGCCGCCGCCCTGGCCTCCATCCTCTTTCTCGGTGGCTGGCAGGGACCGCTGCTTCCGGGGCCGGTCTGGTCGCTGATTAAGCTCTACGGGATCATCTTTCTGCTCATGTGGTTCCGCTGGACCTTTCCCCGTCTGCGCATCGACCAGATGCTCGCCCTGGGCTGGAAGATTCTGCTGCCGCTGGCCCTGGTCAACTTTCTTGTCACTGCAGGAGTGCTGGCCCTATGACCGTCTACCGTTACCTGAAGGATATCGTCGATGGATGCATCAGCCTGCTCGTGGGGATGGGCG
>DRKI01000211.1 GCA_011051875.1 Desulfobulbus sp. | reverse complement strand
AGCTGCAGGCCACCGGGCGGCCCCTGGTCACCATGTGTCCCATCTGCCTTGCCAACCTGCGCCGGGCCGGGGCCGAGGTCATGGATCTGTCCACCCTCCTGGCGGAATTTGCCGGCAGCGGCAAGAATGGTTGATCTGGCCGCCCGCACTCCATGGGCGGCCGGGGATGCCAGGTGTATCAAGACCATGGCGAAGCCGGACCGGGACCATCCGGCCTGGGCGGACAGACAACCATGCAGGCCGGGAAGACCGGAACAGATTGCCAGCCGGGTCCAGCCTTCCTGATCAATCATCATTGCAATACCGGAGGAATTCTCATGAAATTGTGTATCACAGCAACCGGACCGGATCTTGATTCGGTCACGGATCTCTCCTTTGGCCGGGCTCCGTGGCTGCTTATCGTGGATACCGACTCCCTGAACGTGGAGGCCGTGGAAAACTCGTCGGCGGCTGCCCGGCAGGGCGCCGGCATTGCAGCGACTCAACTCATCGTCGATCACGGGGCAGAGGCGCTTCTCACAGGTCGCGTCGGACCCAAGGCACGGGCGGCCCTGGATGCCGCCGGTGTCAGGATTTACGAGGGATTGGCCAGGGAGCCGGTACGAGAGGCGCTGCAGCGGTTCAAGGAAGAGCGGTTTTCCGGCGTCAGGGCCGAAAAGACCGCTTCCACCGCTGTCGGTGACAGTCGCTGCCGGGGGCGGGGGATGGGCCGCAGGCAGGGTATGGGACAGGGGCAGTGCATGCGGAGAGGTGGGTGATGCCGGAACTGGAGCCCGAGGTCATAGAGGATTTTCACCGCATTCCGTTTGCCACTCCCATGATCGGCGTGACCGGCGGCAAGGGCGGTGTGGGCAAGACCACCGTGGCGGTCAACCTGGCCGTGGCCCTGGTCGACATGGGCCTGCGGGTTGCCTTGATCGACTGTGATGTGGACACCCCCAATGCCGCAATCCTTCTTGGCCTTTCCCTGACGGCTGAAGAGCCGGTTACCGTGACCAGGCCGGATTTCATTCCCGGCCGGTGTGTCGATTGCGGACAGTGCCTTGCCGCCTGCCGGTTGCACAGCCTGTTTCGGCCCAAGGCAGGGACCATCGTTCTCATGGGTGAGTGCAACGGCTGCGAGGCCTGTTTCCTGGTCTGCCCGAGCGATGCCATTGAGCGGGGCCGACGCCGGATCGGTTCGACCTGGAAGAGCGAGGCCGCCGGACTGACCCTCTACACCGGGACGCTCGATCCCGGCCTGGAGGAGGGCACCCTGGTTGTCCGCCGGCTGAAGGAGCGGCTGGCGGCCGAGGCGGAGCTGTTTGACATTATCGTCATCGATACCGCTCCGGGCATCCACTGCAACGTCATCGAGGCGCTGAAAGGGGCCCGGCTGGCCATTGCGGTCACCGAGCCCACCCCCCTGGGCAGCCACGACCTGGACCTGATCCTGTCCCTGTTGGAGCTGTTCAAGGTTCGGGGCACGGTGTTTGTCAACCGGGCCGATCTGCCGGGCCGGGTCGATGAAATAGCCGGTGTGGCCGGCCGGCACGGAATGGAGATCGAGACGGGCTTGAACCTTGATCAGCAGCTCCTTGACAGTTATGTTCACGGAATACCGGTGGTGACCATGCATCCCCATTCCCGGGCCGCAATGACCTTTACCGATATTGCCCGCAGAATAGCCGGAGAATACGTCTCATGAGAGAGATCGTTATTTTGAGCGGCAAGGGAGGGGTTGGCAAGTCGTCGCTCACCGCCGCCCTGGGATCCCTGCTCGGCAGGCGCCATACCCTGGTTTTTGCCGACACCGACGTAGACGCGCCCAATCTGCACCTGGTTCTCGGCGCTGTTCCGGTCGAAAGCCATCAGGTCTCGGTCTCGGAGAAGGCCTTTGTCGAACCGGACCGCTGCATCGGTTGCGGCCTGTGCATGGGGGTCTGCCGTTTTGGGGCCATTGTTGGCGAAAGCCGCCCTGTCATTGCCAGGTATTCCTGCGAGGGCTGCGGGGCCTGTGCCATTGTCTGTCCCGAGGAGGCCATTGATATCCGGCAGGTGGTCAACGGTCGGGTCGACATCATGAGGGTCGGTGATCACCGGATGGTCTCGGGCAGCCTGGGTATCGGCGAGTCGAGTTCCGGCCGCCTGGTCGATGTGGTGAAGCGAATGGCCCGGGAGCAGGCTGGCGAGATCAATGCGGATCTCATCCTCACTGACGGTCCGCCGGGCATTGGCTGCCCGGTCATCGCCACCCTGAAGGGAGCGGAGCAGGTGATTGTGGTCACCGAGCCCACTCCTTCGGCGTTGAGTGATCTCGGCCGGGTGGTTGAGGTGACACGAGGTTTTCATCTGCCCCTGGGTGTGGTACTCAACAGGGCCGATATCTCGGCCGAAGGTCGCGTCCAGCTTATCCACTTCCTGCATGAACAGCGGCTGGAGCTGCTTGCCGAAATTCCCTATGATCCCGAGTTGCCACGTGCCCTGGCCCGCGGCGAGCTGGCCGTCATCACCCGGCCTGACGCAGACTCCTCCCGGGCCATCCGGCAACTGGCCCGGAGGATGGAAACCCCGGGCCCGGACAGGGGCCATACGGGCCAGGTGTTGCAATTCCTTTGAACACAATGACTTGACAGCTTTTTTTCCATGGTTACTATATGCTTGGATATCAAGTTGGCTGGACCTGATTTTCATGTTACAGTCACTGGTCAATTATTGGACCCGTAGCACCGGTTCCAGACAGTAAAACTTTCAGCAAGAGGAGAAAGACATGTTTCAGGTAGATGTAGACAAGGACAAATGCACTGGTTGTGAAGAATGTGTGAACAGCTGCCCTGCCCAGGTGCTTGAGCTGGTTGACGGTAAATCCGACCCGGTCAACATGGACGAGTGTCTTGGATGCGAGACCTGTGTCGAGGTATGCCCGGAGGGCGCCATCACCGTTACAGAGGTGTAAACACCCTTTATTGACTGCTTAACACCTGGTAATCATACAATAAAAATATTTCGGGACCCTGTTGTGCAGGAAGATCCCCCGGAGGCATGCCGTCACCGGGGGATCTTCGCCGTTTGTAGTGGCCGGGACCATGAAGGGCACGGTCCGACCATGCAGGGGCATGTGAACATCGCCCGGACAAAAAAAGGGGAAATATATGTTACCGGAAGTAAAAAAGATCCTGTACGCAACCGATCTCTCTGACAATGCAAAGGTCGCCATGGGGTGGGCCATGAGCCTGGCCAACCACTACGATGCCACGATCACCACCCTGCATGTCATGCCGGACATGGTGGAGGAGATGTCCCTGGCCATGGGATATGCCGCGGCCACCGATTTTGTCTCCAGGAGCCTGAAGGAGTACAACAAGGAAAAAGGTGACGAACTGCATAAGACCATAGTCGACAAGATCAAGTCGGCCTGCAGCGAGGTCCACGGCGATGACCTTGGCGCCTGCCGGCTGGATCTGAACAATGTCATTATCAAGACCGGCCATCCCGTGAAGGTGATCGTCGCCGAGGCCACGGAAGGTGATTACGACCTGGTGGTCATGGGACGTCGCGGGCGCGGGATTATCGATGATGTCCTGCTTGGTTCCGTGGCCCGTGGAGTTGTCCAGAAATGCCCCAAGCCCGTTCTGACCATCCGGTATTCCGGTT
>DRKI01000210.1 GCA_011051875.1 Desulfobulbus sp. | reverse complement strand
CTTGCCGCCGAACTGGACGCGGTCAAGCTGATTCTGCTCACCGACGTGGAGGGTGTGCGCGACGCGGACGGCCGGCTGCTGTCCACCATTCGCGAGCAGGAGATCGAAACATTGATCAAAGATGGCATCATCTCCGGCGGCATGATCCCCAAGGTCCGCTGCTGCCAGTCGGCCCTGGCCGGCGGAGTGGGCAAGGCGCATATCATCGACGGCCGGCAGGAGCATGCCATCCTGCTGGAGATATTCACCCACGAGGGGATCGGAACGGAGATTGTGAAATGAGCGAAGGCAACGCGGAGTGGACGGCAAGGGGGGAACAGGTGTTCATAGGGACGTACAGCCGCTTTCCCGCGGCCATGGTCAGGGGCGAGGGATGCTGGCTCACGGACGCGGACGGCAACAGGTATCTCGATTTCTTGGCCGGTATCGCAGTCTGTTCCCTGGGCCACTGCCACCCGGCGGTGACCGAAGCGGTCTGCCGCCAGGCCGGCGAGCTGATGCACGTCTCCAACCTGTTTCATACCCGGCCCCAGGTGGAACTGGCCGAACTGCTGGTGGCCAACAGCTTCGCCGACCGGGTCTTCATGGCCAATTCCGGCGCCGAGGCCAACGAGGCGGCCCTGAAGCTGGCCCGGATCCACTCCGGCGAGGGCCGTTACGAGGTGATCTCGCTTTCCGGATCCTTCCACGGCCGGACCCTCGCCACGGTGGCTGCCACCGGCCAGCCCAGGTTCCACCAGGGGTTCGAGCCCCTGCCCCAGGGTTTTGTCCATGCCGGCTTCGGCGATCCCGCCGAAGTGGAGCGGCTGGTCAACGACCGGACCTGCGCCATTCTCTGCGAGCCCCTGCAGGGGGAAAGCGGCGTCAGGCCGCTTGAACCGGCCTACCTGGAGGCCATACGGAAGATCTGTGACCGGCACGGCCTGCTCCTGATCTTTGACGAGGTCCAGACCGGCATGGGGAGGACCGGCACCCTCTTTGCCTATGAACAGCTCGGAGTGACCCCGGACATCATGACCCTGGCCAAGGCCCTGGGCAACGGCCTGCCCATCGGCGCCATGCTGACCACGGAGAAGATCGCCGCCTCGCTGGGCGTGGGCACCCATGCCTCCACCTTTGGCGGCAATCCCGTCGCCGCGGCTGCAGCCGTGGCCGTCATGCGGGAGATGCTGGCCGAGGGCTTCCTGGCCGGGGTACGCGAACGGAGCGACTATTTTGTCTCCCGGCTGCAGGAGTTGGCCGGCCGCTTTCCGGGGTTGACCACCGGGGTGCGCGGCAGGGGCATGCTCCTGGGCCTGGTCCTGACCGAACGCGGCATCGGTCTGGGACCGGAGATCGTGCAGCGGCTTTTTGCGCGCGGCGTGCTGATCAACTTTGCCGGCAACCGGGTGCTGCGCTTTATTCCGCCGCTCATCGTCGGCCGGGAGGAGATCGATCTCCTGATCGGGCGGCTGGGCGAGGTGCTCGCGGAGATGGCCTGAAAGAGGCTGCCGCAACCGGACAGGATCGACGTTGGACTGGTTCTCCCTGCTGGCCCTGGCCGCGGCCCTGGCCATGGACGCCTTTGCCGTGGCCCTGACCGCAGGGGCCCTGCTGCAGCCGGTGACCGTGCGTCACTGTTTCCGGCTGGGCTTTCATTTCGGTCTCTTCCAGGGGTTGATGCCCGTCATCGGCTGGCTGGCCGGCCTGGGTGTCCTGTCACGGCTGGCGGCCTGGGACCACTGGATCGCCTTCGGCCTGCTCGCCGCGGTCGGCCTGCACATGATCCGCGAGGCCCTGACCGGGCAGGAGGAGGACGGGCGCCGCGCGGGCGCTGATCCCAGCCGGGGCTGGACCCTGGTCATGCTCTCGGTGGCCACCAGTATCGATGCCCTGGCCGCCGGCATGAGCCTGGCCCTGCTGGGCATCGCGGTCTGGGTGCCGGCCCTGGTCATCGGCCTGGTGACCGCGGCCTTCACCTGGTGCGGCGTGCTTCTCGGCGGCAGGATCGGGGCGGCCTGGGGCCGGAGGGCCGGGGTGGGCGGCGGCCTGGTCCTGCTGGCCATCGGCCTGAAGATCCTGCTTTCGCATCTTGCCGGGAGCTGACTCGCCGGTTCACCCTGTTGCCGCGGAACAGCAGGGCCAAAAGTCCGGTTCTGCCGGAACAGCCTCCCCGGGGACTTTGTTTCCGGGCATGACATGGTCCATGCAACACAACGCTGAACTCTATCCCCTGTACGCCGGTCTCCTGGAAAAGGGTGACCTGGACCGGTACGTCTCCTGCCTCTGCCGGGATGGGATCAACTGGTGGTTCGACGCCCAGACCAACCGGATCGCCGTTCACCTGAAGCCGCTGGCCTCCCTCGGCCCGGGGGAGAGCCGCCTTCCCCCGCGCCTGCTCTTTCTGCGGCACTGCGTTGCCGAGAATCCCTCGGCCGAATCCTTTGAGCCGCTTTATGCAGCCCTGCTGCTTCTCGATGACCTGGAAGGGGTCTACGGCTGCGTCGGCGCGGCCATTGCCGCCATCTGGACCAAGGGGGTCGACTTCCGGCCCTATGGCCTCTGGCTTTCCAGGATCGACTTCCTGCTCAAGAGGCTCAACCAGGTTTCGCCCAGGGCGGTGGCCTCCCTGCTCGGCTACAAGGCCCTGGCCGAACTGACCGGCCAGGGCAACATTCACCTTGCCTCCATGCCCTATCTCGTCCAGCAGCACTGGGCGGAAAAGGCCGAATCCGTGTCGCTCAGGCTGCTTCATGCCTCCACTGCATCCTACTGCCACTTCCTGGCCGGTGACCTCAGTTCGGCCGAACTCCTCCTGGAGGATGCCCTGCCCCTGGTCGACCTGCCTGGTGTCTCCCTGGTGAGCAGGATCCAGTTCTGGTCCTGCCTCGGACTCTGCAACTGCATCAAGGGCAGGTTCAAAGAGGGGCTGAAACTGCTGGAACAGGCGGTTTCTCACCAGGGACTCACCCGTCTGCCGGTAGCAGTCTGGCTGCACTGCCATACCAACTTTCTCTTCGGCCTGTCGGTCTCCGGCGATCTCGAGCGAGTCGAGGAGATCTCACGCCAGATCATGGCCCGGACCATTCCACCCTGCAATTACTATAACCACGGCTACCTGCACTGTGGCCTGGGCATTGCCCAGCTCCGGCTGGGCCGGGCACGCCGGGCCCTGCTCCACAGCAAGGAGGCCCGCATACGCAGCGACATGTGCGCAAGCCCGGTGATCGGCAAGATCGCCGCCTTGCTCCAGGGCCAGGCCCTGTCGGACCTGGGCGAGGATGGCGCCGCTCTCAGGCATCTGAAGGTCTGGGTGGACCGTTGGGCCGGGGTGGGATTTGCCCTGTTCGCGGCCGCCGGCTCGCTGGAGATCGCCGCCATCTATGCCCGTAACGGCCTGCTGGACAAGGCGAGGGGATACATGGACCGCGCCCGTTCTCTCCTGCCCCGGGGTGAGCGTCCCCTGGCCCTGTACCGCGACCATCGTTTCCTGGAGCGGCTCGAGGCCCAGCTGGTGCCGGAGCGGGTCGTCTGCCGGGAGGGCCGGGCCAGAGAGACACCAGGGGAGCGGTATGTGCTGATCCGGACCCTGGGCGATTTTTACCTCCAGATCGGCGACAGGAAGATCTACGACCGGCACTGGCACGGCCGCCAGTCCAAGAAATTGCTCAAGGCGATCATCGTCTTTGGCGGCTGCAAGGTGGACATGGAGCACCTGGCCTACCTGCTGTGGCCTGACCATGATGGCGACCGGGCCATGAACAACCTGAAGATGGCCATCTCGCGCCTGCGCCAGGTCGGCTCGGGCGGCGACGAGGTCGTGCCGTGGATCGCGGTCAAGCACAAGAAGGTCTCCCTGCTCAGGAAACTGTGCCGGGTGGATGCCATCGACTTTCACCGGGCCCTCGATGATGTCGCCGCCCGCAATGACCCCTCCGCCCTGGAGAAGGCCCTTTCCCTGTATACCGGTGACTTTCTGCCCCGGGACGAGGGCGGCGGCTGGATCATCCAGCACCGCGACTTTCTCCGCACCCGCTTCGTCAATGGGGTGCTCGAACTCAGCACCTGCTGCCTCCGGAAACACGATTATGACACCGCGCTCCGCTTCCTGGAACAGGCGCGGCAGAGCGATCCCCTCCATGAGGGTGTCTACGCACGCCTGATGGAGGTGTACCTGGCCATGGGATACCGTGGCAAGGCTCTCGACGTCTTTTATCATCTCCGGGATCTCCTGGTCGCCGAACTCGGCGTTGCTCCGAGCGGTTCCCTCCTCTCCCTGGCCCGGCAGGCCAGGCAGAAGAGCTGAATTTCTTCCAACTGTTACCGAATTGTTACCCCGGGCAGGGTAGACTTGCCGTGACTACAGCGCCATGGGGTTGGGTTGACCCGTTGAACGGTCCGCCAGGGGCGGTTCCCTCTTGCATCCGCTTGTGGGAAAAGATGGGGTCGGCCGCCGGCTGCATGGGCGTTGTTCTTTTCGCCGTGCTGCCGTTGGCGGACGTACGGGGTGTTTTTTCAAGGTAAGGAGCGAAGGAGGTTAACATGAATGCGTTGTACAGGAAGGTGACACTGGCTGCCACGGGAGCAGAGGTGGGGACAGGCTGGCTGCCCCCCATGCCGGACCTGCGGGATTATACCGACAAGGTTCCGGAGATCGCCAAGATGAGCAAGAAACTCGGGCTTGCCACCAGTCAGAAGAAGATGAAGGCCCTGCCGCCGGATGTCGATCTCCGCGCCTGGTGTTCACCGGTGGAGGACCAGAAGAGGCTGGGTTCGTGCACGGCCAATGCCGCGGTAGGGGTGGTGGAGTATTTCCAGAACCGCGCCTTTGGCAAGTACATCGACGGCTCCCGCCTCTTTGTCTACAAGACGACCCGCAACCTGATGGGCGTGACCGGCGATACCGGCGCCTGGCTCAGGAACACCATGGGAGCGCTCGCCCTGTGCGGCGTGCCGAACGAGAAATACTGGCCCTATACAGACGCTGATCCAGACTTTGACCGGGAACCGCCCGGCTTCGTCTATGCGGTTGCCGACAACTTCGAGGCCCTCAGGTATTTCTGTCATGATCCCATGGGCGCGAATGTCTCTGGCGAGACCGTGCTCAACAGGGTCAAGGCCTACCTGGCCGCCGGCATCCCCTCCATGTTCGGATTCTTCGGGTTCCCCTCCTTCGAGGCCACCAATGTCACCGGCGGCATTCCCTATCCCTGTCCTGGCGAGCAGGCCCAGTGGGGGCATGCCATTGTCGCGGTGGGCTATGATGACGGCAGGAAGATCAAAAACACCCGCTGTGGCACCTCGACCACCGGTGCCCTGCTGATCCGCAACTCCTGGGGCGCCTCCTGGGGCGACAACGGCTACGGCTGGCTGCCCTACAAGTACGTGACCAGCAAGCTGGCCCAGGATTTCTGGTCCATTCTCAGCATGAAGTGGGTGGACAGCAAGCAGTTCGGGCTTTGAGGCATTCACCGGTCCGGCGGATGCCGGCAGGAACCTTCCGGCCGGACCGTGGCGGTAACTGAACAGGCGGCCTGTTGCCCTGCCGGCACCGCCACACAAGGGGACGTAACCACATGGCAATACCGAATTACGGCGTGCTGAAGGGAAAGGCGATCGACAGCCGGGCCGGGGTTGGCGCAAGCCCCCATTACCAGGTGCATCTTGTCGATGACATGACCGACTACCGCATCGCGATCAACGTGAAATCCAGACTGGCGCCTTCCGAGCTGCTCTTCTGCATGGATGAGCATTTCAGCCATCCGCTGCTCGAGGACCTGGTCAGGCAGCCATACGGGTTCACCCGCCTGGCGAGGAATCCGGGCGGGGTCGCTCTGGACTATATCCGGGGCAACCTCTTTGACCGGGTCGACATGCGTCCCCTTGCCCATTCCATCCCCGGCCCGGACAACGATCTCAACGAGAAGATCGACACCTATATCCGCCGCGCCATCGGCGACGCACAGGCCGTGGTCTACGCCTTTGGCGCCCGCTGGGGGCCGGAGCCCCAGAAAAAGGACCGCTACTTCGGGTTCCTGCCCGGCAACGGCATCCATGACATCCACATGAACCAGGGCAGCGCGGGCCGCTTTGCCGGTGATAACGGTGTCTGGCAGGACGGGGCCCTGCTGATTCATTTTCCGGCCATGGAGGAGAATGGCACCCAGGTATGGCCCGAGCAGTGGGTGGCCCTTTTTCTCGCCTTCCAGTCCCAGTGCTGGCATACCGACGACGAGACCGGCCAGTGTCTCGAAGAGGCCGAAGACGTGGCAGCCGTCCGGATCGTCGGCGCCCTGGTCAACCCGGCCGGGCCGGATGCCGGTCTCGAGACCGTGACCCTGCTCAATGCCTCGCCCGATACCGTGGAGCTCGACGGCTGGGCCATTGCCGACGCCTCCAAGCGACGCTCCCCGATCCGGGATCTTGTCCTGGCGCCCGGGGCCACCGGGGTCGTGCGCCTGGACGGCAGCGGCGCCCTGCTCGGCAACAGGGGCGGCATCATCACCCTGCTCGACCGGGCCGGGATCAAGCGGCACGGGGTCTCCTATACCCGGGAGCAGGCCGGTCGCCCCGGGTGGACCATTGTCTTCTGAAAAACGGTGGGCCGGCCGGCGGCAGGACAATCCGGAGGAATATTCCCATGACCAACTATCTCAGCGCGGCAAATTTTCCCTCTTCCTCTCCCGGCCAGGCCGATGAGCTGGCCGGGGACCTGGAGACCATCCTGCGCGAGGACTATGCAGGCGACATGTACGCCCTGCTCGCGGGATACCAGCGGATCCTGGCCGACAACCGGCAGCGGTCCCGCTGGTCCCATGTGCATGCCCGGCTGCGGACCCTGTT
>DRKI01000209.1 GCA_011051875.1 Desulfobulbus sp. | reverse complement strand
GCCAGGTCGGCATTGCCGAGGATGGCCATGAGCAGGTTGTTGAAATCATGGGCAATGCCGCCGGCCAGCACACCCAGGCTCTCCAGCTTCTGCACGTGCTGCATCTGCTGCTGCAGCCGCAGGTGGGCCTCTTCCGCCTTCTTCCGTTCGGTGATGTCGCGGATCACGCCCAGGTAGCCGATGATCCGGCCCTCGTCGTCGCGGACCTGTCCGCCCATGGTCTCGGCCGGAAATATCTCACCGTTCTTGCGCCGGTAGTGCATCTCGTAGACCATGCTCTCGGGCCTGGCGTCGGGATTGTAGCGCACCTTGCCCTGGTGGTGGTACTCCTCCGGGTTGGCATAGAAGAGCTGGGTGGTCCTGCCGGCGATCTCGTCCAGGTTGTAGCCGAACATGTCGCGGAAGGCCGGGTTGACGGCAATGATGCGCCGTTCCATGTCCACGAAGATGATGGCGTCCTTGATCGCGTTGAAGATGGCCTCGAACTCTGCCTTGCGCCTGGCAAGCCGTTTTTCGGCCATGCGCAGGTCGGTGATGTCGAGCATGGTGCCCACCACGCCGCCGGGCCTGTCACTGCCGGCATCACGGTAGACGGCCTTGGAGAAGATCACCTCGCGCAAGGTGCCGTCGGCATAGCGCACCCTGGTCTCGTAACTCTGCTGCCTCACCCGGCCGCCAAGGAGCTGCTGGTCCGCCTCCTGGTAGATGTCGGCCAGCTCGGCCGGCGCGATGTCATGGGCCGTGGCGCCGATGATCTGCTCCTTCTCCAGGCCCAGGAACTCGGCAAAGGCCCGGTTGCAGTCCAGGTAGACACCGTCCGGGTTCTTGTGGAACACGGGATGGGGAATGGTCTCGATGATGGTCTCCAGGAGGATCTCCCGGTTGCGGATGGCGTCCACCTGCATGCTGTTCCTGATCGAGACCGCCGCCTGGTTGGCGAAACTCTGCAGCAAGGCGATGTCCTCGCTGCTGAACCGGCGCCGGCTGCGGCTGTGGCCGATGAGAACACCGAAGACCTCCTCGCCGATCATCATGGGTACGCAGATGGCCGAGGTGATGCCGTGCTCCGGCACCACACCGGGCACCTCGAAACGGTCCTCGTCGGCAAAATCGAGCACCGTGGAGGCGGTCTTGTGGGTGACCACCCAGGTGGAGAGACCCTGGCCCCTGACCAGGCTGAAGGTGCCGACCATGGAGTCCGGGAAACCGATGGCGTCGCGGATCACCAGCACCTGCCGGTCCTCCTCCAGGGTCATGAGGGAGAAGAAATCGAGGTCGAGCAGGCTGCGGCCGATGGCCGTGCACTCGCGGTACAGCCGTTCGGTATCCCTGGTCCGGACCAGGCGGCTGGAAAAGGCCAGGACCTGGTCCAGGGCCCGGTGCAGGTGGTTCTCCTTTTCCTCCATCTGCGCGAGCCGCTGCCGCAGCTCCTCGTTCTCCCTGCGCAGGGTCTCAATCTGCACGCTCTGGTCCATGGTTCACCCCCGCAGGGTCAGAGTGAAGGTCGCCCCCCTGCCGGGGCCGGGGCTCTCGGCGCTCAGCTCACCGTCATGGGCGTCGATGATGATCCGGGCCTGGGGCAGGTTGAGACCGAACCCGTCCGGATTGCGTTTCTCCGGGGGCAGGACAAAAGGACGGAAGAGCAGGTCCCGGTCGTCGGGGGCAAATCCCCTCCCCGTGTCGCTGACCATGATGCTCACCCGGTCGCCGTCCCGGCGGGAGTCGATGGTCACGGTGCCGCCCCGGTTGCAGAAGACCAGTCCATTGTCGATCAGGGTGGCAAGAAGGAACTCCAGGTAATCGGGATCGGCCTGCATGACCAGATCCTCCGGCACCCGGTTGTCCACGTGCAGCTCCTTTTCGTCCACTGTCTCCTGCCGGTCGGCCAGGATCTTCTGTACCAGTTTTCCCGCTTCCACCGGCTGCAGCGAGGGCGACAGGTCACTGCCGGCCAGGCCGAAGTAGGTGATCAGGACCTCGGCCAGCTTCTTGAGCCGGTCCAGGGGCGAACTGATTTCGTTGGACAGATAGATGAGAAAGGCCATCTTGTTGTCATCGAGCTGTTCCAACCGCTTGTAGGCCTTGACAAGCTGGGCCGTACGCTCCCTGACCTTCTCTTCCAGGTTTTCGTTCAGATCCTTGAGCTGCCGGTTCTGCTCCTCGAGCAGCAGTTTCATCATCCGGTTCTCCAGGCCGTTCTCGATGACGTTGAGAAGCTGCTCCCGGTTGACCGGCTTGAAGAGAAAACTGTAGATATGGCCCTCGTTGATGGCCTTGACGATGTCGTTCTTCTCGGCCTGGCCCGAGAGCACGATCTTGCAGATGTCGGGGTGCTTCCTGTGCAACCGTTCCAGCAGTTCGCTGCCCCGCATCTCGGGCATCATCTCGTCGCAGACGATCAGGTCCACGTGGTGGGTGTCGACAAACTCCTCCACGTCCTCGGGATTGAGAAAGGTGTGGACCTCGTAGCTCCGGCAGAGCAGGATCTCGAGTTCAGTGAGGATGGTCTGCTCATCGTCCACGATGACCAGGGTCGCCTTGTCTTTCTGCTGTATGTTCATGCCTGCTGGTTCTCCCCCGCCTTCAAGGTCAGAATGAATGTTGTACCCTCGCCGACAACCGAATCGACGCGGATCTCGCCGCCGTGGGCCTCCACAATCCGGTGACAGAGATTGAGGCCGAGGCCCATGCCCTTGCCCACGCCCTTGGTGGTGAAAAACGGATCAAAGATATTATCCAGGATGTCCTGGGAGATGCCGATACCGTTGTCCTCGAAACGGATCTCGATCTCCTGCTGCTCCGGGTGGTAGCTGGTGGAGATCCGGATCAGGGCCTCCTTCTTGGACAGTCCCTTGGCCTGTACCGCGTCGCGCGCATTGATGATCATGTTGATGAAGACCTGGCCGAGCTCCTGGGCCAGACCCTTGATCCTGGGCAGGTCGGGCGCGAGATCGGTCTCCAGGTTCATGCAGTACTTGATCTGGTTGCGGGTAAGCGTTATGGCGTCGTTGACAATGGTGTTGATGTCGCAGAGTGCAAATTCCTCGTCGCTGTGGGCCATGCGCTTGGTGGAGTTGATGATGTGCTCGATGCGCTCGATGGACTCGATGTTGCGCTCGGCGATATCACTGATGCCACGCAGGACCAGGTCAAGCCGAAGCTCGGCCGCCTTTTCCTTGAGACGCCTGCACGCGGGCGGCAGCTCCGAGTCATCGGTCTCCAGGCAGGGCTGCAGGGCATCGAGCAGTTCCCTGACAAAACCGATGTTCATCTTCAGGCCCTCCATGGAAAAGCTGATGGCCTGGGCCGGGTTGTTGATCTCGTGCGCGATGCCGGCCACCATGGTGCCGAGCGAGACCAGTTTTTCCTGCTTGATGATCTGTTTCTGGCTGTTGAGCAGTGCGTTCTCCGCCTTCTTGCGCTGGGTGTTGTCCCGGACCATGACAATGTAGACCTTCTTGCGGCCAAAGGACATCTCGCTGACACTGAGCTCCAGCGGGAAGGAGGAGCCGTCCTTGCGCTTGCCGGTCAGCTCGCGCAGGCTGCCACGGGCCAGGGACAGGGCGTCGCCGTCCCAGCGGGCCCTGCCGTCGGTCCCAGTCTCGAGCAGGTTGTCCAGGGGCAGGCCGACCACGTCGGCGGGCTCGTAGCCGAACATCCTGGAGGCCGCCGAGTTGAGGGATTCGATCCTGCCCTCCTCGTTGAGGGTGATCACTCCGTCGAGCATGTTCTCGATCACCATCCGGGTCCGGGCCTCGGCCATCTCCACCCGCCGGATGGAACGGGACATGGAACTGGTGCCGAAGAAGATGGCGACAATCCCCAGTAGCCAGAGCAGGCCGTGGACCATGACATAGGTGGCGATGTTCTTCTGGGAGATGGCGAGAAGCGGTGTGAGCGGGATGGAGACCGAGACACCGCCCCGGATATCGCCGATTTCGTACCCCTGCTGGGCATGGCAGCGCAGGCAGCCGACCTCGGTGATCAGCGGCCGCATCAGGCGCAGGTAGGGCTCGCCGTCGATCTCCTCCACCGAGCTCACCTCCGAGACCCCCTTTTCAAATGCCTTGAGCGCCTTGGTTTCCCACGGGTCGGCGGCGTTTTCCGGCCGGATGGGGTCAAGACTGGTGATGTGGCCCAGGGCGCCGTGGCTGCGGGTCTGCATCTCGTAGACCTGCCGGATCATGTATTCCGGGTTGACCAGGGTCAGGGCCACGCCGTCGGTGGTCATGATCTTGTACTCGGGCAGGTGCCTGAGATAGGGATTGGGCTTGGTCTTGCTCGTGATGGGCACGAAGACGCCGTGATGGCCGGTGGCCCAGCGATAGTAGAGATGGTCCTTCTCGTAGACGGTCTTGGCCTCGTTGAGTGCGATCTGGTGGGTCTGGGTCTGCTGGAGGTTGATGTTCCAGAAGAGCGAGCTGGCGATCACCGCGGTCCAGATCAGGCCGGTAATGACGCCGTACTTGCCCACGCCCTCGAACGAAGGCAGATCCATGTCGATATCGTCGCAGCGGCGGCTCTCGAACAGGCCGATGAGCCCGATGGTGAACAGGGCCATGAACCCGCCGATGATCAGGTGCTCGGCATCGAAGTAGGGAATGTGCGGATGCAGCAGGATATCAACCAGGGGGTTGATATTGGCCGCTGCCAGGACAATGATGATATAGACAGGTATCTTGAAATTCTTGGCCGGGCATTCCATGTATCGTATCTCGTCTGTCGGCCGCTCAGGGCCGTTTTCCATCCACGCCGTAGGCCTTGAGCTTTCGGCGCAGGGTATCCTTGGAAATTCCCAGTTCGCGGCAGGTCTTCATCTTTTTGTAATCATTGCGTTTCAGCGCTTCCAGGATGGCCTGTTTCTCCACCTCGGCCAGGGTCATGGGCTGGCGCAGGACCGCTTTCCCGCCACTGTTGCTCCGGTCGAGAAAATCCTCGGGCAGGTGCCGGGGCAGGATGGCCGCATCGTGGCACATGATGAAGGCATACTCGATGATGTTCTCCAGTTCGCGGATATTGCCGGGAAAATCATAGCCCTTGAGGATGGCCAGGGCCTCGTCCGAGATGCCGCTGATCTTCTTGTTGCGCTGGCGGTTGAACCGCTGGATGAAATGATCGATGAGGATGGGCAGGTCTTCCATGCGCTCCCGCAGTGGCGGCAGCTCGATCTTGACCACGTTGAGCCGGTAGTAGAGATCCTCCCGGAACTCCTTGTTGCGGACCATCTCGTCGAGCTTGCGGTTGGTGGCCGTGATGATGCGGACATCGGTCTTGACCGGCGTGTTGGAGCCCAGCGGTTCATAGGTCCGGCTCTGGATGACCCGCAGCAGCTTGACCTGCATGGCCTGGGAGATGTCGCCGATCTCGTCCAGGAAGAGGGAACCGCCCTCGGCAGCGGCAAAACGGCCCTTGCGGTCCTTGCGCGCGTCGGTGAAGGCACCGGCCTTGTAGCCGAACAGCTCGGATTCCAGGAGGGTGTCGGGCAGGGCACCGGAGTTGACCGCGACAAAGGGCTTGTCCTTGCGCGGGCTCAGCTTGTGGATCACCTGGGCGATCAGCTCCTTGCCGGTCCCGCTCTCGCCGAGGATGAGGATGGTGCTCTCGCTGCGGGCGAACTCGGGCAGGACCGAAAGAATCTTCTGCATCCGGGGACTGCGGCTGATGATGCCGGTCTTCTTGCTCTCCTCGGAAAGCCGGCGCCGCAACCGGGTGACCTCGGTAAGATCCTTGAAGGTCTCCACCCCGCCGATGACGTTGCCGGTATCGTCGATCAGGGCGGTGGCGCTGACCTGGACCGGGATCCTGCCGCCGTCGCGGCCGTGGATCACCTGCTCGGCCACCGTGACCCGGGAACGGGACTCGATGGCGCGGGCCAGGGGGCAGCCGGAGGTACAGATACCGGTGTCAAAGACCTCCCGGCAGGGACGGCCCAGGACCTGGTCGGCCGAATAACCGGTGATCGTCTCCGCGGCCCGGTTGAAGGAGGTGATGACGTAGTTCCTGTCCACGGTGAAGACGCCGTCGGCCACGGAATCGAGGATGTACTGCTGCTCGATCCGGTCCGTGATGTCGCGGAAGGTCTGGACCATGCCCAGGAGCTGGCGGTCGCGGCCGGTCATGGGCACGCTTGACATGGCCACCGGCACGATGCGGTCGTTCTTGCCCCGGATGTAGATGGTCTTGTCGATCCAGTGCTCCACCCCGGATTCGGGCGAGAGCAGTTCGCGTTCACGCTGCGCGCATTCGCTGTTGGCAAAGAGATGGGTGCAGGACCGGCCCAGGACCTCTTCAGGGTCATAGCCGGTGATCCTGGCCGCGGCCCGGTTGAAGGAGGTGATCCTGCCGCGCGGATCCACGGTGAACACCCCGTCCACCACGTGATCGAGAATCAGGTCGGTCTGGATGCGATCGGTGTTGTCGCGGAAGCTCTGCACACCGCCGAAGAAATGGCCCCTGGCGTCGATGAGCGGCGCGGCGCTGACGCTGACCGGCAGGATGCGCCCCTCCTTGACCTCGAGATAGACGTTCTCCTGGCTGGCGGGCCGGCCGGTCTCCATGGCCCGGACCAGGGCCGACCGCTCTGGCGGTTCGCTGCCCGCCATCTTCAGGACGTCGGCAAAGTGGCGCCCCAGGACTTCCCCGGGCCTGAACCCTGTGAGCGCCACCGCGGCCTGGTTGAAGAAGGTGATGCGCTGATCCAGGTCAACGGTGAAGACGCCGTCAAAGATCGAATCCAGGATCAACTGGCGGTGGAAGATCTCGGTGATCTCCTGGAAAGACTGGATGCCGCCGATCAGGGTGCCCGAGGAGTCCACCAGGGGCGAGGCGCTGACCAGAAGCGGAATGGTGTGCTCATCCACCAGCAGGTGGCGGGTTACCTGGCGCACGGGTTTGCGCTGCTCCAGCACCTGGCCGAGCAGACAGAAATCATCACCGTCCGGAGACCTGAAAATCTCGGGACAGAACCTGCCCACCGCGTCCTGTTCGGAAATGGAGGTGATCTTCTCGGCAGCCTTGTTGAAGGTGACGATCTTGAGATCGGTATCGACCGTGAGCACCCCTTCACTGAGATTGTCGAGGATCAGCTTGCGCTGAATGGCATCGGAAAAAACGCCTGAAGTGAGCTTGTGGAGGGTGTCCAGGACCTGGGTAAGCTTTTCGTCTTTTATCATTGCACTGGAAAAATCAGGAGGCGCCTGCTGGTCAGGAGAGGCGCCAGGCGCAGATTGCGCCCGGGCGAGCAGGACGTGTCGTCTGGTCAGGTTTTCTTAATTTTTCGTTATTTTTTTAGCATATAGCCATCAGTGCTGTCAAGTAAGATGAAACATTCTGCTTCCACTTATTCCCCTGTCTCCCGGGCCTCATCCACAGCCTTGCGCAGCGCGGCCCTGTGCACATATCCCGCGTAATGGAGCGGACTCTTGCCGGTCACCGGGTCAAATCCGCTGGGGTCGGCTGAGCAACGGTACTGGATCTCCCTGGGCAGAAAACTCAAAGCCTCCTCCACCTCCATGCCGACCACCCGGGGTGCCACTTCCCAGGTCTCGCCGCAGGGAGCACCGCGCAGGACCTCCAGGGCCGCGATCCTGTCGCCGTCGAGGCTGACCCGGAACTCGGGAAAACCGAACTGTTCGCCATACACTCCCAGCCGCCGGTGATGCCCGAGGCCACAGCAGGTAAACGGTGTCAGCGCGCTCTCGCTCTTTTTGCCCGAGGCGACCAGCGGGATCCCCCGTTCTGCGCAGACCCTGGCCAGGTGATGGGACAGATCGGGATGGCGCAGGTAGTCGAGCACCAGGTCGGCCTCGAAATCATCCGGAATATAGTCTTGCGGGTCATCGACAAACTCGGGCAGGGCCTGATCGATGGAGATGCGGCGGCTGATCTCCAGATCCTTGCCATACCGCCTGATTCCGGAGACCTTGTGGCTGCCGGAGCCGTTCTGCTCAAATATAACGATCCGCATGATAGTCACCTCCTGCCCACGGAAGTTGCCGCCCGGCGACACGGGCAGACAAGAAAAAATCGTTGTGCCGCAACGGTTTTGACTGTAACGCACATAACTTCCTTGAAACATAAAGAAAAAGATGATATAGATGGCGCTGAATACAGTTGCTGCATTGCGACATCCTCAAGACAATACATCATCAAGCAGGTTGGGCAGGGAATCGAGATCCTTCTTCATGACATGGGTGTAGATCTCGGTTGTCTTGACATCGGCATGACCGAGAAGCTCCTGCAGGCGCCGAATATTCACCCCTTTTTCCAGCATGTGGGTGGCAAAACTGTGCCGCAGGGTATGGCACCCCACCCTCTTGGTGATCCCGGCCCGCCGGGCCGCTCGCTTGACCGCCTTCTGCAGCCCTGATTCCAGAACGTGGTGACGCCGCTCAACGCCGGAACGCGGATCCACAGACCGTTTTCTGGCCGGAAAGACATACTGCCAGCCGGTCTCCCTGGCCGCATTCGGATATTTTCGTGCCAGGGCCGCAGGCAGGTAGACCTCGCCGAAGCCCTCTTCCAGATCCCGATGATGCAGGGCCGTCACCCTGGCAATTTGGTGCTGCAGCTCGTCAATAATATTCGGAGGCAGGACGGTAACCCTGTCCTTACCGCCCTTCCCTCCCCTGACATACAGCTTCCGCTGACCGAAGTCCACGTCCTTGATCCGCAGGCGGATGCACTCCATCAGCCGCATCCCTGAACCGTAGATCAGCTTGGCCATGAGCAGATGGGTGCCATCCATGTGCAGAAACAGGCGCTGCACCTCTTCGCCGGTCAGGACCACGGGCGGCCGCCTGGACGTCTTTGACCTGATCGGTGCAATCCTGTCCTCCAGAGGGATAAATAGAACCCGGCGGTAGAGAAAGACCAGGGCATTGAGCGCCTGGCGCTGGGTGGAAGCAGAAACCTTGCCATCCACCACAAGATGAGAGAGAAAACGCTCCACGTGCCCGGCCCCAAGTTCGCGTGGATGCGTCCTGCCGCCGTAGAACTTGATATAGCGCAGAATCCACTGACAGTAGGCGCTCTCGGTCCGGTACGAATAATGATAATACCGAAGCACCTCCCGCACCTGATCCATCAGCTTCAGTTCTGGATTGGGTCGGAAACCGGGGTTATTTTCCATATTAGCCACTTAATATCAAAATATGTGGAAAACACCGAGGAAATCGCAATAAATGGACACAACAGGGGCTGTTTTTTCCGCTTTCGTAGCCTTAATATCACAATAAGCGGAAATATCAACCATCTATTACCTCCAATATGATGGAAATTTTCCACCTATTAACAATGTTATGTGAACAGGCAAAGATAAGATATGGCAAATAGCAATCACTTAAATCGTATTCAAGAAGGTGTATACTGGTGGAATAATTGGAGACGAGAAAATCCTTCAATTTACCCTGATTTAAGTGAGGCAGACTTAAGCAACATGAACCTGGACAATGTTAATTTTAGTCGATGCAATCTGAATAAAATCAATCTCTGTCATACCACTTTAATCGGAGCGAACCTCGATAGAGCAGAAATACAAGAATCTAAACTTTATGGAGCTGAGCTTGTTGAAGCAAGTTTGGGGAAAGCTGATCTGAAAGGAGCCAAACTTGGTAGTGCGAATCTATTCAGAACTGTACTCTATGGCTCGAATTTGGAGAATGCTGAATTATTTAGAGCAAAACTAAATTTTACCAATATTGAGAAAGCAAATCTTTCTGGTGCTTATTTCGTTGATGCAGATTTGAGCAACGCTTATTTACCTTTTACCATTTCAAGGGGCACGAAATTTGGAAGAGCAAATCTGTTTCGTGCAAGATTATATGAAGCGGATTTGACCTGGGCTGAGTTTGATGAATCCAATATGAAAAAAGCTAACCTCACCGGAGCAAAGCTAAGAAATACTAGTTTTTATAGAGCAAATCTTGAACAAGCGAACCTTTCGGAATGTTT
>DRKI01000208.1 GCA_011051875.1 Desulfobulbus sp. | reverse complement strand
GACCGGCGGCCCCATCGCCCTGGCCAAGGCATGGTTTGGCGCCGTCCTCGGCATGTAAATCCCGGTCCCACAAAGACCGCAACAGACAGCACCCCGGTCGCTCCTGCGGCCGGGGTGTTTTTTTTATTCTTCCCGAATGCAAGGTTTTTTTATCGCCGCATCGACCGGATCCAAAAATCTTTTCCAATCAGCAGTACCATTGCTCCTGAAAATTGGGTATTCTTTCAATTGACGCTCTGTTACGCTCTCTCCTCCAAACCGAAAAGCTTAAAAAAAAACGGCGTAGCGCCGGTTATCAGCTCACCTATCTCGCCGTGTCCTAAAGAACAAGGAACTCCGCGAATTCGGCGAGTACCGTACCCGCCGACTCGTCCTGGATGCCTGGGACCGGATGGAAAGAGGAGAACTGCAATGACGGATTTTCTCTTGTTTTTACCTCAGGGGATCCTCTCCTCTTTTGTCTCCGTGCCCTCTCTGTCCTCTGTGGCGAAACACGCCTACCAAGGAATGTATCCATGAGCAGATATGTTGGAACCGTAGATGCAAAGGCCATATTCGAGGCAGCCGACCACTGGCGGCAAAGCGCTCTGCTGAGAGAAGAATCCGTATTCGGTGTAAATTCCCTCTGGAGGCAGGAGTATTTCCGGGAACTGGATCAATACTTCGTTCACCAGCTTGACGAGGGTACGGGAAACTTTTTCGACAAACTCTCCTCGCAGATCACACCAACAGGTCCCAGAGTCAAGCAGCTTGCCGCCGAACTCCTGTGGATCCTGCTGTTGTGTCCGAGCAATGTCACTGCGGCCACAAAGCGGGAAGGAATCAAGACGGTATGGGGATGGTCGGAAGAGCCATTCCCCCACGACACTCCCTGGCTTACGGATGCTGTCCTCGCCGGCATCGGCAGCGCCGGGACCGCGTACAATACCAACAGGTGGCGGGAACTCATATTCATCATCCGTGTCCTGCTCGCTCTCAGGCAGCTTCCAAAGCCCGAACAGGAAACGCTGCTTCATGACGGATGGAAAATGGCCGAATGGCTGGAGCAGATACCCGAGTGCAATACGAGGCAGTTTCGTCACATGCTGCTTTTTCTGCTCTTTCCGGACAGCTTTGAACGTATCTTCAGCGGCATGGATCGTCGCAGAATCGTGGCAGACTTCAGCGGCAGGTCCATGGCCCGGGTCAACGGGATGACGGCCCTGGAGTTGGACCGGGAACTTGCCGGAATCAGGCAACAGCAGGAAGAGGTCTACGGCACAACCGAGCTGGACTTCTATGAGCCGCCCCTGCGTGATCTCTGGGGAGAAAGCAGGAATGTCTCCTGGCTCCTGACCTGGAACCCTGGTTCCTGGCCGTGGCAGGACCTGGCCAGGAACCGGGAGGCCACCCATGCCGGAAGAACCGTCACCCTTCGCTGGCCTTGTGGCAGTCGCAGTGTTGCCGTTGGAGACAGGGCCTATCTCGCCAGGGCCGGTATCCCGCCCACCGGGATCATCGCCACGGGCAATATCGTAAGCGCCCCTTATGAGGCCGCCTCTGCTGACGAGGCAGGAGAGGCCCGCTGGTACGTGGACGTGGAATTCACCCGCATCCAGGACCCCCTGCACAACGATCCCTACCTGAGCACCGATGATCTGAAAAAAATCACCATTGACCAGCAGGACTGGGCTCCGCACTCTTCCGGCATCGAGATCAGCCGCCGCTCCGCCGGGATACTGGAAAAGCTCTGGGAGGAAGTGATCAAGCCCGATACCCTCCGGAATGGCGGGATAACCGAGCCCACCAACCTCATCCTCTATGGCCCGCCGGGCACCGGAAAGACATACCAGCTCGGCAGACTGATCAGGCAATACAGCGGCAGAAAGGAAAACATCCGCCGCGAGGCGTGGTTGATCCAGAAACTTCTCGAGGTCCGCTGGTTCGACGCCATCTTTGCCGCGTTGTACGATCTCGGCCGCAAGGCCAAGGTCCGGGATATTGTCGAGCACGAATTCATCCGCCTGAAGGCCCGCGCCATGGGACGGGACCGGAATGTGGCCCAGACGGTCTGGGGCACGCTGCAGCTCCATGCCCGCGAGGAATCAGCCACTGTCCAGTACAAAAACAGAAGCGCGCCCAATGTCTTTGACAAGGACAGCAACAGTTTCTGGTTCCTGGCCGGCGAATGGGAAGAAGAGTGCGCCGACCAGGTGGAGCTTGCCCGATCCCTGCGAAAAGGGCCGCAGAAAGAGTCGGCCCAGAAACGCTACGAGTTCGTGACCTTTCACCAGGCCTACAGCTATGAGGATTTTGTCGAGGGGATCCGCCCGATGCAGGATGAAGACAGCGGAGAGCTCTCCTATGCGGTTGTCGCCGGTGTCTTCAGGCGGATTGCCCAGAAGGCCAAGGCCGATCCGGGGCAACGGTACGCGATCTTCATCGACGAGATCAATCGCGGCAATATCGCCAAGATCTTTGGCGAACTGATTACCCTGATAGAGACGGACAAGCGGGCGGAATATTCCGAGGATGGCAAAAAGGTAGCGGGCATGGAGGTAACCCTGCCCTATTCCGGCACCCTTTTCGGGGTACCGAAGAACCTCGACCTGTACGGGACCATGAACACGGCTGACCGCTCCATCGCCCTGCTGGACACCGCCTTGCGCCGTCGGTTCAGGTTCCGGGAACTCATGCCGGACGCCGGTCTGATCAGCGGTTCCCGTGGAGACGGCTATATCGAGGATGGTGAAGGCGGGGTCATCAACCTGCGTGCGCTCCTGAATGCCATGAACCGGCGAATCCGTTTCCTCCTGAACCGCGACATGACCCTGGGACATGCCTATTTTATCAATGTGCGGGATTTCCCGGGACTCCGGGATGTTCTCCTGGACCAGGTCGTTCCCCTGCTCCAGGAATATTTCTACGACGACTGGCATCGCATCCAGCTCGTGCTGCGCGATGTCGGACCGGCTGGCGAGAAACTGGAACCACAGATCATCTGCCACGAAACCGTCAGCGAGGTGGACATCCTGGGTTTTGACCACGATGACTACGAGGATCTGGTTGAATACCGCGTGGCACCCCGGGATGACATCACTCCGGAATCGATTCGGAAAATCTATGAGCTGCCTGGCTGACCGTGGAATCGATCGCCCTCGTCGAACATGAATCCCTGCCCATCCTTGGCAAACGGTCCAGGGGCCAGAAGGCACTTGCCACCCGCCATGCCACTCTCCTGGCCAAGTTGGAGAACCGGCTGCCGGCACAGACCTTTTCCTGGCGCCACCGCTCGGTCAAATTCGCCCACTATTGCGGAGTGATCTCCCTGGGGGACCTGTCCCTGGAGATCCTGCCGAAAATTCACGGCAGGGAGAATGAACCCGGGGCCTGCCGTTCCGCCCTGATCCGCATGCTGACCAAGGCACGCCTGCTGAAGACCCGCCGTGGGGGTGCAGCGGATATTGCCCTGCAGCGGCATAGTCTGCTGGATGTCTTTCTTCTCCATTTCTGCGATCAGCTCCAGGCCGAACTCACGCAGGGCATGATCCGCCACTATGTTGAACGGAATGCGAACCTTCATGTTCTGCGGGGACGGCTGCAGGTGGAACAGCAGCTCAAACACAACCTTGCCCACAGGGAACGACTCTACTGTCGATACGACGAACTGAGCGTGGACAACCGCCACAACCAGGTCATCCGGCACGTGCTTCGGGCCATGACGCGGTTGTCCGGCGGGATCGCGGTCAAAAAGCGCTTGAACGAACTCCTTTTCCGCTTTGAGGCGGTCCGGGACGTCCCGGTAACCACGGAGACCCTCGAAAACCTGTACTTTGATCGCTCCACCAGCCGTTACAGGGATATCTTCAGACAGTGCCGCTGGTTCCTCCAGGGCCTGCACCCGGATGTCGTCACCGGCCACGCATCCTGCGCCACCCTGCTCTTTGACATGAACCGGCTGTTTGAAGCCTATGCGGCCAATATCTTCAGGGACCTGGCCCGGGCAGAGGGGCTGCGGCTCCGGACGCAGGGGCCATGCAAGTACATGGTGTGGAGGGAAGACCGCGACGATCAGGTCTTTCTCATGAAGCCCGACATGGTCTTTTTCGATCACAAGTCCCGTATCGTGTCCATTGCCGATGCCAAGTGGAAACTCCTTGATGACCGGGAGAAGAAGCTGGGAATTTCGCAGGCAGATCTCTACCAGATGGCGGGCTATGCCATGCGCTACGGAACAGACCGGCTGGCCTTGGTCTATCCCAGGCAACAACACCTGCAGCACTCAACCACCTTTTACCTGCAGGGCAGTGACGCAAGCATCACCATCATCCCCCTGGACGTGACTGTCCGCCCCCATTTATCGCCCCCCATTTCTCATTGGACCGGGCGTGGGTGACCGGTCTCAGTCTCTTCCACGATCTCACCGTTTTTCATTATCACCACCGGCACTCCGGCCTTGCGGGCGTTCTCGCGTGCCTTTTGCGCGGCCCGCTTGATGGCGATTTCCGCATTGGCCAGGTCCGGGTCTCGCTGTTTCCGCTT
>DRKI01000207.1 GCA_011051875.1 Desulfobulbus sp. | reverse complement strand
TTGACTTCAACGGCGCACACGGCTGTACCTCAGGGTTCTGGGGCGCCCGCGGGCGGCCCCGGTTTCATGGCAGCGACCAGGAGATATTTTTCCGTATCAGGGACCCGGTCGTAGGAAAGCCGCAGGTGGTCGGCCAGCTGCTGCCGGGAGATCTCGCCGGCAAAGTACTGTTCATGAAAAAACCTGACCACGTTCATGAAATGGCCCTTCCAGCAGGCCTCGGTGGCATCGACCAGCTCCACCCGGGCAAAGCCGGCGGCCTCCAGCTGCCGCCGGTACTCCGATTCATCGCGGACATAGTTCTCCTCGTGCCGGTATCTGCGGCGTTTTTCCGCCTCCTTGCACATGAGGATGTCGGAGAGCAGCAGCCAACCGCCCGGCTTGAGTATGCGGCACGCCTCATGGAAAAATCGCTGCCTGGTGCGAAAATGGAAGGCCGCCTCCACGCAGAGGACCACATCAAAACTTGCGTCGGCAAAATCGAGCCTGGTGGCATCCATGACCCGGAAGTCACAATCTGGAGCATTGCGGCGGGCGATGGACACCTGTTTTTCAGAGATATTGATCCCCGTAATCTGTGCCGGCCGAAAGTACCTACACAGGTAACGGGTGGTAGCTCCCTTGCCACACGCCACATCCAGGACCCGCCCCTGCCGCACGGGCAGGAAATCAAGCAGCTTTTCCACCAACCGTTCCGAGGCTTCCTTCTGGCCGGCAGTGGTCTCGTCCCAATAGCCGTAGTTCAGAAAATCGCTGTCTTCGTAATAGCGACAGTGCATGGGGCTATCCACCATGCGGTCGTACCGCTCCCCTACAGGATTGGCCGGTAAATCCGCGGCCGGATTGGGGCTCTTCATCTCCATAGTTCTCCGCCGGGTCAGGGCTTGTGGCCAGCGGCGAGGATATAGTAATCGATATCCCCAACCACCTTGTAGGTCCGATCCAGGCTGTACTGCAGTCCCTCGTAATCCAGCTCGCCGGTCAGAAATTTCTGGTGAAAATAGTTGACCACGCTCCAGTAATGTCCGTGCCAGCAGGGCACCGTGACATCTTCCACACTGACCCGGCGGAAACCGGCCTGTTGTAGCTGGCCGGCATAAGCGTCCAGGTCGGGGACATAATTCCTGACCGTTCGGTAACTCCGCCGTTCCTCCGCTTCCCGGTGCATCAGGATATCAGAAAGGACCAGGGTACCGCCCGGCCGCAGTACCCGGTATGCTTCGCGGAAGAAATCGAGCCGGGTCTCAAAATGAAATGCGGCCTCAACGCAGAGCACCGAGCCGAAAAAACAGTCTCTGAAATCGAGCCTGGTGGCGTTCATCTCGCGAAACGTGCAGCCGGGAGCTTTTTCCGATGCCCGGGCAAGCTGCCTGGCGGAGATATTGATCGCGTAGATCTCCTCGGGTCGGTAATAGCGCATAAGATACCGGGTGGAGGCGCCCATGCCGCAGGCAACATCAAGGATGGGACCCTGTTTTTCCGGTATCAGGGCGATCAGCTTTTCCATCAGCCGCTCCGAGGCCTCCTTCTGGTTGGTCGTGGACTCGTCCCAGTAACCGTAGTTGAGAAAGTCGGAGTTACCCAGATATTCGTGGAGGGCGGGATTGAACATCACCCCGTCATAGCCCTGGACGAGTGCCTCCACGTCCACATCCACTGCCTGCTGTTCCTTCATCTCACTCCTGGATTCGCTCATCCCATTTCCTTTGCTTGTCTTCCTCTCCTCCCTGGCCGCTGCTCAGTTGGCAAGAAACCGTTTTACAGTGGCCGGCGGTCCGCCGGCCGGCCGGCCCGCCTCAGAAAAATCCGGCAGCCGCAAGGCCGAGGGATTGCCACTGTCGGACCAGACACAGTTCCTGGCCACAAACAGCCTGGAGGTGGCAAAGAGCCGGGGCCGGTCCAGATTGGGATTGACGGCGAAACGCGGATAGTTGGAAGAGGTGATGATGATTCCGATCCGGTGGCCCTTCTGGAAGGACCAGGCGGTCACGGACAGTTTCACCGTGAGCCGGTAGATATTCCCCGGCGTGATATATTCAGGCCGTGCCCCGTCCATGCGCAGGGAGACACGCTGGATACCGTCGGTGACCAGGATGTAACGGCCATCGGGATAGATATCGCAGAGCCGGACGGCGAAATCGGTGTCCACCCGGTCCGAGGAAATGAAAAGGTCCACCAGAGGATTGCCCCGGACCTCACGCGGCGCATCCAGGACCTTGCCGGTAAAGAGCAGGTAGTCGCTACGCCCCTGCATCACCGGCCGCTGGTCCTTGGGACCGGACGAGACCTTGGGAGCGGTGGGATCCCAGAACTTGTAGACAGTCATGCCGCCGATGGTGGGAGAGGGGTTCGAAGGATCGTAGAGATAACACTCCTTGAGCGGCGCAATGGATTCGAGCCTGTCAGTGAGGGTTCCGCCGTTACTCAGATAGCAGGCATACTCGATATCGGGCTGCTGTGGCCAGGAAGCGAGCCCCTGCCAGGTATCGGCGCCCAGGAGGTAGTAGAGGATCCTGGGTCGTTCCTGCCAGCCATTGTCTTTCCGGTCCCGCAGCCAGTAGTCGAAAAAACGCCTTGCCTCGACGAGATCGTATCCTTCTGCGTTAGGGAACTCCAGATCACCCTGTTTCAGTTTACCTGTGTGGGAATGATCCCAGGGACCGATAAGCAGGCGCACGTTTTCGCGGGCCCGCGGCCCGCCGTTGGTTCTGATATCCCGCCAGGTCGACAGAACGCCGTCGGTATAGAGATCGTACCAGCCGCTGATCAAGAGCAGGGGAATATCGATTCTCGAGGTCTGCTTCATTTCAGCCACGGCCTTCCAGAACCGGTCGTCCGTGGGATGCGATTTGACCCGGTCCAGGTTGAAACCAACCCGGGTCACCGTGTCAACATAGGCCTTCTTGAGAACACCGCCGTGAAAGAACTGACCGTAGCTGTAGCCGAACTCACTGACCATGGGCACCCCACAGACCAGGTGCGGCGGATTTTCAATGGCGGTGTAAAACTGGATCTTCCCCAGGGCGGATGGTCCCCACATGCCCACCCTGCCGTTACTCCAGGGCTGGGCGGCGATCCACTCGACCACATCGTACCCGTCTTTTCCCGGCTTGGCACCGCTGGAGCGGGCATCCTTTGAACCGAAGAACCCGCGCCAGTCCACGATGGCGATGGCATACTCCTCCCGATCAAAAAAGAGGGTGCCCTTCAGCTTGGGATCGGGTAGAGCCGCGCCCATCAGCTTCCGATTGTAGGGGGTAATGATGAGAATGGTCGGGAACTTTCCCTGCCGCTGGGGCAGGTAGATGTCCGCGGCCAATGCCTTGCCGTCGCGTAGCGGGATCCGCACCCCGTCCATGCTGGGCCGGACAACGATCTGCCTTTCGGCGGCCACCGCGGGCAGGGCAACGACCACAGCGATCAGGAGCAATATGAGTACAATCGGCAGTTCTTTCATATCACTCCCCTTCCCCCGGTTTTTCGGCGAAGATAATGTAACATTCGCGTACCCCGATGGTCAGCAGCATCTTTTCCTCCAGCTGGCGATAAAGCTCTTCGCTCATCTCGCCGCTGTATTTCTTGAGATCGAAAAACATGGCGAAGCGGAGGTGGAAACTGACCAGTGTCTCATAGGTTACATCGACCATGCGGATGTGGGTGAATCCTGTCTTCGCCAGGATCCGTTCATATTCCTCCCGGCTCCGTACCAGCGTCGGTTCAGCCAGGGGAAACGGAAGCCATCTCCCCTTGCCGGATTCTCTGATGAGGTCAAAACAGATCAGAGCACCACCGGGCCGGAGCAGGCGAAAGGCCTCCCGAACCAGGGCCGGCCTAGAGCCGAGCTGCCAGATACCTTTACACCAGGTGACCATATCAGCTGATCCGGAATCCAGCGCAATGCCGGGCAGACGGCTGGCCCGAAACAGGATCTCGCTGTCGTGCCGGCGGCACTGGTCCAGGAGCTTCCGTTCACCGGTCACACCGATGGTCTCCCTGCCGGAGAATCGTGCGTGCAGATACGCTGTGGTGGCCCCGGTTCCGCAACCCACATCGACAAGCCGCCCCGGGTTCCCAGGCCGGAAGGCCATCATCTCGTCGAGCAGGTTGCGGCAGGCAGCCTCTGGTTCAGAGATGGCCTCTGTCCAGTAGCCGAAATTCCGGAAACCGCTGCAGCCAAAGAACTGATCCATAAACCGTTCGAGCAGGACATCCTCTTTCCTGGACCGGGTCATCAGGGGACTGCAGCCATACCCACCGGCTCCCTCCACCGATGCGGGCAGCCTTCCCCGCTCCGCCCGGCTGCCCAGCCATATCTCCAGGCCGCCTTTGGGATTATCCTCATACCGCCAGCCTGCGACCTTCTGCACGGCCACCTCGGGCGCGAACGAGTTGGCTGCACCGACAAACAGGCCCTTGTCGGTGGAGACCATGTTGCGGATACCGATGTTGTACTCGTTATCAAAACCGTTTTCCGTCACCGGCAGCCAGCGGTAACCGTCCCGGCTCCGCCAGATATCGCAACCGCCAAAGTTCTTCAGGATCAGCTCCACCTTCCTGGGGGTGAATATACGCTGCAGGTGCGACGGCCAGCGCGACCGGTCCACGTAGCGGAGAAAAGCCGACCAGACGGCTGTGCCGAGGTAGAGCCAGCCCTCGTGCACGCACATGGACCAGATGTAGCCGCCATAGACATTGCCGAACCCGGCTTCATGTCCGCTGATGGGCACCTTGAGGCCATCCGGGGTGAGCCGCGGTTCGCCTACCACCAGGTCCCAGGAATCATCGCGGTTGATGCGCACCAGTTCCTGCGGGGCCGGCCCGATGCGGTTGTTCCGGTCATAGCCGCCATGCTGGATGGCGCTGCCCACGTAGAGATGGTCACCAAAGGCCCGCAGGGTCATGGCGATCTGATTGGTTTGCCCCCGGTAGGCGCCACGGGTCAGGACCCTGCGCCAGCGGAAGGGAGGCTTTCCCTCACCGTCAGTCTTCCAGACCTGGTAGCCCTCGTTGATGTTCATGGTGCCGGCATAGAGAAAGCCATTGAACACTTCCATGTGGAAGACGGTCAGATTGTTAGGGTTGCCGAACCTGGGCTCGCAGGCCAGCTCCCATCTGCCGCTGCGCGGATCCTCACTGGTCACGATCAGCATGACCCCCGCCATGTTGGGCTCCCGCCGCTTGGGCCCCATGGCCGGTGTGGCGAACAGACGACCCTTGAAAGCGATCAGGCCCCGCAGCACCCGTGGTTTCGGATCGGGCAACCCCAGGCCTGGTTCGCTGACCACCTCATAATGGAGGCCGTCTTCGGAGCGAAGCAACAGCGTCTCGGGCCGCTGGTGGGTCGCCCAGGTGGGGACGTAAAGCGCCGGGGCTGGGTCGGAACGTCCCTGGAAAACGGCCATGGCCCGGAAGCCCACACTCTGCGGCACATCGAACCCCTCCATGCCGCGCACCATGGGAGAGGTGTAGACCTTGCGCCAACCGCCGCTGTGCAGGTTGTAGCGCCATATCTGGGCCCGCAGATCCATATCCCAGATCCGTTCCGGCAGCTTGACCGGCCAGATGGCGCCAACCCGGTTCGGATCCTGGCCAACGCCCCGCATATGCAGGTTGTCACGGGTGGTGCCGACGTAGAGATGCTCCCCGAACTGACACATGGAATGCGGATAGGCGTTATTCCGGTCACCAAATCCATTTTCAGCGATCTTGCGGAAGTTTTTCGCCGTCAGGCCGGGTACGGTTTTCGGATTGGACATGATCGTCATGGATTCCAGGTTCCTCCGCATGCTACGGCATGCCGAATCAATCCCTTATTCGGGATCAAACGCGGTACCGATATCCTCTTCATTGACAGGTTCCACTTCCTCTTCCGGATGTCCAAGCAATTCGGTGAGAACATAGCGGTTGTCGCGGCCCAGGCACGGGCCCTGCCAACGGATGGTGCCAGCTCCCAGGGACAGCCTGAAGGGCATGCCAGGAAAGGGAGCGTCACTGCCGGGAACATCCTGAACCAGGTAATCGCGCGCAGCAAGATGCGGATCGACAGCCAGGTCCGAGACATCCAGGACAGCAGCGGCGGCGATACCCTGGGCCTGGAGCATAGTCATTGCCTGGCGATGCTCCTGCTGCACACTCCACTGCGCGATGGCCTCATCAAGGGCGTCGTGGTGTCTGCGCCGTGCCTCGTGATCCGCAAAACGGGGATCTTCCAGCAGATGCTCCAGGCCGCAGGCCCGGCAGAATCGCTGCCACTCTTCGTTGCCGGCAATACTGATTACCAGCCACCGATCCTCCCCCTTGCAGGGATAACAGCCACGGGGAGCATAGCGGGGGTGCCGATTACCCATGATCGGGCGCTGGTTCCCATTCATGACAAATTCCAGCAGGTGCTCGCCGATATTGGCATGTGTTATGGCCTCGAGCTGGGAAAAGTCGATATGCTGGCCCCTGCCGGTTTGCTGCCTGTATACCAGGCCGGTGATGACCGCGCAGGCAGCCATGACGCCGGTGGAGATATCCATTTCCTTGATTCGAAATGGCTTTCCTCCCGGCTCGTAACCGGTCAGGGACTGGATGCCACTCAAAGCCTCAATGGTGGCGCCGTAGCCGGCAAAGGCAGCCCAGGGACCGGTGCAACCAAAGGCAGGCATGGAAAGCATGAGGATATCAGGTTTCAGCTCAGAAAACACGCGGTAGTTCAATCCGAAACGATCCAGAACCCCGGTGCGGGAGTTCTCGATCACCACATCGGCCACCGCCACCAGTTCCTTCAGAACCCGCCGGTCCTTTTCCCGTGTCAGATCCAGGGTTACGGATCGCTTGTTCCTGTTGACCTGGAACCACATGGGATGTTTTTCGTACATCTGGTCCTCGGTTTTGCCGCCCCGCAAGGGACACAGTCGCCGCACATATTCGATCCTGATCACCTCGGCGCCGAAATCGGCCAGCAGACGAGTGCTGTGCGGTCCGGCCCAGCTGTGGGTCAGGTCGATGATACGGATTCCCTCCAGAGGCAGCCTTTCCCCGCTCCCGCCGCACCTGCCGACCGAAATCCCTTCTCTTTGCCGCAGGCCACCGGCAAGGATCTCTCCGTTATGCTCGCCCAGAAGAGGGGCCCGCAACTGACGCCAGGGAGTGGAAGATAACCGGAAAGGAGCGCCGCAGTAAACATGCCTGCCAACAACCGGATGATCAATGCTGCTGAAAAAATCGCGTGCCCGGTGCTGTTCCAGAGCCAGGACCTCGGAGAAATCGGCCAAAAATCCGAAGGCGAGTCCCCGCTCCTGGCCAGCCAGGAAAACGTCCTCCTTGTCCTGCGTGGCCAACCAGGGCAGAAGGAGGGCCTCGATCTCCGCCCGGTACTGCATGCGGTCCCTGCAGTGATGATACTTGTCGGCAAACAGCTCCGGCTGGCCAAAGAGTTCCGCCCCCCGGTCCCAATTCCTGAACGGAGCGCCGATGACAGCGGCCCAGCCGTTTCGACAGGGAAAAAGGTCCCAGGGCACCATAATGTGCTTGGCCCGGTTGGCCACGACGCCCTTGTGCAGGAAATTGATCAGGGGTGGCATCTCGATGGTTTCAATGCAGGTCTCCTGAATCGAAACATCGACATGCTGCCCGCAGCCGGTCTCCCGGCACAGCAAAAAGGCCATCAGGGTGGCGATGTAGGCATGGGCGCCTGCGAGGTACTGGCAGGCCGAGGGACCGGGCGCCAGGGGAAAGGTGTCGGGCAGACCAGTCAGGTACATCTGACCGCTCATGGCATAGCACTGGATCTCCTCGGCCCTGAAATCCCGGTAGGGACCATGCTGGCCGAAATTGGAAATGGACGTCATGACCAGCCGCGGATTGACCTCCCGCAGAACCTCCCATGTCAGGCCGAGGCGCTCCATGACCCCGGGTCTGAAGTTTTCCACCAGCACGTCACTCTGCCGAACAAGCTCCAGGAGCTTTTCCCGGTCTCCGGATAATTTCAGGTCCAGGGTGATGCTCTTCTTGCCCGTGTTGAGCCAGAGAAAGGGGATGCTCCGCTCCGGCCCCTCCACGCCCTGGTAGAATGGTCCCATGCTCCGCAGGGGATCACCGCTGCCGGGCCGTTCCACCTTGATTACCTCGGCGCCGAACCCGGCCAGCAGCTTGGTGCAATAGGGACCGGCCACGTGGTGGGTCAGGTCGATGACCCGCAGGTGTCCAAGCGCGCGCTCCGTCATCACCCCCTCCTCTTCCTCTTTTTCCGCCGGCGGGCCGCAAACGGCCGGATCACCAGGTGGTCCAGGACCGTGTCCCCGGGCAGGCAGGCAAGCCAGCTCACCAGCTCCGCCACCCGTTCCGGGGGC
>DRKI01000206.1 GCA_011051875.1 Desulfobulbus sp. | reverse complement strand
GGTTGTCCTCGCCGTTGGCCAGGTTGTGTTTCTCGTTGTAGCTGACCAGGTCGGCCAGGGTGAAGCCGTCGTGGCTGGTGATGAAGTTGATGGAGTTGCAGGGCCTGCGGCCGGAGTGCTGGTAGAGATCGGAGCTGCCCGCGATGCGGGTGGCCAGGGCCGGGACCATGCCGGGATCGCCCCGCATGAAGGCGCGGACATCGTCGCGGAAACGGCCGTTCCACTCGGCCCAGCGGTGGTGCGGGGAGAAGGAGCCCACCTGGTAGAGCCCGGCCGCGTCCCATGCCTCGGCAATGATCTTGGTGTCGGCCAGGATCGGGTCCTCGGCGATCATCTCCACCACCGGCGGATTGCTCAGCACCTCGCCGTTCTGGTCGCGGCCCAGGATGGAGGCCAGGTCGAAGCGGAAACCGTCCACGTGCATCTCCACCACCCACCAGCGCAGGGCGTCCATGATCAGGGTGCGGACGATGGGGTGGTTGCAGTTGCAGGTGTTGCCGCAGCCCGAGAAGTTGAGATAGGCCCGGGTCCAGGGGTCGAGCAGGTAATAGATCGTGTTGTCGATGCCGCGGAAACTGGTGGTGGGGCCGTCGGCACCGCCCTCGCCGGTATGGTTGTAGACGATGTCGAGGATGACCTCGATGCCGGCCCGGTGCAGGGCCTTGACCATGTCCCGGAACTCGTCCAGGGGCCGGGTCGGGTCGCTGCAGTAGGCCGACTTGGGGGCAAAGAAGGAGAGCGGGCTGTAGCCCCAGTAGTTTTTCAACCGTTCCCCGGTGTCGGGATTGACGAACACGGCCTCGTTCTCGTTGAACTCGGTCACCGGCATCAGTTCCACCGCCGTGATGCCCAGCTTGCGAAGGTAGGGAATCTTCTCGGTCACGCCCCGGAAGGTGCCCGGGTGGCGGACCCCGGAGGAGGAATGGCGGGTGAAGCCGCGCACGTGCATTTCGTAGATCACGGTGTCCCTGAGCGGCGTGTTCAGGGGTCGGTCGCCTTGCCAGTCGTAGTGCCTGGCAGGCAGCCTGCTGCAGGGTTTTTTCCCCAGGCAGGGGCGCGCCTCGCCCCAGCGGTGGGGGCAGAGTTCGCGTGCATAGGGATCGAGCAGGACCAGCCGGTCGTCGTAGAAGTGGCCGCTGCCGGAAGGATCAAAGGGACCGGCCATCCGGTAGCCGTAGCAGATGGTATCCGGCAGACCGGTGAGATGGACATGCCAGACATCGCCGGTCCGGTGCTCCTGCCGGACAAGCGGTATCTCCACGGTGGTGCTCCCGGGATCGGCGCCATTGCCGAGGACCAGGGTGACAGCCGTGGCATGACGGGAAAAGACGGCAAAGTTGACACCCGTGGGCGTACGGGTCGCACCCAGGGGCAGGGGACTGCCGGGCTCGACGCGGTCCGGTTTTTTCATCTTGACATTAGATAATAATTACTATATACGGTTGAGAATGAGTAATGCTTTTCCGGAAGACTATCTTACCCTGTTTTCCTTTTTTTCAAAACCCTTGCGGAGGAATACTTATGGGGCTGTTTGAAGTGCTTGATCTTGCCGGTTCGCCGACCATTGACTGGGAAATGACACCGGAGTACACCTTTGGGACCTTTGAGAGCTGGGGCGGCAAGGAACGGGTGCGGAGCAAGAAGGAGCGGATCTACTACTTCTTCATCGATGCCTGGGACGAGACGCCGAAGCTGTGTCTCATGGAGCGCGGCATCAAGCATGCGCGGGTGGTGGCCGAGATCCTGGCGCCGCAGGAGATGATCGAGCGGTGTGTCAAGGGCCATGGCAAGGTGGCGATCTTTGAGCGGACCCACGGCATCAACGAGGAGCTGAAGCAGTGGCTGCTGGACAATGTCATCGAGGCCGAGGACGACGCCATGATCGTTCCCATCCCCGAGGAGGTTCGGCCCGGTCTCGGCCCCACGGGCCTGCCGGGCCGTGACGAGCCGGCGCCCGAGGGACTCGTGAGAGTCACCCTGCCCGACCAGCCTGCGCAGATGGTGGAGGAGGACGTGGTCGCCCTGGTCCGCGAGTACAACTTCGTCGATATCGAGCGCAATCCCGGGGGACGGTTTGACAACTGTCTCGTGGACAACGGCGACGATCTCACGGTCACCGACCTGGTCACCGGTCTCATGTGGCAGCGCGGCGGAAGCGACATCATGAGCTACCGCTCCCAGAAGCTGGAGCTGGAACGGATCAACCGGGAAGGGTTTGCCGGGCACAGTGACTGGCGCCTTCCGACCATGGCCGAGGCCCTCTCCCTGATGGAGCGGGAAAAGAACGAGGCTGACCAGTTCCTCCACCCCTGCTTCTCGCCGGAGCAGCCGTTTATCTTTGTCGAGGCCACCCGCAGGCCCGGGGGCTACTGGTTTGTCGACTACAAGCACGGCCGGGCCTTCTGGTCATCGGGCACCATCCCGGGCGGCTTCGGCCGTTTCTGCCGCCGGGACGGTTAGGGTATCGCCGGGAACCGGACCGTGTTCCCGGCAGCGGGTACGGTCCGGCCGCCCGGCCTTCCTCCACTTCCCTGCCGGTCACGCTGCCGGGGTCACCGGGCGGCCCTTCTCCCGGTTGCCCGGCTGCGTGATCGCTTTTTGGGCCGGTCGGCAAAATGGTCTCAAAATGATCTTTTCGTAAAAAAGCTGTTGAAGAGAGGATTACCAAAATGTAAGGTAAAGAGGATGGCAGCCAACCTACACAAGCAGGGAGTGAAAATCATTGAAACGAATACTGGTTGTTGATGACGAGGAACAGATTCGCTCAATGCTCACCCAGATGCTGGAGCATGAGGGCTATGAAGTGCATGCGGCCGAAAACGGTGAAGAGGGAATGACTCTCATCGGGCGCTATGCCTTTGACCTGGTCATTACCGACATGATCATGCCGGTGAAGGATGGCCTGAAGTTCATCATGGAGCTGGTCCGCGAATATCCTGATCTCAAGATCATGGCCATCTCCGGCGGCGGTGCCATCAAGGCCGAACGGTACCTGACCATGGCGAGCTACCTCGGGGATATCGCCACCCTGGAAAAACCCTTCAAGCGGGACGTGCTCCTGGAGATGGTCAGGCAGCAGTTCGCGCCGCCCACCTGAGCCACCCGGAACCTCCTCTCCACAGTTCCTCTTCTCCGATGACCGGCCGTTGCCGCGGCCAGGCCGGCCGGACTGATCCGGAACCGTTCCTCTTTCCTGCCCGTCCCCGGCATGGGCCGGAAGCCGCTCAGTTCACCCGCGCAACCTCCTGCCGCTTTGCCCCCTTTTCCAGGCGCGCAAGGCGGATCTGCCGCTTTTTCTGAAATCCGTACTCCACCAGTGTCCGCAGGTCGTTCCACATGGTCTCGCTGCCCATGATGGCCACGATGATGGATTCACCGTCCCGGGTGAACTGGCCCACGTAGGTCTGGCGTGCCGCGGCCGTATATCCGGTCTTGCCGCCTTCGGCGCCCTCGAGTCGCCACAGGGCCTTGTTGTGGTTGCGCAGGACCTTGCCGAAGGTGGTCCGGACCTTGACTTGCCGCACCCGGCTGGCGAATTCCTTGTCCTGCATGGCGCGCCGGAAGATGGTGGCCAGGTCCCGGGCCGTGGAATGTTGTCCCCTGGCGGTGAGACCGGTGGCGGTGCGGCAGACGGTGTTCTTTGCTCCCCACAGCCTGGCGCGCAGGGTCATCATCTCGGCAAAGTCGGGTTCACTGCCCGCGATCTTCTCGGCCAGGGCCACGCTGGCATCGTTGGCCGAGGCCAGCAGCACGGCATTGATCAGGTCGTCGGCCTTGTATTGTTTGCGGGGATCAAGGTAGATCTTGGAGCGCGGCATCCCGGAGGCATGACGGCTGACCGCCACCGGCTCCGAGTCCTTGAGCGATTTCATGGCGATCATCCCGGTCAGCACCTTTATGGTGGAGGCAGGCTGGCGAGGCTGGTCAGGGGCCTTGGCAAAGATGGTTTCACCGCTCTTGGCATCGATGATGATCACGCTGCGCGAGCTGATCCGCCGTTCCACTCCGGCAACAGAGGAACCGCGTCCGCGGGAGCTTCGGACCCGCTGCTTGACCAGGCTGATGCTGCGCGGGCTGCCCAGGGTAATCCAGCCGGCCGCTGTTCTCTGCCCGGTTCTCTTCGAAACCTGGGGCCGGAAGACCTGTTGTTTTGCCGTGTCCCGGAGGAGCGGTATCCGGGCCGCCATGACCGGCGCCGGCCGCCATGTCACGGCAAGGCAGAGCAGAAGGGACAGGAAAGACCATCGTGGATACGACATGGGGCGGATAAAGGAAGTTGGAATAATCATTGAAGAATCAACTCGAAACCCGAACGGTCCGGGAAGATTGCCCGGTCCCGGTGAAATTCCGCAGACAGTGAAGAGGTCCACCTCCTTTGCCGCTGGACGTTCGATTATAAATTTTTATAGCGAAGACGCGGCACTGTCAAGTGATTTGCTCCCGGAGTCTGAAAAAGGCACCAGGGCGGCAGGGCGGAATTGCGCGCTCTTTTCCGCCTCGCAGGCGGAGGCGCTCCCGGGGCCGCAGGGGGGGGATGAAGGCCCGGAGCGTTCCCGGCCCGGGCCACGGCGACAGGATGGGCTATATTGGTAACCAGTTGGTTTCACACGGTTAGCCGTATCCCGGGGCCAGGGGGACCGCAGGGTGGCCGGGCGTGATCGGGCCGGGATGCGCCATCCCTGGCCACTTACGATTGACTTTGTTCAACTCTTCGGTAATTATAACAATTTTGAATTGTCCCTTCCCGGATCCGCCCGGGTCCGGGGATCGGGGCAACCGGTGCCGGCGCACGAACGGTCCGGCATATCTGACACAGCAACTGGAAGACACATGGAAAAATCAGTCGACCGCCATGAGGGGGCCGGCAGCGGCAACCTGCCGGTAGTCCGGCACGATGCGGCTACTCTCAACGAGCTGATCGACAACAGTTGCAGCAGGTACGGGGATCTACCCGCCCTGGGTATGGCCCTTGAGGAACCGCTCACCTACCGGGAGTTGCATGGCCAGATCGTGGCCCTGGCCCGGCTGCTGCGGGCCCACGGTGTCGATCACGGCTCCAGGGTGGCGATCCTGGCCGAAAATTCGCATCGCTGGGGCATCGTCTACCTGGCCGTTGTCCGGCTGGCCGCCATTGCTGTTCCCATTCTGCCGGATCTGCCCGAGGCCGATGTGCACCACATCCTGGGCGAGATGGAGTGCCGGGCCCTGTTTCTTTCCCAGCGCCAGGTGGAGAAGATCTACGATCTTGAGAAGAAACCGCC
>DRKI01000205.1 GCA_011051875.1 Desulfobulbus sp. | reverse complement strand
GGCCGGTCGGCGAGCAGGTCCGAGAGACGCTGGTACCGGTCAGCGGCATCACCATACCGCTGGTGGGTGTAGAGCGTGTCGCTGAAGTTGGCCAGCGATCGGGGATGGGAAGATATGATGTCCGATCGCCTGTCCAACTGCATGTAGGCGACCAGGGCCCGGATCATCCTGCCTTGGCCGTAGGCGCTGTCTGCCTGGCGCAGGAGGCGGAGGAACTCTGCCCGGCCGGTATAGGCGATATCGTCCCGCCGGAGCAGGGTGCCGGCCTCCTTGTAGCGTTCGGTCTGGATGGCGAGTTCCGCCTGCAGGATTGTCGTGTAGGCGGCAAAGGGGTTGTCCTCTCCCATGTCGCGGACCAGGGAATCGAGCTCGGTAAAGGCGAGAAAGGCGTCTTCCTTTTCAGCCTGCAGGTAGATGAACAGCAGCCGGGCGAATCGGGCGAGGCGGGTGTCAGGATACGTCAGCCTGATCTGCTGGAGAAGCTGGTAGGGTTCCTCGTATTCACCGGCACGGACCAGGACCTCGCCGTAGGTGAGCAGAAGCCGGTTTCTCCGGTCATCGTCACGCTCTGTTTCAAGCTGCCGCCGCACCTCCCGGACGAGCAGTTTCCATTTGTTCTTTTCCGCCAGTTTCAGAAGATCCGGGTTCAGCCATTTTCCGGCCGGTGCCCCGGGATCGAGATGTGCGGCCAGGGGAAAGGGCGGCAGGCTCAGACGGACAGCCGGCCTGATGATGACCGGCGTCTCGTACTCCTTGAACAGGGCCCGCCAGCGTCCCGTGAAGGGGGAGAGCTGCAGGGGGTTGGTGTAGTCCACCTCGTTGCGCTGCAGGAGGGTGACGCCCTTGAGGCGGGTGCTCAGGTCCGGGTACATGGCCGAGAAGGGGTTGCCGGTCAGGATGTCGAGCATGAGGGAGGCCGTCTCCCTGTTCACGTCCACCGTGACATTCTGTGGCGGGTAGCGGAAGTAGAAGGAAAGGATCAGGTCTGTCCCCTTCTTCCTGGTGATCATCTTGATCATCCGGGCATCACCGGCAAGGGGGACGAAATCGGCCGCCTGGACGGTGTCCTCCAGGAACAGGTCCACCCTCCTGCCGGTGGTCTCCAGGGAATGCTCCGGCAGGACGGAAAAGCGCAGGAAGATCTGCAGCCGCGCCTGTTCCCCGGTGGAGGTGATCTTCTGCAGGACAGCGGCGGCGCGGGCCTGGGACTGCAGTGGCAGCAGGAGAAAGAGAGGGATGAGCATGATGGTGCGATAGGAAATCATTGCGCCGCTTGACGTGCATCCTGACAGGAATCGGTAGGGCGCGGCCTTGCTCCGGCCCCGGTTCGGGGGAAAATCAAGCAATAATTATTCCATGTTGCGGTAACGACGCTGGCCAGCCGGAGAGCGGCACTCTTCCTGTCTTTGGTCCCGGGGCAGGGGATTCTCCGGTTGCCTGTGACGGATTTTTGACTTTCCGGGAAAGGGGGAAGCCTGGCGGAGACATGGACCGGAGCCTGATTATTTTACATGGACACGCGATCCCTTTTCCATATAATAAAACAGAGAACAAAGGTTGTGTCTGACCTGTTTCAGCCCGGTTCCAGGTCCGGGCCGGCAGGCGGAGGCGGCAGGATTCGACGGGCGGGTATCCCTGCCGGTCCATGGCCGCTGTTTCCTGTGCCGAGTGCATGGTCATACCTGGCAGGTGGAGGGCGCGTTTTGAATGAACCGGTTCCCGGCAGATCGATTCGCAGGAGTTTTGTCGAGGAAACTCTCCGGATGCTCGACCATGTCCAACCCCGGGTCAGGGGGCTGGTGCGGAGTGGCAGGCATCAACCGGAACCCGCCGATATCCTGGCAGACATCTTTGCCCTCGTCCACTCCCTGAAAGGCAGTGCCGCCTTTCTCGGATTCGACCGCCTGGCCAGGGTCGCTGATGCAGCGGAACAGTTCACCGCCGGATTGCGCGCATCGTCCGGCCCGGTCGAACCCGCCGACATCCTTCTTCTCCACGATGTCTGCGTCTTTTTCCGGCAAGGACTTGACCATGTCCACAAGTACGCCACGGACGAACAACTTGCCGTGACTGCGGAGGAACTGGCCGGCAGGCTTCTGCCGGAACAGGAGGTGGCCGCACCCCAGGATCTGTTCGATGACGGGCTGGAGGAGTTTGTCGGCCAGGCGGACGAACTGATGCAGGTGGTGGAGCGGGAACTGCTGCTGTGGGACCTCACCTCGGTCGATTCCGACCGGCTCCAGGGGCTCATAGCCAGCCTGGAGGAGCTGAGGGGACTGTTTGCCGATCGGGGGTATAGGGACCTGGAACGGATCTGCGGGGCAATGGGCAATGTGCTCGGACGCTTCCAGCGGGGCGAGGTCTTTCAGGGCGAGTATCCGGACAAGGTCTTTCTGGGCCTTGTCGATGTCCTCTACGAGGGGATCGATGCCATTGCCGGAGGCGGAGACGGTCTCATCCCCAGGGTCGAGGAACATCTCGACGCTCTCCGGTCGATCATGCGCCAGCCGATCGGCGAGCTGCTGATCCAGGCCGGTCTTGTCGATCCCCAGACCGTTGAACAGGCGCTCTGGATCCAGGAGCAGGCAAGGGCGAAAAAGAAGAAGCCCAAGCGGCTCGGCGATCTGCTGGTGGCCATGGGCGAGGTCAGCTCTGAACAGGTCGACCGGGCAATCAGGAGCGGCCGGGCCTGTCCCATGCCCGGGGCTGCGCCTGTGCCGGACGGGAGCAGGGACTGTTGTGCCCCGGGTCAGGAACGGGCCGGGAAAAGCACGACAGCGGCAGCCGAAACAGTGGCTCTTGACAGGAAGAGGCTGAAACACCTTCTTGACGACATCACCCTGCTCGCAGATCACCGGTCCGGCATGGACGGGCCCCTGGAGCAGATCGTCACCAGGATTTTGCGGCAGGCAACGGATATCGGCCGCTCGCTCGGTTGAGAAAAAAGCATTTATTTCTTCGTTCCGGAAGAATTTTTGATAAAATAGAAATAAAGTAGGTCTGTTAGGTTTGATCCGAAGCCGGAGACCAGGGGGCGGCAATGAGGCAGCGGTCACTGGCTGCGGCCGGAACGGCCGCGGATTCGTCACCCTCACAGTTGCAACTGGTTGGTGTGCCGATACGGGCTGCAGGTTCAGCCGGAAACCGATCACAATGAGGGGCAGTCTACCCCGCCCCATGAGACACCTCGTCCGCGTGGCGCCGCTTTGCGGACCAACGCCGGGAATGGTGTTGATTTTCATGGTTTGTTGTGGCTGGACAGCAAACATCCGTCCAGTCATGTTGGCTTATCCCTATTGGAGGAATTACCCAATGGCAAAAAATGTACTACTGGTGGATGACTCAAGCACCATGCGGAAGATCGTCAGCCGTTCACTGCGCCAGGCCGGGCTCGATTTCGGCGATATCTACGAGGCCGGAGATGGACTCGAGGCCCTGGAGGTGCTGGAAAAGGAAAATGTCGATATCGTGCTCAGCGATATCAATATGCCCAATATGAACGGAATCGAGTTTCTTCGTGAAAAGAGCACCCGTGATGGCATCAAGGATATCCCCGTATTCATGATCTCCACGGAAACCGGCGACGATATCATCGGCGAGGCCAAAAGTCTCGGCGCCGTCGGTGCCCTGAAGAAACCCTTCACTCCGGACAAGGTGAGCGAGGTGCTCGGCCCTTTCATGTGATCCACCGGACGTCTCCGGGCCGTTCCAGCGTACAGGGGCAGACCAGGCAGCATCTGCAACCACCGAGACGGCTGGCAGGCGATCGCGCTTGTCAGGGCATGACAGGAGACAGAAGCCGATGGCCACCGGAACGGCAGACAGGGGAAGCCCTGCGTGACGCATCCGTCCGGCAGGGGCGGATGCGTGCCTTGCTCCCTGGTCCGTACCTCTGAAGTTCCCTGCGTTGTCACAGGCATCCCGTCTCTGCACGGTTGCGTCGGCCCGCATATTTCACAAAGATCGTCGCGAACGGTCTGAAAATGCGTCTGAAAATGCCATGAATGCAAGGAAGAGCGCAAAAAGGTTCGCAGACATCTTGAAATATGTCGAGGACAACCTTTTTGCGCTGTGACGCAGCAGGCATGGTGTTTTCGGGCCTTGCAGCAGATCGCCTGTGAAATATGCGGGTTAGGGCCAACCGCTACGGCTGCGCAGACAGGGAGGCACCTGTGCCAACTTACGGTTTCGAGGATGAGAAAACAACGAGTTGTCAATCCTGTGATCGGTTACGAATTCACCTGATATCCTGATACCTTTCTTGCGACTGTAACCGACCGGGAATAATCCATGAGCGGCCGGAGCAGAGTGGCGAATGCCGATACTCTGTGGAATGCGGCCTGAGCGGTGCTGTCTGGAGGCGATAGTGTGAGCAGTTTGAGCGAAATTGTTCCAAAGCTGATTGATGCGACAACGGAAATATTCACCGGCATGGTCATGATGGATATCAGTACCGCCGGAGAGCCGATGGATGAACTTCAGCCACTGAAGGAGACAATCACCGGTATGGTGGGGCTGGCCGGAATCCACAAGGGCCTGATCGCTGTCCATTTTCCCTACGAGGTGGCGCTTGCCATCACCTCGAGTTTTCTTGGCATGGAGGTGGATGAGGTCAACGAGGATGTCCGGGACGCGGTGGGCGAGATTGCCAACATGCTGGGCGGCAACGTCAAGACCCTGCTCTCCGACAGGGGGAAGGATATCGAGTTGTCGCTTCCGTCAACCATCTCGGGGGATGAATATAATTTTTCTTCCCAGGAACAGGTTGATCAGGTTATTCTGCCGTTCAAGGCCCCGGCCGGGGTCTTTCACGTGGAGCTTGAGCTTGAGCGTTGAACAGCATCCTGTGCCTGGCCCGGGGCCGTGGCGGCCCTCTGGCCGTCATGACGGTCGCGCCCCCTTTCTAATGACGAGGAAAGTATTTTGCAACTGGACAGGTTTATAATCGACGCCACCACCGAGGTGTTTGCCAGTATGGTCTTCATGGAGCTCGTGGCCGGGGATGTCATCAGGGAAGACAGGGCGGATCTTGGTACCAACATCTCGAGCATGATCGGCCTTGCCGGCGACCTCAAGGGGCTGCTGTCGGTGCACTGTCCCAGGCAGGTGGCCCTGGCCGTGAGTGGTGCCATGCTGGGCATGGAGCCGGAAGAGCTTGATGATGATGTCAAGGATGCCATGGGTGAGATCGCCAACATGGTGGCGGGCGGTCTCAAGGCATCCCTGCTGGAGGCGGGCAGCAACGTGGAACTGGCCATCCCCACCACTGTGGTTGGTAATTCGATACGGACCAGCGGTTTTTCAGGGGCCAGTACCATTATCGTACCTTTCAGTGTCCCGGATGGTGATTTTGCCGTTGAGCTGAACTATGTACTCGGCTGATCAGAGGGCTGCCGGAAAGTAACCGATCACGGGATATCCAATTACCCAGAATTAATACAGGACTTGTAAGCGGTAGCAGGGTGCCACAGTTGTGGGTGATCGAACTTCACAACTCTATACCCCGGATACCGGAAGGTTCGAGCGCTTGCAGATGGGGTGTCCTGTGACCGCTTGTGCCGGAAATGCCGACCAGGTGATACAACATCCTGTGGTTACCGTTTTCCGGGGTGCTGTCACCCTGGCATTCCTTCCGGATTGCAGTGTACCAGTGCTCCATATTCGTTCACGCAGGCCGGCGGGACCATGGCCCGCCATGTGAGAAGGACTGATCGGACGAAGATGGGGTCCTGGGGAACGTTTCCTGTTGAACAGTCTTTTCCCGGACTTTTCCGGGTGCCTCTTTCACCGTATCCGCAAGCCTTGCCCAAATACGCAGTTGGCAATCTGAAGGCCACCGGTGGCACCACGTGCCGGTGACGGCGTACCCGGCTACAGGGCACCTGGTGGGGCTTCGTGATCCCGATAATCCCCGGGCCCCACGTACCAGCGGATTATCGTCCCCTCCTTCTCCTCCCAGGATCCTGGTTTCCTGTTTTAGTCCGCATAGTTCACAAAGGTCGTGGCGAAACCGCAGACATAATGAAATATGCCGAGGATTCCTTTTTGCCCTGTGACGCAGCAGGCATGGTGTATTCGGGCTTGCAGCAGATTACTTGTGAAATATGCGGGTTAGGGGCTTGATGCGCGGTTTCCGGCCACGTGCCTGCGAAAGTAACTGATCAGAGGGGTACTGACTCGTTGTTGTCACAGCCTCAAAATTGTACGTTGGCACAGGTGCCCCGAATCTGTGCAGGCGCGCTGATTCGCTATACCCCCCCCCAGTATGCGAACCGGCACGCCCGGGGTCCAGGCGAACCTGCACAGGGACGGGGCACCTGTGACAACTTGCGGGAACGTGAAAACAACGACCTGTCAATCCTGTGATCAGGTGCGGCTGCCCGCGGCCCCACCTCCAGCGGCAGCAATTTCCGCATTAATTTTAGCGGTGCATCTGTCGATGAATACTGTATAATCATACTAAACCAATTGGCGAGACAGCATGGGCGGCCTGTTTGCCGGTGGCAGATGCCATGGAACCGGTCCCCGGGGAGCCCTGTGACTGCTTACGGCGGGTCTTCGGCCCGCCATGTGATGAGGAGGCCTGGCCGGACGAAGATGGGGTGCTGGTGAACGTTTACGGTAACATGGGGTCTTCAGGGACAGGATGAAAGCTCAAGAACGACTGGACAGGGTCATGCTTTCCTGCACCGGGCGGATGCAGGAGGAGGTTTCGGCACTGCTCGGAAAAACCCTTGCCTTCGGTAAACCGGAGACCCTGGTCCTTTCCAAGGAAGACTATTTTTCCCAGCCTGCGGGCAAGACTGTCCTGGCCCATGTCCAGGTCGAAGGAGACCTGGAGGGTCACGGGGCTCTGCTGGTCTCGGTCAAGGATGCCATCCGCATCGGCGGCACCCTCATCATGCTCCCCGACTCCGAACTCGAGGCAGTGATCAGCGAGGAGGAGTACACAGAGGAGCTCAAGGATTCCTACGGCGAGATCGCCAATATCATCTGCGGTTCCCTCACCGTCACCTTTGACGAGCAGTACCCGAAGAATGTGCGCCTGGTCAGGACTGAGCAGGAGGTTATCCTGCCGGTCAAGGTGGATGTCGACTCCGATGATCCGGTACCTGACGGCCAGTATTACCTCATGCGTTGCGGCATGCGGCTCGAGGACATGGACATGGGTGAGCTCCATCTCCTGCTGCCTGCGGCAACGTTCGGCCTGGTTGCGGAGCCCGAGGCCGCCCGGGGCGGGGAGAGTGACGCAACAGCAGACAGTGAGAGCACTCCTGCCACGGCCGCAGCCGGCACGGAGACCGGCGGGGCAGGGCAGGCACCGGCTGCGGAAACCACGGAGCCGGCCCGGGAAAAGGCTTCCGCCGACGCGGTCCCGGCCGGGGGCGGGGACGAAGAGCAGGGCGGGGCTGCGCCCGGGGGAGCGGCAGCCTCACCACGGGACGTGGGCAAGCAGCGGAAACTGATCGATCGCCTTCTTGCCGCCTGCTCGGAAAAGGTGGGCGAAGAGGTGGGTGCCCTGCTGGGCGGCGAGCTGAAACTGGTTCCCGAAGAAAACGAGATCTACAGCAAGGAAGATCTGCTCGACCAGCTGGCGGGCAAACAGCTCCTGGCCCGTTTCGAGGTTCGGGGCGAGGGTGAGGGCGAGGTGTTCCTTTTCTGCGATATCAGGGACGCCATCCTCCTTGGTGGCACCCTGATCATGCTGCCGGAGGCGGAACTGGAGGAGGTTGTCCGCAACGAGGAGTTCAGCGAGGACACCGAGGACGCCTACGGCGAGATCGCCAACATCATCGCCGGGGTCTATACCAGTGTTTTTGAAGAGCAGTACCGCCGGAAGCTCGGGTTCGTGAAGACCGGGCTGGAGGAGCTCGTTCCGGTCAAGATCGATCCTGAATCCGACGAGACCATCCCCAACCACCCCTATTATACAAGCGTCTGCAGGCTCCACCTCAACGGCAATGACATGGGGCTGCTCCATGTTGCCTTCCCGGCGGCCCTGCTGGAGCTCGAAGAACTGGCCGCCGGTGCCGGGTCGGATGGGGGCCGGGGGGCAGCGTCCCGGGCCGGGGAAGGGCAGGCGGCCGGCGGGTCGGCAGGAGAGGCCGAAAAGGTATCGGCCCCGGCCGAGGGCCGGGCCGCCGGCGAGGGGGCCACGCCCCTCCAGGCCCGGGAGCCGGGCGCGCCGCCAGACGTCCTCATTGTCACCGATGACGACAATGAGGCGGCCGGTATCGCCGCAGCCCTGGAGAAACTCGGCTATGTCTCCAGGATCCTGCACTTCAAGGACCCGATTCCGGACATGCTGACTCCGTCCGTGCGGATCATTTTCCTGGTCATGGAAGAGGTGAGCGAGCAGGGATTCGGCGTGGCAATCAAGATCGTCAGCAGTGGCTGCCGGCTGCCTCTTGTCGCGGCCGGGCCCGCCTGGACGCGGACCAAGGTGCTGAAGGCGGTCAAATACGGCGCCTGCGATATCCTGATCACTCCTGCCGCCGAGGAAGACGTGCGGGAAAAGATCGAGGCCAACCTGGGCCGCATCGCGGCATAGGCCGGCATGCTGCCGCACCGGCGTCAGTTGTTCTGCCAGCTCTGCTGCAGCTCCTTTTTCTTGATCTTCTCCAGCAGGGTGGTCCGTTTCAGGTTCAGGATCCGGGCTGCCTCCTTCTTGTTGCCTTCAGTCATCTTCAGGGCCTGGATGATGAGCCGGGTCTCGAATTCATTGACCAGGGCGTTGAAATCCACCCCCTCCTCGGACCAGACCTCTTCCACCGGGGGGACCGTGACGGAGAACAGGGACAGCTGTTCGGGCCGCGAGACGTCTTCGGGCATGGCGCTTTCGCTGTCGGCAGCCGGCGCAGGAGGAGTGTTGCGGTATTTTTCAGGCAGATCGGCATAGCTGACACGTGTGCCGCCGTGCAGGATGGACATGTGGCGGACCAGGTTTTCCAGCTCCCGCACATTGCCGGGCCAGGGATAGCTGCAGATGGCCTGTATGGCCGCCAGGTCGAAACCCTGCAGCGGTTTTCTGCTGCTTTTTTTCAGGTTGTCGATGAAGTACTCGATGAGCAGGGGAATGTCTTCGCACCGTTCGCGCAGGGGGGGAATGGTCACGGGAATGACACTGAGCCGGTAGTAGAGGTCTTCCCTGAATTTGCCCTCGGCCACCATCTGCTCGAGATTGCGGTGGGTGGCGGCGATGACCCTGACGTTGACCGGGATCGATTTCAGTCCGCCCACCTGTTCGAATTCCCGCTCCTGCAGGACCCGCAGCAGCTTGGCCTGGAGCATGGGCTTCATGTCGCCGATCTCGTCGAGGAACAGGGAGCCGCCGTCAGCATATTCGATACGGCCGATCTTGGCGCTGGTGGCGCCGGTGAAGGCGCCCTTGGTGTATCCGAACAGCTCGCTTTCCAGGAGGTCGTCAGGGATGGCGGCGCAGTTGACCGGGACAAAGTTGCCGCTGCGTCTCGGGCTGCGGGCGTGGATGGCCTTGGCCACCAGCTCCTTGCCGGTTCCGGATTCGCCCTGGATCAGGACCGTGGTCTGGTCGTCCTCGGCCAGTTTGGTGATGAGCTCGAAGAGCTCACGCATGCACTCGCTGCGGCCGATGAGACCGTGAAATGATTTCCTTGCCATGGGGAATCAGGAAGGCATCTTGTCCGCAAGCCGGCTCGAGGTGCGGCGCATGTTGAGGCTGAGAAGCCGCATGATCTTTTTCAGCAGGATGATACCGAGGGTCGGATAGCGCTGGGTGAGGATGTCGAACCCCTTCTTGGTCAGGATGATGACCACCGACGGCTGCCGGGCGATGACCGAGGCGGAACGGGGCGATTTGTCGATGATGGACATCTCGCCGATGGTATTGCCCTTGCCCAGGCGTGCGATGACCCGGTAGTCGCCCTGGGATGATTTTTTCAGAACATCGAGAAGGCCGCGGACCACGAAGCACATGTAATCCCCTTTCTCGCCCTCCATGAACAGGTATTCTCCACGCGTTATCTCCGAATAGTTCATGTGTCTGGCCAGGATATCGATCTCGTCCACCTTGAAGAGATCAAACAGGGGCAGGCTGAGGATGAAGTCTCTGGTTCTTTCCTCGGTCTCGCTGAGTTCATGATGACGAAGATCGGCCGGATTCATGGCGGCGTGGTCAGAGCTCCTCCAGAGGACAGGGGCCGACATGGCCGGGCATGATGCCGGCCGGTGTCACCGGATCGGACAGTACCACAACGTCTCCGCAGGAGGCGGAAACGGCGCAGGCTGCTGTTCTCTCTCCTCCAGGATAAAAAACTATCTTTTTTCCGGTGTTCTGATGTACACTTACACCTAAGAATAGCACAGATCATCCGCGAAAGACAAGGTGCATTCGTTCGTCGTGTCATTTTCTTGACAACCGGGTTCTGTGTTTACATTCCGGTGCCCGGCAGATGCAGGGTAGAGCGATGATTGTCCAGATCACACGTACAATACGGCCGGCCTGACCCGATGGAGAAGAAGAAGCAGCAACAGGTAGTTGTGGTGGATGACAGCGCCGAGGTGCGCCAGAGCATACAGAAGCGGCTTGAAGAGGGAGGCTATGAAACCGTGTCCTTCGGGGACGGCCTGGAAATGCTCTCCTCCCTGCGCCGGCTGGATGACCCGCCGGACCTGGTGATCATGGACATCGACATGCCGCGGCTGGATGGATTTTCAACCTGCAGGAAACTGCGGGAGTACGAGGCGCGGAAGCAGTTGAACTGGTCAGGCAGGGATCCGCTGCCCGTTCTGCTGATCTCGTCCGACGATACCCTGGAAAACAGGCGCCAGGGGTTCCGCCTGGGCTGCATCGATTTCATCGCCAAACCCTTTTCGCCGGACGAGATCCTGCGGTCGGTCAATTCGTTCCTGCGCCCGGAAACCGCGTTTGCCGGTATGTCGGCCCTTGTGGTCGATGATTCCCAGGTGGTCCGCTATCTCGTGGGGCGCTGTCTGGCCCGGATCGGTCTGCAGATCCACGAGGCCGGGGACGGGCAGACCGCCTACGAGATGCTGTGCGACCAGAACCTGGACGTGGACCTGGTCATTGTCGATTACCGCATGCCGCGCATGAAGGGGGATGAGTTCGTATACCTGGTCCGGCGTTGCCCCGAAACCGCGCATCTCCCGGTCCTGTTTCTCAGTTCGGAAGGAGATTCGGACCATATCATCACCATGTTCCGGGCAGGGGCCAGCGATTACCTGGTCAAGCCCTTCATCAGTGAAGAGCTGCAGGCGCGGGTCAAGGTCCATCTCCAGTCCCGTCTCTATCTCTCTCAACTGGAGGAGATGAACCGCAATCTCTATGACCTCGCTGTCCGCGACAGTCTCACCGGCCTGTACAACAGGCGGTACCTCATGGATTTCCTGACCAGGATCTTTGCCCGTATCGTCCGCTCCGGCATGGACCTGGGATGTGTCTTCTTTGATATCGATCACTTCAAGCGGATCAACGATTCCCAGGGCCATGATTTCGGGGATCATGTCCTGGCCGAGATCGGGGCGCTGGTGCGGCGGCTGGTGCGGGGAGGTGACCTGGCCGTACGCTACGGGGGCGAGGAGTTCGTGCTTATCCTGCCCCGGGCCGGCCTGGGCGCCTGTATCGGTGTGGCGGAGCGGTTGCGTTCCAGCATCGAGTCCCATCGCTTCACCTCGGGGGACAAGTCCTGCCGGGTCACCATCAGCGCCGGTGTCGCCACGGTTCTCAATGATAATCCGGCCAGTGCCTCGGAGCTGATCCAGCTGGCAGACCGCCTGCTCTATGTGGCCAAGAGCCGGGGCAGGAACCAGGTGGCCCCCAAGCTGGTGGTAGAGGAAGAAGTGTGAGGTACCCGGCAGCTGCGATCTTTTTTCTGCTGTTCCTGCTGCACTGCTCCACCAGCCTGGCCTGGCACGGCCTGGTGGTCAAGGTGCTCGACGGCGATTCCATCCGGGTCAAGCGGGGCAACCGGATCGTGGAGATCAGGCTCTACGGTATAGATGCCCCGGAATACGGCCAGCGGTACGGGGACCGGGCTCGGTACCATCTCCGCGGCCTGCTCCTGCGAAAGACGGTCAGCGTGGAGCCCGTTGATGTGGACCGGTACAAGAGGGTGGTCGCCCTGATCAAGATTCATGGCCGCCTGGCCAACCGGGAGATGGTCAGGGAGGGACTGGCCTGGATGTACCCCCGGTACTGCAAACGGAAAAAACTGTGCCGGGAGCTGGAGAAACTCCAGGAGAAGGCCAGGAAACAGCGCCGGGGCTTGTGGAAGGACAGGCATCCGCTCTCACCCTGGGAGTTCAAGCGGCGCAAGCACTCGGGTTCACCGGTCGGGTTCCACCGGGAGTACCGTTTCCCGTATTGGCGGTAACTCCCGGCCGGCAGGGGTAGCGGCCGGTCCCGGTTCCGGCGGCGTGGCCAATGGGGGTCGGGCCACCCCTGTCCCGTCCGTCCAGGGATCCTGCTCATAGCCCAGCGTCTGCCAGTCCATCCGGGTGGTGGCGCCGTGGCAGTCCATGCAGTCCAGGGCCTGGGCCGCCGGAACGGTTCCGTGGTCCAGGCGGCGCTGGGTGAGCGTGACCGTGAAATCGTGCCGGCCGCTGTAGGGAAGGCGGAAGCTGTTCATGCCGCGGCGGGCGATGGTCTCCCAGTCTGCGTCCGGAAACAGGGGACCGGGCCCGGGATTCAGCTGCGGCGAGACCAGGTAGCGGTAGCGGGCGTCGTAGAGCTGGGTCCCGTACTGCACCATGAAGGGACGGATCCTCGAGCCGGGTCTCCTGGGACCCGGTTCCTGTAATACGGTCACCTTGCCCTGCTCTGTCCTGTCACCGCGCCGGTAGACCCGGTCGCTGCCGTTGTCCCAGCGATAGACCGGTTCCACGCCCGAGGCCAGCAGGAAGCCATTGCCTGTCAGGAGATGTGTCCGTCCGGCACGCCCGTCAAGAAAGATTCCGGCCGTCTGTCCGGCCAGCAGCCAGTTCCAGCCGATGAGCACGGGTGTTGCCCGGCCATATTCCGGGATGTGACAGGTCTGGCAGGCGATCAGCTCCGCATGGCGGTTGAGCTGGAGCTGACCGTGCGGACTGTCGGTATGGCAGGCGCGGCAACCGGTGGCCAGCCTGGTTCCGCTGTCCCTGCTGAGCCGGCGCGCCATCCGGTGGCGACCGCCCGAGGGATGACACTCCTGGCAGCTCATGCCGCCGCCCCGGCGGGAGAGGTGGACATCGGTTGCAAAATCCTCCCGGTGCACGTCCGGGCCCAGGCCGCAGGAGGGACTGTGGCAGGTCATGCAGTTGGCCGGCGCCGGCGGGCCGGCACTTCGCGCCATGCGGAGCAGCTCGGCCGGGGTGGCCTGCACGCCGCGGCGATATGTGCCGCTGGTGTCGTGGCAGACCAGGCAGTCGATGCTTCCCGCTCCTCCATTGTCGATGGTCTCCGGTGCGGGCGCGGTGCTGATGTGGCAGACCAGGCAGCGGCCGGGGTTGGAGCGGGCCACGATGCCGAAGTTGGTCAGTCCGTCCAGTTTGGAGTACGTCTCTGTTTTGCCGTCAATGGAACGCTGTCGCTGCCAGCGCCAGTGGACACTCTCCAGGATCGCGGTCCCTGTCTCCGGATGGCACTGGAGGCAGGCGGCGGTGACCTCCGGCACCGAGGTGAAAGGACCCTCGATGGCGGTATGTTCGGCCGGGGTGGCCGCAGGGGCGGCGGAGGCGGTGAGAAGGATCAGGATGGCCAGCAGGATGACGGCGTGATGCGGTGTTCCCGCGGTCACAGCTCCCCGGTCTTCCGGTCGTCCCCTGTGGCCTTTCCTGCGACGTTGCATGGTGGAACTGGTGCTGCCCATGGGATGCCTCCGGCTTGCATGTTGCTGGAATCAGTCAGGTCCTGCTGCTCTCCACGATCTCCCGCAGTTCGTCACGGTTGATGGTTTCCCTGTCCAGGAGTGCGTCGGTGATCGCGTCAAGCGTTTTCCTGTTCTTTTTCAGGATGTCCCTGGCCGTGTCATAGGCCGACTGGACCAGTCCCTTGACCTCCTCGCTGATGAGGATCGCCATCTCCTCGCTCATGATCTGGCCGGGCTGGCCGTTGAGGGGATCGGGCGGCCTGAAGGTCATGGGCCCCACCGCATCGCTCATGCCCCACTCGCAGACCATCTTGCGGGCGATATCCGAGACCCGTTCGATATCATTTGCCGCGCCGGTGGTCATCTCGTTGAAGACGATCTCCTCGGCGATCCTGCCGCCGAGCAGGGTGCAGAGGTTGTTGAACAGGTAGGTCCGGTCCTGGGAGTTCCGTTCCTCGTCAGGCAACTGCATGGTGAGTCCCAGGGCGCGGCCCCTGGGGATGATGGTTACCTTGTGCACCGGGTCGGTACCGGGCAGTAGCCATGCCACCAGGGCATGACCCGCCTCGTGGCAGGCGGTGACCTTCTTTTCCCGGTCGGTGATGATCAGGCTGCGCCGGGCCGCACCCATGAGAACCTTGTCCTTGGCCTCCTCGAGGATGGCCATGGTGACCTCCTTCTGGTCGGCCCGGGTCATGAGCAGGGCGGCCTCGTTGACCATGCTGGCCAGCTGGGCGCCGGAAAATCCTGGCGTGCCCTTGGCGATGACCTTCCAGTCCACGTCCGGCCCCACGCGGATGCCGCGGGCATGGACCTTGAGGATCTTTTCCCGGCCGCCCACGTCGGGGAGCGGTACCATGACCTGGCGGTCAAAGCGTCCCGGACGGAGCAGGGCCGGATCCAGGATGTCTTGGCGGTTGGTGGCCGCAATGACGATGACATGGTCATTGGCCTCGAAGCCGTCCATTTCCACCAGCAGCTGATTGAGGGTCTGCTCCCGCTCGTCGTTACCACTGGCACCGCCGGAACTCCGGTGGCGGCCCACCGCGTCGATCTCGTCGATGAAGATGATGCACGGCGCATGCTTCTTGCCTTCCCGGAACAGGTCCCGTACCCGGGAGGCACCGATCCCCACATACATCTCCACGAAGTTGGAGCCGCTGATGGAATAGAATGGTACGCCCGCCTCGCCGGCAATGGCCTTGGCAAGCAGGGTCTTGCCGGTGCCGGGCTCGCCGTAGAGCAGGACGCCGGTGGGGATCCGTGCTCCGGCATCGGTGAATTTCTGGGGATTTTTCAGGAAGTCGATGATCTCGGCGACCTCTTCCTTGGCCTCGTCCACGCCGGCGACGTCATCCAGCCGCACCTTGGATTCCTCCGGGTCGATCAGCCGGGCCCGGCTCTTGCCGAAGGCCATGGCCTTGCCGCCACCGCTGCCCTGGCCGCCACTGCGCTGCATGAAAAAGAACCAGGCCCCGATGAGGAGGATGATGGGAACCCAGGAGAGCACGGCCTGGACCAGCCAGTTGGGCTTGCTCTCTTCCTTGACCAGCATGTTGACATTCTGTTTGAGCAGGTGCGGCAAGGCCTCGTTGTTTTCAGGGACAACGGTTTTGTATTTCGTGCCGTCAGATGTTGACCAGGTGATGGTGTTTCCCCTGATGGTCACAGAGGAGAGGACGCCGGAGTCCACCTTTTCGAGAAATTCATTGAACTGGATGGTGTGATAGACCTCGGCCCGTCCCCTGAACAGGTTGAACAGCAGCAGGCCGACCAGGGCGATGACCAGCCAGATGGAGAGATTCTTGTAGAAATGTTTCAATGGTGTACTCCGGAATGCATAGGATCGCCGCAGGGAAGCCAGCCATTGCCTCCACTTTGGCCTGAAGTATCTAACACTGTGAAATAACAGTTGTTATTAAGCGTGAGCAGGTGCGTCACGGTCTCAGGGATACCATAAATCAGGCAAAAGGTAAAGGGGAGGGGACAGCGGGGACGGGGAAGAGTGCGGGAGCCGGACAGAAAAAGAGATCCCCGGGGCCGCCACCCCGGGGATCTTGGGAGAAGCTATCTCGTCTTTGGCGTTCTTTTGCGAGCAGCTACTTTTGTTAAGCAATTTGTATGCCTTGATGAAAGCAATTCTTATTGTTTTGCATATAATATACTGAGATTATTTTAATATTTTTTTAAAGCTTGGCGGAGATGCAGGAAGAAGGAGCTTTGGCCCTTTTCTTTTTGGACGCATAATACGTCTTTTTTTCTCCGCAATGGCTGAATTTGCTCCATGGGAAGCGCCTGCGGCATGGCGGGCGGTCTGCAGGGTCAATCTTCGCAATGGATGGAATACCGGGGGATGATGGCGATGGCCCGGCCGGATGCGGCGGATTTGTATGGGATATCATGGTTTCCGGTTTACCTGATATCACAGGGTGGGAATATTATGCGTCATGCGTTTGTACTTTTTTTGGAAACAATGGGACTTTTTTGTTGACAAGCCACGGGAGGTTCGTTTAGAAGGGAGGGCAAGGAAGGAGTTTACAGGAACGAACCATTGATTTTGTCAATCTCAACAGCCAAGAAGAGGAGGTGAAAGCAGAGCAGAGCACAACATGACCGGGTATGCATCCGCCAATGGATATCCGGCCGAAACACATGCAAAACTCCGGTCTGACCGACCGGAAAGAAGGAGAAGCAAATGGAAGGCATAGTATTTCTCGTTTTTTGGCTAGGTGGTGCTGCACTCCATACCCTGTTTGATATCAAGATCAAACCGGTCTTAGAGGCCGTCAGGGAAGAAAGTGATTTTTCCTAGCCGTTGCATGCGTAAATCGTCTGCACAGAGACAATGGCAGGAAGAGGATACCCCCTGCCAGCCACCAAAGAACTGTATGGAGGAGTAGTGAATCATGGAGAATATATTGGCTAAGGTTCTGCCACAGGAGGGAGGACTTGAAGGTACCACTTCAGGAGCCTATAACGCAGTAATCGGTCTGTTCGGCCTGTTGACCCTCATCGGAGTCGCTTTCGGAATCCACGCCCTCTACATCGGGCACGATCATGCCTACGGCTGTACCCGCGAAATTCCCTGGGGTCTGATGCTGTCGGCCTACGTCTTTTTCGTCGTCACCTCGACCGGCCTGTGCCTGGTTTCGTCCATTGGCCATGTTTTCGGTGTCGAGGCATTCAAGCCCATCGCCAAGCGCTCGGTTTTTCTGGCCATTGCCACCATTGTATCCGGTTTCGTCGTCATCGCCTTTGAGATCGAGAATCCCTGGCGGATGGCGATCTACAACGTGATTTCCCCCAACCCAACGTCCAATATCTGGTGGATGGGCACCCTCTACGGCGCATACCTCTTTTTCATGCTCATCGAGTTCGCGCTGCTGCAGATGGGCCGGCACAAACAGGCCGGTATGCTCGGTCTGCTGGGCGTAATCGCCGGTGTCGCCGCCCACTCCAACCTGGGTGCCGTGTTCGGCCTTCTCAACGGTCGTGAATTCTGGCATGGTCCCTATATGCCCATCTATTTCATCACGTCCGCCATGATGTCCGGTTGTGCCGCTGTGATCTTTTTCCACTGGCTCGGCTACAAGATCAACGGCTGGAAGATGAGCGAGACCCTGCAGAATTCCCTCAGCTCGGTGGCCAAGCTCGGCGCCCTGCTCTACATGGTCATCATGTTCTTCACCACCTGGAAGATGATCTCCGGTATCGCCGGACATCCCCCGGGAAAGTATGAGGCCATGATGGCCCTGCTCAACGGCCCCTTTGCCGTAAACTTCTGGGTGGGCGAGGTCGCCATGGGGCTGGTTATCCCCTTTGTTATCATCCTCGCTGTCAGGGCCAGGAACATCCCGGCAATGGCGCTCGGTTCCGCTGCCAGTATCATCGGCATCTTCTTCATGCGCTATGACCTGGTCGTGGTCGGCCAGATCGTGCCTGGGTTCCATGAGCTCAACATCGTCGGCATGCCGCATCTGTTCTCTTACTCCCCGACGCTGCACGAGTACATGATTACCCTGGCCGGGTTCACTTTCTGTGGCATCCTGTTCATGATGGGTGAGCGCCTCTTCCGCGGCCACCTGTCCGAAGATCACTAAGAAGCCTGCAGGCCGGGGGAAGAAGCTTCTTGCTTCCCCCGGCCGGAACATGGAAAAGGAGAACAGCATGGCCAGAAAGAGGTCTGAAATTCAACCGATGCGCCCCGATGTCCCGATCTATCCGATCGGTGTCGCGGCCAGGCTGCTCAATGTTCATCCACGTACCCTTCGGATCTATGAGGCAGAGGGCTTGATCACACCGGCTCACGTCGGTTCCCGGAGAATGTTCTCTGCCAATGATATTCAGTGGATCACCTGCCTTCGTTCGCTGATCCACGACGAGGGCATCAGTATCCCGGGGCTGAAAAAGCTCCTTGAGTACGCTCCCTGCTGGGAGATCGCCAACTGTCCCGCCGAGGTGCACGAGGGCTGCGAGGCCCGGGTGGACCGGGCCGTGCCGCGCACCCTGCACAAGGTGGGCGATGCGGCGGCCCTCAAGGAGGCAAAGGAGGCGGACGAGAAGAAGCGTCGGAAGGCGGCGCAAAAAAAAAAGCGGTTGTCATCAGGTTAGACAGCGCATTGCCCGTGGCCGCTGCCACGGCGGAGAATCTGCGGCGACAGTCATATGGCTGAACCGCGCATGCCGCCGGCGCCGTTGTGATGCGCAGGTGGCTGCCTGCGGATAGGTTGCACGACATTCCACCCTGTACCCGGACTGGCCGGTCAACAGGGTGTATCAATACATACGGGGCGTCCGGATGATCCGGACGCCCCTTTTTTGTCCCTGGTCTCCGGTACTGGTGTGACCGGTCACAGGATTAAGAGAGAACTCGTTGTTTTTGCGTTCTCGAGGCTGTAAGTTGGCACAAGTGCCCTCTATCATCGGTGCGGCCAATCGTAGCCTCCGGGCGTGCCGGTTCGCCTAGGCCCTCTATGCGCGGGCCGGCACGACCGTGCAGAGACGGGGTGCCTGTGACAACGTGGATGGTCCCTCTCTGGACGGCCGGACGCGGCTGTCGGCCTCTCAGGTCGCCGGGGCCAGCCTGGGCATGGCATTCGGATGCACCTTCCACCCCCGCTTGTTCAGCTCACTGCGGGCGCGGTCACTGAAATCGCCATAGGTCCAGATCTCGACTCCCTTCCTGGCCCTGGCGGTCAGCTCGTCCGCCACGGCGGCCACCTGCCTGGTCCAGATGATATGATCCGTGGGCAGGATGACCGCCAGGGTTCCGTCCTGCTTTCCGGCACAGAAGAGCCGGGCCATGGGTGCGAGTTTTTTGATCCGGCCGATGTTGTTGTGGTAGCCGGCGATCAGGACCGCGGTCCCGGTGATGGTGTCGGCCATGTCCGGGTCGCTGGCCTGGAGCGCCACCTTGAGGGGCAGTTCCAGGTCGGCCACGCCCCGCAACTGCTCCAGGGCCGCCACCATGACCGTTGCTGATGCCGGCGAAAAGTTCGGGTTGTTGAGAAAGAGTTCCACCGTGTCGCTGTCCATGCCCAGTTTGAGCAGCTTGTCCCTGTTCCGGAGCCAGAGTTCCGAGGCAGGAGTGGAATTGATGGCCTCGTTCAGGAGACGGGCCGTGCCCGAAGTGGTCAGGAGCAGGCCCCCTGCACCGGGGACAACGGCCGTGGCCAGGCCGACACCGAGACCGCCCATGTAGTCGGCCAGGGCCAGCCGGTCCAGCTCCTCCTGGAGCACGGGGTTGCGGGAATACATGTTGACCTGGAAACGGTTGGCGATCTGGCCCTTGGATTTCGACAGGCCGATGAACTGGGCGAGGCGGCTGTCCTCGCTGTCCGTGACCTCGCGGGAACCGATGGTGACCGCGGCCCGGCTGAAAAGGCTGTTGACACCGTTCACTGCGCCCTGCAGGGTCTTTTCCGGCTCCTCGAACAGGCTCTTCAGGCCGGCCACGGTCTTCTTGCCCGACGTCCTGAGGGCCTCCATGGTCGTCTCGTCGGTCCTGATCTTTTTCATGGCCGCAATGGCCTTTATTTCAGTGATCAGGGTATGGAGTTCGCTGGTGGAGTCCGCCGTGAAGGTGCCAAAGGGCGAGGAGACCGTGTAATGATTGAACAGGCCGTCATTCTCGACCCTGTCCGCCACAGTGTACATCTCTCCCTTCAGGAGTCCTGGTTGCAACAGGTCCCTGGCCCGGAGGATTCCCGGCTGTTCAAAGCCGTTGTCTGCCACAGCCGGTCGGTCTGCGGGCAGGAGCAGGGCGGGGATGGTGAGCAGAAAGAAGAGGGAAAGGCAGAAAGGGTGTGTCCGCATGATCGTGATCCTGTTGATGAAATGTGCTTTCTGGAGGGTAAACAGTGGAATGCAGTTTAGCACAGGCCCCTGAAAAACAAAACAGCTTTTACGGGCCGGGCTCAGGCATGCCGGCCGGTCCGGGGTGGTATTGCGGGACATCGGCCATGCCGGCCGGGAGCAGGTAGGGTTGACGCGGTGGAGGAAAGGGTATCGGCCTCGGGGCGTAGCCGCTGACCGGCATCACATGGAGGAAACAGTGGCCCCGGGCCGGCCAGGTGGTGCGGCTCCCGGTTCCCGGGAACGGAAAAAGAGCTTGCCTTATTTCCCATATCGGGTAGGATAAGGTCAATTCAGCAGAGAAACTCCTCGAGAGATCGCCAAACATACGAATCCGCGTAATCCTCTTGCAGAGGATCACGCGGTTTTTTTGTGGGGAAAGAACATGGGGAGTGGCTCTTCAAATCCGACAGCGGGCAGGAACGGATTAATCTGCCTCTGCCGGTTCATCAAAATGGTCCGGATGAGGACCATGTCCATAGGAGTAGTACGAAGTGAATAAAGGTATTGTAAAGTGGTTTAACGCGTCAAAGGGTTTTGGTTTCATCGAGCAGGAAGAGGGTGCGGACGTTTTTGTCCACCATTCCGCTATTCAGGCCGATGGCTACAAGACCCTGGACGAGGGGGCGGCAGTCAGCTTTGATGTTGTTGACGGCCCCAAGGGCCCTGCGGCTGCCAACGTGGTTCAGCTCTAGCAACGGCACCAGACACCGGTTTTGCAAGTGCCCTGCCCTTGGCAGGGCACTTTTTTTTGTTCAACCAGCGGTCAGGTTTCCCGGACCGTGCCCGCCCCTGCACGGGGACTTCAGGACACCACCGGTCATGGCGGTCGGTATGCTGTCACAGGCATATTCACCGGCGGGCCGGCATCGCGGGCCGTACACGGGACTGGCCGCCTGCGGCAGGGCGATGCCCCCGCGGATTCATGGAGAGAACCATATGAATATCTATGTCGGCCAGTTACCCTACAGTGTGGGTGAAGAGGACCTGAAGGAACTCTTTTCGGAATTTGGCGAGATCGCCAGCATCAACGTGGTCACGGACCGCTACTCGGGACGGCCCAAGGGTTTCGCCTTTGTGGACATGCCCAACAATTCGGAGGCCGATACCGCCATCAAGGCCCTGAACAGGAGTATGCTCAAGGGCAGGGAGATCAAGGTCAACCAGGTCCAGCCCCAGAAAAAGAACAAACGCTCCAAGCGCCGGTTCCGCCGCTACTAGGAACAGACCGCCCCTGCTGTCCCGGTTTCCGCGCCACGCGCGCGGGCCGGGCTCTTCCTGCCCTTCCGGCAGGAACTATTCTTTCTTTTCCATGGATTCCCTGGCCTTGTGTATGGTCTGCTCGGTTGCCTCCAGTGAGTCGTGGGCCAGCTCCCTTGCCTGTTCCGTGGTCCTGGCCGTGGCCTCGCTGACGGCATCCGCAGCATGATGTGCCGCCTCCCTGGTGGACTCAATGGCCTTGTCCATGGACTCTCCGGCCTTTTCCGCCGAACTTTTCTCCTCGTTCTGTCCGCATCCAGCCATGGCCAGAAGGGCGATGACGGCGGTGGCGGCAAGTATCTTCCTGATCATTGTTCTCTCCCTCTGGTGAACCGGCGCTGCCGCATCACGCGGTCCGCCGGCTGCTTTCCGGCCGGTTCAGTGGCCGAGTTTGTTGAGATTGTCGATCTGTTCCCTGTCCAGCCTGGGCAGGGCGTTTTGTATCATATCCTTTTGCTCCTGCCGCTCTAGCCGTGTATGCTCGTCATGGGCCCGCTGCTGCTCGATGCCCAGTTCCTGCTGCCGTTGCATGCTCCGCCACTCGTTCATGCACTCCTCGTGGCCGTCGTTCCAGCCCAGCCGGTAGTCGGCGTTCTGCTGGTAGAGGCCTACATTCTTGCGGAACTGCGAGAACATGTCACCTGCAGCCTTTTTGCCGCTGCTGCAGCCGTCGTCAAATCCCCGGCCATATTCCACCGATGCTCCTTCCTGCGTCATCTGCTGTCCCCGGGTGGGTCCGCAGCCGGTCTGGAGGAGCATCCCGGCCAGCGCCACAAGAACCAGCTGGTACACGGGGCGAATCGCCTGCTTTCTTGGTATCATTATTCCTCCTTTTGTCCAGAATTCAGGGGCCAGGGCGCGCAGCCGGCCGGCATTGCCGCTACTGCTGCCGGGGCAGCCCGCATTTCTCATGAACAGTGTGTCATCGAGCGCGTGCAGACGGGGTGCCCTGCGACCGCTTACCATTTTCCCGGCTCCGGGCTTCACCCCTGCCGTACCACCCGGCGGTATCTCCAGGGGATGCTGCTGGAGATGTGCGGATGAGAATAGTATCTTTTCGTGATTTTGGCAACGTCTCCTGGCCCGGACCAGGGGACAATAAATGGCTGCGCTGCCCCTGGCGAGACGGATCGATCAGGAGGGGCGGCAACCCCATGCAGCGGCGGCGGTGGGGCCACTGTTCCCGGCTGATACAGCCTGTTTGCCGGAAATGGTCAGGATGCCGTGTCAGGCCCGGGACAGGGAAGCTGGACGATGAAGGTCGTGCCCTGCTGCATGCGGCTCTCCACCTCGATGCTGCCGTGGTGGGCATTGACAATGGCCCTGACCAGGGTCAGGCCCAGGCCGAGTCCCGGCCGGTTGCGGCTGCGGTCGCCGCGGTAGAGCCGTTCCCAGATCCGTTCCCTTTCCGCCCCGGAGATGCCCATGCCGTTGTCCTCGATGCGGCCCTCGGCCATGTTCCCCCTGACCGCAAGGCTGATCCTGACCCGGTCGGCCCCGTACTTGATGGCGTTGTCCAGCAGGTTGGCCCAGGCCTGGCCGATCCTGGTCCTGTCCACCAGGACCGGTACCGGGTACGGCGCGTCCAGTTCGATTGCGACGTGTTGTTCTTCCGCCAGGACCTGGTACATCTCCACCACCTCGGCCAGGATATCGCGCAGATCCGCCGGCTTCAGGTCCAGGCGGACGGCGCCGGCCTGGGCCTCGGCCACGGTGAGCATGGTGTTGAGGATGGCCAGGATCCTGTCCGACTCCTCCAGGCAGTCGGCCAGGGTTTCGCGGAGTTGATCGGCATTGTCATATTCCTGCAGGCCGTATTCGGCCGTGGTCCGCAGGCGGGTCATGGGAGTCCGCAGGTCGTGGGCCATGTTGTCCATGGATTCCTGGAGTTCCCGGGCCAGCCGGTCGTGCCGGTCGAGGAGTTGGGTCACGGCCGTGATCAGTTGCCTCTCTTCCCGGGTCGATCCTCCCCCGGACAGCGGCCGGGGCCGATGTCCGGCCGCTGCCGCCTCCACGGCCTCCCCGAGCCGGCCGATCCGCTTCCTGGCCGCCCGGTCCATGACAAGGGCCGGGATGGCTGCAAGGGGCAGCAGGATCAGGGCTGCCAGGAGGAGCATTCTTCGCAGGCGAGCCAGCCGAAGGAGGGTGGCGCTGCAGTCGATGCCCACCTGGAGGACGTTGCCGTCCCCGGTTGGACGGGAGACCACTGTCCAGGGCCCCCTGGAACCATCACCCCGGAGCGCGGTCCAGGTCGCTTCCAGGCCGGGATCAAAGGAATCGAAATCCGGGACCCCGGCCGATTCAGTACCCGCTGACAGCAGGACCAGCCGGAGATGGGGGCCGCTCAGGCGGAGAAAGCCGGTCCGGCACCGGAGAAGATGGGGAAAATCGGCCTGCAGGGCGGTGGGGTCGCCCTGGCGGTAGCGGTGGATATACCGGTTGAGGATGTCCCGGGCGGCCCGGTGGTCTGCGTTCCTGAGGGTCATGGTGAGCCCCAGGCCCAGGAGCAAGAAGGTGAGCAGGAAACAGGCGGCGCTGACCAGGAAGCCGGCCAGGAAGGGGGAGGGGCGTGGCATGGCGGCGATCCTGCCGGCAATGGTCTGGTGGTGGCTTTCCATGGTGCCCGCCGGTCAGGGAGTGCGCAGCACGTAGCCCATGCCGCGGACCGTGTGGATCAGTTTGTCGTCAAACCCCTTGTCGATCTTGTTGCGCAGCCGGCAGACCAGGACATCGACCACGTTGGTCTGCGGGTCGAAGCTGTAGTCGTAGATGTGCTCCAGGATCGAGGTCTTGGACAGGAGCCGGCCCCGGTTGCGCAGCATGTACTCGAGCAGGGCGAACTCGCGGGCGGTCAGCCCGATCTCCCTGCCGCCCCGTTCCACCCGGCGGGCGAGGAGGTCCATGTGCAGGTCGCCGGCCGAGAGGGAGGACGGTGTCCGGCTGCGCGAGTCCCTGCGGATCAGGGCCTGGATGCGGGCGAGCAGCTCGGCAAAGGAGAAGGGCTTGACCATGTAGTCGTCACCGCCCTGCTGCAGGCCGCGGATCCGGTCGTCGACCGTGCGCCGGGCGCTGAGGATGAGGATCGGCGTGGTGATTTCCCGGGCCCGGATGGTCTCGATCAGGGTGAGGCCGTCCATGCCGGGCAGCATCAGGTCGATGACCGCGGCGTCATAGCCGGGATGTTCCTCGAAAAAACAGAGGCCCTGTTCCCCGTCCGCGGCCAGGTCGACGGCAAATCCGGCCTCGCCGAGACCCCGGCGCAGGAAGGAACCGATCTTCATGTCATCTTCGACAACCAGGAGGCGCATGGCAAATCCCGTTGTGTCTGAAACATGTTCAGCCGCCCAGGCCGAGCAGCATGCCGATCTGGTAGATGGCCACGGCCAGGACAAAGGCGAACAGGGTGTTGAATCCCATGGAGAAAAAGGCCCACTTCCAGCTTCCCGCCTCCCTGGCGATGCAGACGATGGTGACGAAACAGGGCGCGTAGAACATGATAAAGGTGAGCACGCTCAGGGCCACCACCGGGTTCCAGCGCGGGTCTGCGGCCAGCCGTTCCCGGAGGGAAAAGGTCTTGTCCGTTGACACGTTGCCCAGGGAATAGGCCGTGCCCAGGGTGGAGATGATCACCTCCTTGGCGGCAAAGCCGCCCACCAGGGCGATATTGGTCCGCCAGTCAAAGCCGGCAAAGTGACTCACCGATTCCAGGGCGATCCCGATCCGGCCGGCCGCCGAGTGGCGAAGGGCTGCCATGGCCTGCCGGGCGTTGATCTCCTCCAGGGCGGCGGCCAGTTCGGCCGCCCGCGGTTCCCCGTCGCCCTGGTGCATGGCCGCCACCACCTCGGGCGCGCTGGCGGCCAGCAGTTGCGCCCGTTCAGCGGCAAATCCGGCAAGCTGGTCTTCGGGCAGCCCGGGATAGGTCATCATGGCCCAGAGCAGGATGGAGATGCCCAGGATCACCGTGCCCGCCTTCTTGATATACTGCCAGGTCCGCTCCCAGGTATGGATGACCAGGCCGCGGATGGTGGGAAAACGGTAGGGCGGCAGTTCCATGACAAAGGGGGTTGATTCGCCCCGGAGCACGGTGAGGCGGAGAAACTTGGCCGCCAGCAGGGCGATGATCCAGGAGGCCATGGTGGCCAGGAACATGTAGCGGGCCTGGTGGGCGGAGAAGAAGGCGCCGATGAGCAGCGTGAGCACGGGCAGCTTGGCGCCGCAGTTCATGAAGGGCACGGTGAGCATGGTGGCCATCCGCTCCTTGGGTGAGCGCAGGGTACGGGTGGCCATGACCCCGGGTACGGCGCAGCCGCCGGCAATACCGCCGGAGATGATGAACGGCATCACCGAGGAGCCGTGCAGGCCGAAAAAGTGGAAGATACGGTCCATCATGAAGGCGACCCGGGCCAGGTAGCCGGAATCCTCCAGGACCGCGATGCCGAAGAACATGAACATGATGATGGGGACAAATCCGAGTACGCCGCCCATTCCGTCAATGACGCCGGAGATGATCATCGACTTGAGCGGGCCGTCGGGCAGGGACTGGTCGACCATGTCGCCCATGGCGGCAAAGACCGTGGCCAGCCCGTCGACCATGGTGCCGGAGTAGTTGAAGGTGAAGGTGTAGAGACCGTAGAGAACAGCCACCATGATCAGCGGTCCCAGCAGGCGGTGGGTCACGATGCGGTCGATGCGGTCCGAGGTGTAGAGCCGGTCGCCGACGAACCGGATGGTGATCACGCCCTGGTGGAGGATGGACTTGATGAAACCGTAGCGGTGGTCGGCGATGACCGCTTCCGGGTAGGCGTCCAGGGTATGCATCAGGTGGTTGGTGACCTCCTCGCTGATCGCCAGCAGCCGCCCGCTGGCTTCGGGGTTGACCCGGGTGGCCTTGTCGATGATCTGTTCGTCGTTCTCCAGGATCTTGAGAGCGATCCAGCGCGACGGATAGGTGTCGGTGAGCAGGTGGTGTTCCTCGATGACGGGCACCATGGCCGCGATGGCCTCATCCAGGTCCGACCCGTAGCGCAGGAGGATGGGGTCCGGACGCCTGGCGGTCTCCGCTTCCTGTACCACCGTGTCCAGCAGGAGATCCACGCCCTCGCCCGAGCGGGCGATGATCGGCACCACCGGCACGCCGAGCAGGGCGGACAGCCGCTTGCTATCAATGGAGATACCGCGGCTCTCGGCCACGTCCATCATGTTGAGGGCGATGACCAGTGGGATGCCCAGTTCCATGAACTGGGTGGTCAGGTAGAGGTTGCGCTCCAGGTTCGAGGCATCGACGATATCGACAACAACATCGGGTTTCTCGTTGACAAGGAAATCGCGGGCCACCAGCTCCTCCACCGAGTAGGCGGTGAGGGAATAGGTTCCCGGCAGGTCGACCACACGGATCTCGTGCTCGCCGTGGTGGCAGATGCCGACTTTTTTCTCCACTGTCACGCCGGGGTAGTTGCCCACATGCTGGCGGGCCCCGGTCAGGTGGTTGAAGAGCGTGGTCTTGCCGGCGTTGGGGTTGCCGGCAAGGGCGATATTGAGCGGTTCACTCACGGTTGTTCTCCGGTTGCGGTATACGTGGCTGATCTGTGGCCGAAAATGGTTGCGCGGTGCGATGGTGCAGGGATGCGGTGGTACCGGTCACCAGCAGCGTCCCCGGATCCGGGCAGTCAGCATACAGGAAATCAGGATTGTTTTCCAGGGGGACGGGAAGGGTCGGATGCGTCATCCTGCTGTTCACGGGAGATGTCGCAACCGGCAGCACCGCTGCAGCCGCAGCAGCTGCCTCCGCACGGGTTTTTCCTGCCGTTCCGGAGAAAACGCCAGAACCGCCTGCCGATACAGAATGCGGCGACAAGGATGATGATGAGAACGATGCTCTGCTGCATGGGATGGCCCGGTATTTTTTTAGGGTATCCTAAAACATTCGGTAAAAAAAGAGATCCCGCTGCTCAGGCCGGTGTGACCAGTATCCCCTCGGCAAGGGGCTGATCCAGGCTGATGGTACCGCCGTTGACCCGGACCATGCACCTGTTTCCCTTGCCCGGGCAGATCAGTTCAACTTCGGAGCCCGGCAGAAGGCCAAGGTGCGCCATCCTGGCACAGGTCTTCCGGTCACCGCTGATCCTGCAGACCCTGACCCGGCCCTTGCAGCAGGCCTTGCTCAGCGGCACGGCACCATCCGGACAGGGGACCTTGCGCAGGCAGCAGTGTCTGCCCCCGTGGCAATGCAGTTGTACATCCGGATGCTTCCTGGTCATGGTATGGCCCTCCTGAATTTCGATCTTTAGGTACACCAAACAATGATCACTGTCAATAACTTTTGCAAGGCCGGATACCGGAAAAAGTGTTCCCAGGCAAGATGTTCGGCAAAATCTTCCCGGCAGGACCGCCCTCGCCACCGCCCGGGGCGTGAGGAGCCTGCTTCCCTCGTGGTGTTCCATGCGGGCGTACCACAGTGAAGCACCGCAAGATCCGCATCCCCGGTCAGAATGAACATCATCCGGTTTATGTTTTTGTTTTATCGTAATCACGCGCGGGGGCATCTTCCAGGGCCCGGCAGGGACGGAGCGTGTGGGGAAAAGGCATATCGGCTATTGTTTTTTTTTGCAGGACCACTATGGTTTCAGGGAAGTTGACCGCGGCTGCAGGGTGGATACCACGGCAACGCCTCATCCATATCCTGCGACGGGAAGCGGTCCCGCTGCCTGCCGCCTGACCAGGAGCTGGCCTGATCAGGAGCTGAATTGAGCGTTGCATCCATCTGGAAATGAAAGTCTATTCAGACAGGAACCATGTGAAATGCCCTCTGACACATCACGGGAAAACTTTCGTTCCGCACGACGCCGGGCCGCATTCTCCATCCTGCTTAATCTCTGCCTTGCCCTTGGCAAGGGGGTCGCGGGGGTGATCTCCGGCTCCACAGCCCTGCTCGGCGATGCCATTCACTCCGGGACCGATGTCCTGGCATCCATGGCCACCTATGTCGGTCTCTGGGTCGCCGGCCGTGAGCACCCGTCATTTCCCTATGGCCTCTACAAGGCGGAAACGGTGGCCACCCTGGTGACATCGGTGGCGGTCATCGTTGCCGCTTACGAGATCGGCCGCCAGGCGATCTTCGGCACCGAACGGCTGCCCGATGTGACCATCGCCCTGCCCGTGACCCTGGTTTCCCTCCTGGTGGCGCTCGCCTTCGGATTCTACCAGCTCGGCGCAGGCCGGCGTCTCAATTCACCGGCTCTGCAGGCCGATGCCCGGGACTACCTGGCCGATGCCCTGTCCACCGGTGTCGTCCTGGTCGGCCTGGTCGCCACCCGTTTCGGTTATGCCGTTGATCGCTGGGCCGCTGCTGTGGTTTCCCTGTTCGTGTTCCGGGCCGGGGTGGCGCTGCTGATGGCGGCACTCAAGGATCTGCTCGACGCCTCCATCGACCGGGAGACGGAGCGGGAGATCATCCGCATGGTTGAGAGCCATCCCCGCATCAGCCGTGTCAAGCAGTGCCTGAGCCGGACAGCCGGCGGCAGGTTCATCATCGACATGGACGTGGTCATGCACACCCCGTCTCACAAGATCGCCGATCACGTGGCCGACCGGCTCGAGGAACTGATCCCCAGGAAGTTCCCCCTGGTGGTCATGGCCCGGATCCGGCCCCACTACAGCTCGGACCATATCATCCGCCGGCTGATCCCGGTAACCAGGCCGGAAGGCCGCCTGTCCCGTCACTTTGTCAAGGCGCCCTGGTTCCTGGTCGAGACCGTTGACACCAGGGCGGGCCGGGTCCTGAAACGGGAGTTCGTGGAAAATCCCCACGTGGGGGCGGAGAAGAAACGGGGGCTGCTTGTGGGCAACTGGCTGCTCTCCCTGAAACCGGACGAGGTGGTGGTACCGGAGGAACACGGCGGAACGGCCACCATGCTGCTCAGGGAAGCGGGGGTGGATATCAGGAAACCCGGGGAGGACGGAGCCGGGGAGATGGGCGGAAGGGAAGATGCGCCTTCGGGTTAGAGCCTGTCCTTGACCTGGACCTTGAGGCGGAGGTGACGGCGCTGGATGTCGAAACAGCAGGCCATGATCTTGTCCCGGGTTTCGGGATCGATCAGGTCAAAGTGCAGGCCGACATGGTAGCGGTTGGAACGGATCTTCCTGGTCCGCACCACATGCCCCACCATCTGCACCACCTGGCCGTCACCGGTGGGCAGGACCAGGTCGACCCGGACCTGCCGGTTCTTTTCCAGGGGTTCCGGAAACGCGGCCAGCAGCCCGGAACCACTGACGTCGATGGTCTCGCCGGTGAGGCGCCATGTTCCCTTTTCGTTGTCGTCGTCCGGGGGCAGCAGGGGCGCAGCGACGATGGGCGTGTTCACGTCCACACGGAAGTATTCCCGCATCTGCTGGTGGCTGATCACGTCACGGCCGATGAGGCGCAGGGTGTCATGATCCGGAATCTCCTCGATGTCGGCTGCCAGGGAGACGTTGCGGCCGGCGATATCGATCAGGACCATGCACTTGCGGTGCAGATCGATCCTGGCCACCGGGAGACTGCCCGGCGTGAAAAGCAGGGAAAAACGGGGCGGCTCTTCGGCCCGGTAGACACAGCTTATTCGCTGTTTTTCGATCTCATCCTTGAGCGGCAGGGCGACGCGGACGGCCTTTCCATCCTCTATCTTGGCAAATGTGGATTCCAGGGAAGACAAGACGGGTACCCGATGGCGTTGGTGAACTGGGGTGCTGTTTCTTTTTATAATTTGCCACAACCGGCCCGGGATTGGAAGATTTTTGTTTGAAAAAAACAGGCTGGTCCGGGCACGGGCAGGGCCTTTCCGCCCTGCCCGTCGTGCCGGGGATGCGGGCGGTGGCCGGCGCCACGCCCGGACATGGAGACAGGCTATCCCCTGAGCCGCTGCAGCAGCTTTTCGACACTGATCCGCAGCCGGTCCACGGACCGGGCCAGGGAGCCGATCTCGTCCCGGGAGGGCGTCCGGATAGGTTCGCCGAGGTTCTTGCCCAGGCTGATCTCGGTGGCCCGTTTTTCCAGCATGGTGACCGGGGTGATGATGTAGCGGCTGAAGAAAAACCAGATCACGAGCATGAAGGCCAGGATGCAGACGACACCGATGAGGACCAGGTCCACCGCGGATTTTTTTGCCTGCTCCAGGGCCTTCTTCAGGGGTACATAGACCACGTAGGCCGAGGCAACCTCACCGGCCTTCCAGTTGTAGCCCTGATCGGTGCCGTACTGTTTTTTTTGCCATTCCGGAGCATTGGCCGGGTCGCCATGGCAGCGCAGGCAGCTCTCCCCCACATGGATCGGGTGGGCGAAATAGTAGTAGGGATCGCCTTTCCTGCTGATCATGCCCTCTGTGGACGTGATCTCAGGATCGTTGCGGAAGATGTCGATGATCTTCATGTCGTCATCGTCTGCCTTGTTGGCCGGGTTCAGGGGGCTGGGGGTGGCCTGCCTGAAGGCATAGTCGGGTACCTTTTTCTCGAATTCCGCCCAGACGCCCCGGGTCAGGGCAAAACCGGATTTCAGTTCCACCGGTACACGCTGGCCGGGTCCGGCCAGTTCCAGGATCCTGGGCCGCTGGACCTTCTTGAAGTGGAGGCGGGCTGACTCGAGGAAGTTGAAGACCAGCTTGCCCTTGTCCCTGGCCTCGTTCATGGCGTTGTTGATGCTGAACTTGTAGCTGGCCACGGAGATACCGAGTATGGCCAGCAGGCTGAGGACACCGATCAGGATCATGAATCGAACTCGTATGCTCATCAGCTTCTGCTCCGTTGTCGTGGAATGGTGATTGATGGGTTGCCTGCCTCTTTTCAATCCAATCACAGCGGACTGATGAAAAACAAGGAAAAATACACCCGGCATCAACTGCCACATTGAAGGCCTTGAATTTGGGTGGAATTTATCGTCATCCCCTGCAGGACAACGGTTTGCGGCAGTGGCGGTTGCATGGATTCCCTTTCTCCGCCAGGGCTGACGGTCCCCTGTTGTGGTGCCTCTGTCCGCGTTTTTTCCCGTGGGTTCTGCCGGCATACTTCCGCTTGTTTGTTTTGCGTTTTTCCTCCCGGCTGTGGTAGGTTAGATGGGTACGGAACCCGGTGGCCGGGCAGTACCGGCCCCTGTGGCGGACCGGCGGCCGGCCGGGACGGACGGAACCGCGGTCGTTGAACAACTATCGGGACAGGAAACCATGGAGCTCTCCAGATTTGGCAAACGTTTCTCCTCCGGGGCAGGGATCCTTTCCCTCATGGATGACCTGGGCAATGCCCTGGCCGGGGGCGGCATGATCATGATGGGTGGCGGCAATCCCGCCCATGTGCCCGAGGTGCAGGAGGTCCTGCGTAACCGCCTGCGCCGCATCGCCGATGACCCGGGCCGTTTCCGGCAGCTTATCGGCATCTATGATCCGCCGCCGGGCAACGGCGAATTCCTGGAGGCCCTGGCCGGGCTTCTGCAGCGTGAATATGGCTGGCCCCTGGGGCCCGAAAACATCTGTCTCACCAATGGCAGCCAGGGATCCTTCTTCCTCCTCTTCAACATGCTGGCCGGAGAGTTCGGGGACGGTTCCTGCCGGAAGGTCCTGCTGCCGCTGGCGCCGGAGTATATCGGATACACCGATCTCGGCCTGTGTGACGATCTCTTTGTCACCTGCAGGCCCCGGATTGAACTTGTGGGCGATCATTTCTTCAAGTACCATGTGGATTTCGACCGGCTCGAGGTGGGCGACGATATCGCGGCCATCTGCGTATCCCGGCCCACCAACCCGACCGGCAACGTGCTCACTGACGACGAGATCGGCCGGCTGGCCGGGCTGGCCGCTGAACACGGCATTCCGCTCATCATCGACAATGCCTATGGCGTGCCCTTTCCCGGGATCATCTATACCCACGCCACTCCGGTCTGGAACGAGGATCTCATCGTCTGCATGAGTCTTTCCAAGTTCGGGCTGCCCGCGGTCCGCACCGGTATTGTCATTGCCAGGCCCGAGGTGATCAGGATTCTGTCCGGCATCAATGCCATCCTCAACCTGGCGCCCGGCAGTTTCGGCGCCATGCTGACCACGGATCTCATCCGGTCCGGCGAGATCCTCCGGTTGAGCCGGGAGGTGATCAGGCCCTTCTATCACCGCAAGATGGAACTGGCCATGGCCGGGATCGAGAACTATTTCGCCGGCCTGCCCTACCGGGTGCATGTGCCCGAGGGCGCCATGTTCCTCTGGCTCTGGTTTGAGGGACTGCCGGTGTCGAGCCGGGAACTCTACAACCGCCTCAAGGCGCGCCGGGTCCTTGTGGTTTCCGGCGACTACTTTTTTCCCGGCCTCGCCCCGGGCTGGCCCCATATGCAGGAGTGCATCCGCATTACCTATTCCCAGGACGAGAATGATGTCCAGGAGGGGCTGCAGATCGTTGCCGACGAGGTCCGCAGAATCTACAGTGAACGTGTCGGCTGACCATGACCTGGATCAGCCATGGTTCGGCATGCCGGGCGCAGCGGCGCCGGCAGGGGGGGTGAGGGCTCCGGGCAGGGGTCCTGCCGCTGCACGGCCCGGGCCCGGACATTGAATGGACGTATCAACAGTGACAGGTGGTAGTCTTGGTGAAAAATGCAGTGGGGTGGCTCGGCGTGGTGGCGGCATGCATTCTGATCCCGGTCAGTGTCCGGGCGGCGTGCCTTGAAGGAAACTGCCGCGACGGCCGGGGCCGGCTGAAGAGCGCGGACGGCCGCGTCTACGAGGGTGAGTTCAAAAACGGTTTTCTCTGGGGCAACGGGATCCTGGTCTACCCGGACGGTACCCGTTACAGCGGTCAGTTCGTCCGCGGCCGGTTCAACGGCCAGGGCGAGCTGGTCAGCCCGGACGGCCGCAAGTACGTGGGTACATTCAAGAACGGTATCATCAACGGCAGGGGAGTCCTGACCACCCCCGACGGCATGCAGTATTCCGGCGAGTTCGACCTGGGCCGCTTCAACGGCCGCGGCAGTCTCTTTTATCCGGATGGCCGCGAGTATATCGGTGATTTCCGCAACGGTGTCATCGACGGCCAGGGCAGGCTGACCTATTCCGACGGCTCCACCTTCGAGGGCAGGTTTGTCAACGGCAGGCCGGACGGCGAGGGGGTCCGCCGCTATCTCGACGGTACGGTCTACACCGGGGGGTTCCGCGGTGACAAACGCGAGGGACACGGCGTACTCGAGATGCCCGACGGCAGCCGGTACGAGGGCGACTTCCACGACGATCTCTACCATGGCCAGGGTACCCTGGTCTACGCGGACGGCCAGGTCTACACCGGTACTTTCAAGAACGGTGCCATCACCGGCACGGGGACCATGCGCTGGCCCGACGGCCGCACCTACACGGGCAGTTTTGTCAATGGTCAGCCCGAGGGCAGTGGGGTGATGAAGTATCCCGACGGCAGCCGATACGAGGGACAGTGGCAGGCCGGCAAGGAGAACGGCCAGGGCAAGCTGACCCGGGCAGACGGCTCCCGCTACGAGGGGGAATTCGTCGATGGCGTCCCCGCAGGCACGGGCAAGCTGACCAGGGCGGACGGCACGGTCTTTACGGGGAAGTTCGCAGGCGGCAAGCCGGTCCTTCCGCCGCCGGCCGGGGAGAATCCCGCGCCGCCGGCCGCAGAGGGAGGGGCGGCAGCGGCCGCGAGCCCGGCCCCGGCAGAACCGCCTGCAGATACAAAGCCGCCGGCTGCCGGCGGAAAACCGGGCCAGGAGGTCGCTGCCACCGAGTTGGTGGAGCAGGATGCCATGGTGGCCATCCGCCGCAGGCAGAGCACCGGCAAAGCCGGCGGGACGGATGCCTCCGGTCCCGTCCTGGTCGGGGGCGTTCTCTATACCGACGCCACGGCCAGGCAGCGGTACAGCGGCCGGGCCACGGTGCAGATTCCCGGCCGTGGCAACTATTCCGGGGAGTTCCGCAACGGGCTCGAGGATGGCCGGGGCACGCTGGTCATGGAGAACGGGGACCGCTGTGAAGGGACGTTCAGCAAGGGGAGGCTGAACGGTCGCGGCACCTGCATCTTTGCCGACGGCAGGAAGTATGTCGGCGATTTCGTGGATGGCCGCAGGGAGGGGCATGGCACCTACACCTATCCCGACGGTTCCCGTTACGAGGGAAGTTTCAGGAACAACCGGTTCGACGGCGAGGGCACCTACATCTTTCCTGACGGCTCCCGCTACGAGGGCGAGTTCAGGCAGGGGCTCTTCTCCGGCCTGGGCAAGCTGCTCTATCATGACGGCAAGAAATACGTGGGTTCCTTTGCCGATGATCTGCCCGACGGATACGGCACCCTGATCTCGCCCGACGGCACGATCTACGAGGGCGGTTTCCGGAAAGGGCGCCGCAACGGCAAGGGAACGATCACCTATCCCGATGGCCGGATCATCGAGGGCAGGTTCAGGGACGACCAGCTCGTGGTGGAATGATGAGGAGAGGCGATGATGCGCTGGCAGTACAGGACCATTCTGTTCGAGTTCCAGAAGGACGGGCTCCTCGGCGATCGGTACCTGGATGACGAGGAGATTGACAAGACGCTCAACCGGCAGGGCGGAAACGGCTGGGAACTGGTCAACGTGGCCCTGCTCCAGGAAGGGTTGCTGGCCTTTCTCAAGAGACCTCTCGAGACAGGGAGCGTGGCGGTGCGGGGAGAGGGAGAATCCATAGCCGCCCGGCCGCGGCCGGCGGAGGCCGCGGGCCGGGAACCGGTGCAACCGGACCGGGGCCGGCCGGCTGCCGCGCAGGCCCCGGACAGCGGGAAAGAGGATACCGGCGAGATCACGGCCGAAGAACTGCAGCGGCGCGAGCGGGAGCATATCAGGCAACTGGAGGACAAGCGGCGGCGGGCCATGCAGGAACGGGAAAAAGACCTGGTGGGCGATATCAGGATTTTTTGACCCGCATTGGGCGCTTTGCATTGTGCCCGGGACGGGCGCCTTGTCTTTTTTCGCTGCAGAAAGGCGAGACGTTCGATTCCGGTTTGATTCGTGCCATGCCGGCGCAACAGAGATGGGAAACCTTGGCAATGGAACTGATGAACATGGGCAGTGAGGCCGGGGCCGGTCCGCTGTCCGGAGGCAGGGGATGCACGGTGGGTGGCGAGGAGATCACCTCGCTGGTGGACCGGAATCTCTGCGACTGGATGCGCAGCATCCGCCGCGCCCTGCACCGTTACCCCGAGCTGGCGGGGCGTGAGGAGCGGACCGCGGCCCTGATCGCCGGTGAGCTGGCCCGCCTTGGTATCGATTGCCGCACCGGGCTTGGCGGCGGCACCGGCATCCGGGCCGAGCTGGGGAATCCGGGGCCCTGCATCGCCCTGCGTGCCGACATGGACGCGCTGCCCATCAGGGAACTGACCGGTCTGGACTTCGCCTCCACCCGGGAAGGGATCATGCATGCCTGCGGCCATGACGGCCACGTGGCCATGCTGCTCGGCGCCGCCGCCCTGCTTGGCCGGACCGGGCTGCCCGGCCGGGTGGTCCTACTCTTCCAGCCGGCCGAGGAGGCGGGCAACGGCGCGGCCCGGATGATCCGGGACCGGGTCCTGGACGGGGTGGACATGATCTTCAGCGGCCACATCGACACCCACCATCCGGTGGGTTTCCTGGTCGTGGATGACGGGTTGATCTGTTCCTATACCGATCCGTTCACCATCCACATCCACGGCCGGGGCGGACACGCGGCCCGGCCCCACGAGGCAGTGGATTCGGTGGTGGTGGCCGCCAACCTGGTCATGAACATGCAGACGCTGGTTTCCCGCCAGATCGACCCGTCCCACGCCGCCGTGGTGACCGTGGGCCGCATCGAGGCCGGTACGGTGCACAATGCCATTGCCGAAAACGCCGTCCTTGAAGGCACGGTACGCAGCGCGCACCAGGATACCCGTGAATCCATCCTCAGCGGCCTGCGGCGCGTGATTCACGGCGCCAGTGACATGTGCAACGCCGAGATCACCCTGGAGTTCTTTGACGGGTTGCCGGCGGTGATCAATGACCCGGATGCCACGGCCATCGCCCGCCGGGCGGCAGTGGCCGTGGTCGGGCCCGACCAGGTGATCTCCCAGGGGCAACCCAGCCTGGGGGGCGAGGATTTTGCCTTTTACCAGCAGCGGGTGCCGGGCTGCATGATCCGCTTCGGCGGCCAGGTGACAGGGGGAAGGAAGGCCGGGCCGGCTCATTCCAGCCGCTTTGATTTCAGCGAAGACGTCCTGGGGTACGGCGCCGCCTGGCTGGCCACGGTGGCCCGGCTGGCGCTGCAGCGGTTGGCGGCGGCCAGCTGACACGCTTCGGTTTTCCGGGGCAGGGGATCAGCATGGCCCCGGCCGGGGCCTGTTTCCGCAGCCGTTGCCACCCCGGACGGTCCGGATGCCCGGATTTTTCAGGAGGCAGGGGATTATGGCAGTGATCGACTTTGCAGACAGCAGACCGTTTACCCTGGGAGTCGAGCTGGAGTTCCAGGTCCTGGCCGAGACGAGCCTGGACCTGGTCCCGGGTGCGCCGGCCATCCTCGGGGATGTGCCCGGGTTCTGCCGCGAGCGCGTGGCGCCCGAGTTTCTCCAGTCCATCCTCGAGGTGCAGACCGGGGTCTGCTCGTCGGTGGACGAGGCCGCGGACCAGCTCCGTTCCTTTGTCCCGGCCGTGGAGGATGTGGCCCGTCGGCACGGGTACCGGCTCTTTTCCGCCAGTCTCCATCCCTTTGCCGAACCGGCCGACCAGGTGCTCAGCGCCGGCGAACGCTACCTGCGGATCATGGACGAGCTCCAGTACGTGGGGCGGCAGTTCATATCGCAGGGTCTGCATGTCCACGTGGGCATGGCGGACCGCGAAACCGCGATCAGGGTCTGCGACGGGATCCAGGTCTACCTGCCGGTCCTGCTCGGTCTCTCGACCTCGTCCCCCTATTTCCGTGGTGAGGATACCGGGCTCTGTTCCTACCGGACCAAGCTGTTCGAGGCCCTGCCCATGGCCGGTATTGCCGGCTATATCGGTTCCTGGCAGGGATACGAGGAGGAGATCTCCATGCTGCGCGAGCGGGGCATCATCAGGGAGGTGCGGGATCTCTGGTGGGACGTGCGGCCGAGCCCGGGCTTTGGCACCGTGGAGATCAGGGCCTGTGACCTGCCCTCACGGTTTTCCGAGGTCATGGCCCTGGTCGGCCTGATCCAGGCCCTGGCCGCGGCCATTGCCGAGCAGCGGCTGCGGCCGCAGCCGGTCAGCCCGCAGCTCCTGCAGTGGAACAAGTGGCAGGCGGCGCGGCACGGGCTCAGGGGCCAGTTTGTCGATCCGCTGGGACTGCTCGAATCGGCCACCGTGCGCCAGGCCGCGGCCGCGATGCTCGATGTCCTGGCGCCCTGGATCGACCGGTTCGGGTCGGGCCGCTGGGTGGCCGGCGTCCGGTCGATCCTGGAGCAGGGCACCGGCGCCGAGCGGCAGCGGGCCCTGGTTGCCCGGGGTGCGGATTTCAGGGAAATGATCAGAACATTACAGGGTGAATACTGGCAATGAACGTATCGTCCAAGACAGATCCGTGCGGGGAGGAGACCCCCTCCCGTTCCGCCGGGGCCGCTGAGCCGTTGCATGAATGCGCGGTAGTGGCCTCGGGCCATGAACTGGTGAGCCGGGCCGCGGCCGGCATCCTGCGGCGGGGCGGCAATGCATTTGATGGTGTGGTGGCGGCCGGTTTTGCCGGCGCCGTGGTCGAACAGACCCTGACCAGTCTCGGCGGTGGCGGCTTCCTGCTGGCCAGGACCTGCTCCCGCCGGGAGCCCTGCCGGGAGATCTTTTTTGATTTTTTCGTCGACACGCCGGGCCGCGGCCTGGCCACGCCGCCGGAGCCCCATTTCTTCCCGGTCACCGTGGACTTCGGCGGTTCGGGCCAGGATTTCAACATCGGCCTCGGATCGGTGGCCGTGCCCGGAACCCTCAAGGGACTGCTGCACGTGCACGAACGGCTGGGCCGCATGGACCTGGCCGATGTCCTGGCCCCGGCCATCGAGCTGGCCCGCGGTCATGAACTCAACTCCTTCCAGGCCGGCTTTCTCGGCCTGCTCCGGCCCATCATGACCATGACCGGGACCGGGCGTGCCCTCTACGAGCCCGGCGGCCGCTATCTGCAGGCGGGAGATACCCTGGTGAACAGCGAGATGGCCGATTTCATGGCCGGCCTGGTCCGGGACCACGGCCACAGCTTCTACCAGGGGGACATTGCCCGCGCCATCGACCGCGACATGCGCAAGGGCGACGGCCTGCTTACCTTCGAGGACCTTTCTTCCTACCAGGTCATCGAACGGGACCCCCTCCGGGTTCCCTACCGCGGCCGGACCCTGCTCACCGCGCCACCGCCCTCCATGGGCGGTTCCCTCATTGCCCTCTCCCTGTCCCTGCTCGGGGGCATGGAGCCCCTGGACGGCTGGGGAACACCCGAATACCTGCTGCGCACCACCGCCCTCATGCAGGAGGTGGAACGTCTGCGCGAGCAGGGGGTGTGCACGCCCGGGGCACTGCAGGAATATCTCGCCTCGGGCGCGGTGAGTGGCTCGCGGCAGCGCATCCGGCTCTTTTCCCGCGGCACCACCCACATCAGCATCGCGGACCGGGAGGGCAATGTCGCCTCCATGACCTGCTCCAACGGCGAGGGCTCCGGCTACTTCGCACCGGGAACCGGCATCATGCTCAACAACATGATGGGGGAGGACGACCTGCACCCGGACGGCTTCCACTGTTCACCGCCCGGTCAGCGGGTGGGTTCCATGATGTCGCCCTCGGTCCTGGTCCGTGACGACCAGGCCGAACTGGTGCTCGGCAGCGGCGGTTCCAAGCGGATCCGCACCGCCATGACCCAGGTCCTGACCCAGCTGGTCGATTTCCGGCGGCACCGGGTGGAGGCGGTGGAAGCGCCGCGGCTGCACTGGGATGGCGAGATCCTGCAGATGGAGCCGGGATTTTCCGGGCCGGCGGTGGAGGCACTGCGCAGGCGGGTCCGGGTCAATGTCTGGCAGGAGAAGAGCATGTATTTCGGCGGGGTACACGTGGTGGAGCCCGGGCGGGGCGGTGCCGGTGACCCCAGGCGGGGCGGTGCCGTGGAGGTGGTGCGGCCGTGAGTGCCTATATCCTCAAGCGGATCCTGCTCATGATCCCCACCCTGTTCGGGGTCATGCTGATCACCTTCACCATTACCCAGTTCGTACCCGGCGGCCCGGTGGAGCGGATGATGGCCCAGATCGAGGGGCAGATGGGCAGCGGCGAGGCGACCAGCGGCGGGGCCGGCCTCTACCAGGGCGGCAAGGGACTGGACCGGGACCGGATAGAGCAGCTGCGCAAGATGTACGGTTTTGACAGGCCGCCTCTGCAGCGGTTCCTCACCATGATGGGCAACTACCTGGTCTTCGACTTCGGAGAGTCCTATTACCACCACATGAGCGTGGTCGACCTGGTGATCTCCAAGATGCCGGTTTCCATGTCCCTGGGGCTGTGGACATTCGTGATCGTCTACTCGGTCTGCATACCCCTGGGTATTGCCAAGGCGGTGCGGGACGGTTCCCGCTTCGACGTGATCACCTCGACCATCATCCTGGTCGGCTATGCCATTCCCGGCTTCGTGCTCGGCATCATCCTGATCGTGCTCTTCGGCGGAGGCAGTTTCTGGCATATCTTTCCGCTCCGGGGCCTGGTCTCGGACAACTGGCACGAGCTGAGCCTGGTGGGCAAGGTCCTGGACTATCTCTGGCACATGGTCCTGCCGGTGACCTCCTCCACGGTGGGCAGCCTGGCGGTGATGACCCTGCTGACCAAGAATTCCTTTCTCGAGGAGATCCGCAAGCAGTACGTGATAACGGCCCGCGCCAAGGGATTGTCGGAAAAACAGGTCCTCTACCGCCACGTGTTCCGCAACGCCATCATCCCCATCATCACCGGTTTCCCGGGCTCGTTCATCACCGCCTTTTTCACCGGCAGCCTGCTGATCGAGACCATCTTTTCCCTGGACGGCATGGGACTGCTCGCCTACCAGTCGGTGATGAACCGGGACTACCCGGTGGTGCTGGGCACCCTCTATTTCTTCACCATCATCGGGCTCGTCTCGCGCCTGCTCTCCGATCTCAGCTACGTGCTGGTCGATCCGCGTATCAGTTTCGACAAGGTCCGGTAACACCATGAAGCGGCAAGAACACGGACGGCCGCAACGGGCCACCCCGGCCCGGAGGCGCTGGAACAGTTTCCGCAGGAACCGGCGCGGCTACTGGTCGCTGGTCATCTTCCTGGTCCTGTTTGTCACCAGCCTCTTTGCCGAGGTTCTGAGCAACGACAAACCACTGGTGATCGACTACCAGGGGCATCTCTACTTTCCCCTGGTCAAGGTCTATCCCGAGACCACTTTCGGTGGGGATTTCGACACCGAGACCGATTACCGGGACCCCTACATTCTGAAAAAACTGCACAGTGCCGGCAACTGGGTCATCTTTCCGCCCAATCCCTACAGCTACGACACCATCAACCTGGACCTGGACCGGCCGGTGCCGTCACCGCCCACCCGGGAGAACCTGCTCGGCACCGACGACCGGGGCCGCGACGTGCTGGCACGGCTGATCTACGGATTCCGGATTTCGGTCCTCTTCGGACTGGCACTTACCGCCATCGGCACCCTGCTCGGCATTGTGGCCGGGGCGGTCCAGGGCTACTTCGGGGGCAGGGTCGACCTGTTCTTCCAGCGGTTCATCGAGATCTGGGGGGCCATGCCCGAGCTCTACCTCCTGATTATCTTTGCCTCCATCTTCAAGCCGAGCATCCTCCTGCTCCTGATCCTGCTCTCCATGTTCGGCTGGATGGGGCTTTCCGACTACGTGCGGGCCGAGTTCCTCAAGGGACGGAACATGGAGTATGTCAAGGCGGCCAGGGCCCTGGGCGTGGGCAACCTGACCATCATGTACCGCCACCTGCTTCCCAACGGCATGACCCCGGTGATCACCTTTCTGCCCTTTCGCATGTCCGGTGCCATCCTGGCCCTGACCAGCCTCGATTTTCTCGGCCTCGGGGTACCGCCCTCCACCCCCAGCCTGGGCGAGCTCCTGGCCCAGGGCAAGGCCAATATCGAGGCCTGGTGGCTCTCCATCTCCACCTTTGTCGTCCTGGTGGGGACCCTCATCCTGCTGATCTTCATCGGCGAGGCCCTGCGCGAAGCCTTTGATCCGCGCAAAAGCTAGCCCGCATATTGCAGCAGATCGCCGGTGCAATATGCGGGCTAGGCCGTGACAGCAGAACTCTTCGTGGTATCAAGTTGTTACCTGGCTGCAGCGTCCCGGGAGGCGAGTTTCTCCAGGTAGCCGGTCCACTCGTCCATGCCCCTGCCCGCCGGGGCGGCCGTCTCGATGATCTCCAGGTCCGGCCTGATGCGCCGGGCCTCGTGCCTGGCCTCGTCCAGGGAGAAATCGAAATGGGGCAGAAGATCAGTCTTGGTGATGACAAAGAGATGGGCCCAGCCGAAGGTGGCGGGATACTTGGCCGGCTTGTCGGATCCTTCGGGCACCGACACCAGCACCACCCGCCGATGCTCGCCCAGGTCAAAGGTGGCCGGACAGACCAGGTTGCCCACGTTCTCGATGAACAGCAGGTCCAGGCCATCCATTCCCGCCTCCCGGACCTGTTCCTCCAGGAGGTGCAGCCCCCGGTGCACCAGGGGCGCGTCCAGGTGGCAGGCGCCGCCGGTGGTGAGCTGGACCACGGGGATCCCCTTTTTCCGGATCCGGTCCGCGTCACGTTCGGTCTCGATATCCCCCTCGATCACGCCGATGCGTATGCGGCCGGCGAGCCGCTCGATGGTGTGCTCGAGCAGGGTGGTCTTGCCCGCGCCCGGGCTCGAGACCAGGTTGAGGGCCACTGCGCCCATTTTCTCGATGTGGCGCCGGTTTCTCGCTGCCTGTTCCTGGTTGGCGGCAAGCAGGCTGCGGTGCACATCGACGATCTTCCTGTGGGCCGTGTCGCCGGATTCCTGTCGCAGATGGCAGCCGCAGGTGTCACACATCGCTTCTCTCCTTGGCCGGGTTTTGCTCTCCCGGCCCGTCGCATTCCAGCTCCACCCGGTTCAGGAGCAGATCATGACCTTCCCCGGTCGTCACCGTCAGGGTCGCCGCCCTGGTCTGTTCACAGGTCTTCTTGATGGCGTCAAAGCCGAAGACGAACGAGTCCACCACGACACCGGCCTGCCTGCCGATGACCACCTCCACCCGGACGATACGGCCGCCGTGCTGCCGGGCCAGGCCCTCGAGCTGGTCGAGCAACCCCTGGGCCAGGGACAGCTCATGCATGGGCAGGCGCGGGGCGTAACCTGATCCCCTGCCCGGCAAGCCGTTCCCGGAGCAGGCCGAGGACCGTGGCCATGCACGGCTGCAGTTCGGCTGACAGGCCGAGCCCGGTGGAGAGATCGGCCGGCACAACGGTGATCAGCTCCACCGTCTCCGGCGCCCTGTCCCGCAACCGGCAGAGGGAGAGGATCTCGAGCAGCCCCACCTGGTGTGGCGACATCATGCCCTGGATGGTACCGGCCCGGATATCCTGGTCGGAAAAACAGCGGACAGTACCCGGTCGCTCCGGCAGGTTGATGGTATCGATGACATAAAGGGTCTGCACCGACTCCATGAACGGTGCCATCATGATGCCGGCGGTGCCGCCGTCCAGGACATCGAGTTCCGGCGGCAGCAGGTAGTCCTCCTGCAGTTTCTGCACGCAGTGAACGCCAAAGCCCTCGTCACGGAGCAGGATGTTGCCGATACCGAGGATGCCTGTCTTGCGGCCGCCGGTATGGGAAAGGTGGAGGGGCATGGGTCAGTCGCTGTTACGGAGGTACTTGTAGCCGTTGAAGATGGAGGAGATCAGTCCCTCCCTGGTGACCACGTCGTTCCAGACCACCATGTAGACGTGGACCAGGACATAGAACATGAAGTACCACATGCCCAGGTAGTGGAGAAACCTGGCCTCCATCTGCGATCCGAAGATCACCTGCAGCGACTGCCAGGTTGCCGACTCGGGATAGAGCAGGTAAAAGCCGCTCAGCCCCTGGAACACGGCCACCACCAGGGTCACGATGTAGGCCGTGCCGGCCAGGGTATTGTGACCCAGCCGTGGTTCGTGGCGCCTGCCCAGGTAGGCGTAGTGGATGCAGGTGTGGCCGAGATTTTTCAGGTTGCGCGGCGTGACCGGCAGAAAATCCCACAACCGTTCCTGCCGGTTGCCGAACAGGAGCAGGTAGAGCCGGATGAGCACCGCCGCGGTGAAGACAAAACCGGCCAGGAAGTGGATGTAGCGCATGGTGGCCACCGGAAAGGTGGTGCCTCCCTCCAGCATGGTGTTGGTCCATGGGAAGTGGATGTAGAAGCCGGTGACGGTCAGGATGACGATGGAAAGAGCAAAGGCCCAGTGGTAGATCCTGAGCAGGATGCTCCAGGCATGGTGTCGTTCATAGAGCATGATTCCCTCCTCTTGCAGAGATGAGCTGTGGAGGATTTCGGTGCATCACGGAGTCAGAGGGCCTTGACCCTGCAGACCTCGCCGCCGCCGGGTTCGAGCATGTGGACGGCGCAGGCGATGCACGGGTCAAAGGAATGCACCGTGCGCAGGACCTCCAGCGGGCGCTCCGGGTCGGCCACCGGGTTGTTGACCAGCGAGGCCTCGTAGGGCCCGGCCTTGTCCCCCTTGTCCCGCGGCCCGGCATTCCAGGTGGAAGGGACCACGCACTGGTAGTTCTTGATCTTGCCGTCCCGGATCACGATCCAGTGGGACAGGGTGCCGCGCGGTGCCTCGTGGAATCCGAACCCCTGCTGCTCGCCACTGGGAAACACGGGCTTGTTGAAGATCTCCAGGTCGCCGCGGCCGATGTTGTCGATGAGCAGCTGCCAGTGCTTGATGGCGAGATCCGAGAGCATGGCCGCCCGGATGGCCCGGGCCAGGTGACGGCCGGGCGTGGAATGGAGCGCCGAGGCGTCCACCTTGACCCCGGCCAGGGAGCTGACCCGGGACAGGGCGTCGTTGACGTAGCGGGTGGTCAGTTCGTGTCCAAGGCCGTAGCCCACCATGACCTGGGCCAGGGGACCGACCTGCATGGGCTGGTCCTGGAAGCGCGGCGCCTTGATCCAGGAATACTTGCCGTTTTCCTGGAAGTCGGTGTAGTCGGGCACGGTCTCCTCCTCGTAGGGATGCCGGGTCCAGTCGCCACTGTACCAGGACCGGGCAATGCATTCGGCGACGTTGTCGCGGAAGAAGGGATCGTCGGTGGAGGTGAAGGCCCGGGCGCCGCCCAGGTCGCCGTTCATGATGATGCCGCCGGGCAGGTCGAACCTGGTTCCCCTGGTGTCGAGGATCATGTCGGGCACGGCCAGGTAGTTGGTGACCCCGGCCCCGTACTGGAGCCAGTCCTTGTACAGGGCACCGATGGCGATCACGTCGGGCAGGTAGACATTGTGGATAAAGCCGCGCACCTCTTCGACCAGCTGCCTGACCCAGTAGAGGCGCTCGGTGTTGAGGGTGGCCTCGTTGTCCGGGTTGATGGCCGCCGTGACCCCGCCCACGGAGAGGTTCTGGATGTGAGGGTTCTTGCCCGAGATGATGGCCAGGGCCTGGTCGGCCTTGCGCTGGTAGTCCAGGGCTTCCAGGTAGTGGGATACCGCCATCAGGTTGGCCTCCGGCGGCAGGGTCATGGCCGGGTGCCCCCAGTAGCCGCTGGCAAAGGGGCCGAGCTGGCCGGAATCGACAATGGCCTGCACCTTGGCCTGCACCGCCTTGAAACGGTTGTAGGAGTTGCCGGGCCATTCGGCCAGGGAATTGGCGAGCTGGACCGTCTTCCCGATATCCGCCTTCAGTGCCGAGACCACGTCCACCCAGTCCAGGGCCGACAGGATATAGAAGTGGACGATATGGTCGTGCAGGGCATGGATCGCCTGCACCAGGTTGCGGATGTAGTGGGCGTTCATGGGAATCTCGAGGCCAAGGGCATTCTCCACGGCCCGGACCGAGGCCAGGGCGTGTACGGTGGTGCAGACTCCGCAGATCCGCTGGGTGAACAGCCATGCGTCCCTGGGATCACGCCCCTGAAGTATTACCTCGATTCCGCGCCACATCTGTCCGGAAGACCATGCCTTTGTGATCTTGCCGTTCTCCGCCTCGACATCTATTCTCAGGTGGCCTTCGATCCGGGTGATGGGATCGACCACGATTCGCTGTGCCATGGGATTTCCTCCTTGCCGGGATCTGCGATCTACTCTTCCTTCTTCTTTTTGCCTGCCAGTTTCCTGCCAATGCCCACCGCGGCATGGATACCGATGGCCGCCGCGGTCACGCCGAGGATGGTCTTGCCCGCGGTCTCGGCGTCATGGACAATGCCGCCGCCGCTGCCGGGGATGGAGACCCCGGGCAGCCGCTCATAGAAGGGGCCCATGTTGTCCCAGAAGTCCGGCTCGGTGCAGCCGATGCAGCCATGACCAACGCTGACCGGCCAGACATCGACGTCGTTGAAGCGGGCCGTGGGGCAGTTGGAAAAGGTTCCCGGTCCACGGCAGCCGACCTTGTAGAGGCAGTAGCCCCGGAGATGCGCATCGTCGCCGAACTGCTCGACAAAGCGTCCCTCGTCGAAGTGGGCCCTGCGCTCACAGTGATCATGGATCTTGCGGCCGTAGGCAAAGAGCGGCCGCCCCATCTGGTCGGTGCGAGGCAGCCGCTGAAAGGTGAAGTAGTGGAGCACGGTGCCCAGGAAAGAGATCGGGTTGGGCGGACAGCCTGGAATGTTGATGACCGGGACCCCGGGCAGGAGTTCGCTCACGCCCGCGGCACCGGTGGGATTGGGCTTGGCGGCCTGGATACCGCCAAAGGAGGAGCAGGTGCCGATGGCGATCACCGCCGCCGCCTTGGGGCCGACCTCGGCCAGGATGTCCATGGCGGTCCTGCCGCCGATCTTGCAGTAGATGCCGCCGTCCTTGGTCGGAATCGCGCCCTCGACCACGCAGACGAATTTGCCGCTGTAGCGGTCCAGGGTGTCCTGCAGGGATTTTTCCGCCTGGAGGCCTGATCCTGCCATGACGGTCTCGTGGTAGTCCAGGGAGATGATGTCCAGGATCAGCCTGCCGATATCAGGGTGCGAGGCCCGGAGCAGGGATTCGGTACAGCCGGTGCACTCCTGGAAATGGAGCCAGACCACCGGCGGACGCTGGTCGGAGGCGGCGGCCTCCACCAGCCTTGGCACCATGGACTCGGAAAGCCCGAGTGCGGTTGCCGCCAGGGTGCAGCCCTTGAGAAAGACCCTTCGACTGACCTTGAAGTTTTGCCCAGCCAACTGTTCTGCCATGGCTTCCCCTCCCTTGCCTGGTCCCAGGCACTGCCCGGAGCATTCCCCCTGTCCCCGGCCGCAGGAAGAGCGGCCAGGGGGAGAGCGGTCCGGATTGTTGGTTGTGCAAGTTGTGCAATGCACAATGTGCACAAGTTGCACCTGAAAATTTTATCGCAGTTTCAGTAAAATATACATCAATTTTTCTGTTGGGCAAGAGGTTTTTGCACGAATCACTCCTCGGCCTGCTGCCTGATGCGCTGATACCGCTCCGAGCGGACCACCTTCTGCTGTTCCAGCTCCCGGATCTCTTCCTCCGAAAGATGGACCCGGCCGCAGAAGGGGCAGGTGCCGTCCACTGCATCGCCCACGGCCCGGGCCTTGAGCTCGTCGGCGGTGAAGTGACCGGTGTGGCCGCAGGCGCCGGCCGGGTTCTCAACCCGGACCAGTCGCCGCCGGCCGGGAATCTGTTTATGGTCATGCCGGGTCACGGTGTTCGTCTCCCGTTGTTTCGATGATCCTGTTGTCCGCGTTCACCAGGCTCACGGAGAAGGATGCACCGCCGTCCAGGCGGTGAGTGGCGCAGGACATTCACGGGTCATAGGCGCGCACCGCCATCTCCACCCGGTTCAGCATCTCCCTGTCGTACCGGCCGCCCCGGATCAGGCCCGAGGCCGCCTTGCGGATACTCATGTTCATGGGCGCGATGTTATGGGTGGTACCGACGATCAGGTTGGCGCGCGTGATGCAGCCCTTTTCGTCGGTGGTGTAGTCATGGATCAGGGTGCCGCGCGGTGCCTCCACCACACCGATGCCGCGGCCGGCCCCGGGCCGGGCCCGGGTCCGGATACACTGGTCGGTGATATCGTTTCCGGCGAGCAGCTCGACGCTGCGCTCGCAGGCATGGATCAGCTCGATCAGCCGGGCATGGTGGAAGAGCAGGGTGGACTGGGCCGGCCGGCCGGACAGAGACCGGAACTCTTCCAGTTCCTCCTGGGCCCGGGGCGTGGCGATCCGGTCGGCCACGTTGAGGCGGGCAAGGGTGTTGACGCGGTAGATCCCGGCCGGCCGGTCCGGGTCCATGGAGAATCCCTGCTGCCAGCAGCGGGCATAGACCATCTTGCCGTGGCTCCACGGCTCGGCATGTTCGGCCAGGAAGCTGTCGTACCGGTGGGCCGGGAAATCGGTCACCGTGCCGTCCTCTTGCATCAGCCGCAGGCCGCCCTCGTAGAGTTGCAGGTTCCCCTCGCCGTCCACCATGCCCAGGAAACCCGTGCGGATGGCGCCCGCTTCGGCCGCCGGTCCGCGGTGGAGCGGGAAGATCTCTGTCTTGGCATGGGCCATGGCCCGGAGGGCAAAGTCGAGGAGCTGCCCTGCCTGCCGGGCAAGTTGCCGCCGTTCGTCTTCGGCCAGGGGCCGGGAAAAGCCGCCGGCAACAGCGGCAACAGGATGGATGGCACGGCCACCGATCAGCTCCAGCATCTTCTGGGCCTGGACCCGCATGCGCACCACCTCTTCGGCCAGCTCGGGATTCTGCCGGGCCAGGCCGGCCAGGTTGCGTGCCCGGGGATCGGTATCCGGGAGGAGGTCGGGCCCGGCTAGGAAGAAGAAGTGGAGGATCTTGTCACTGATGTGGGCCAGGTGCAGACACAGCTCGCGCAGCGCCTGGGCGGCGGCCGGCGGCCGGGCGCCGAAGCAGCGGTCCACGGCCTTGGCCGAGGCAAGGTGGTGCAGCCAGGGGCAGATTCCGCAGATCCTGGTCACGATCCGGGGCAGCTCTTCAGCGGCCCGGCCCCGGACAAAGGTCTCAAAACCGCGCAGGGTGGTGAGGTGCAACCGGGTCTCCCTGACATCGCCGGCCTCGTCCAGGTGGATGGTGATCCTGGCATGCCCTTCGATCCTGGTGACGGGGTTGATGGTTATCTTTGCCATGATTTCCGGAATAGTTCGCCGCTGTATGCAACAGCTCGGATTTTTTTATTATTTCGGCTTGACCGGCCGCAGCAGGCCGTGCGCGCCTGCAAAACGCAGCATGGCACGGCGGTCGACCACGGAGCGGAAGTCCAGGCCGTGACTGGCCAGGATATTCATCATGGCCACCATCTGGTTGCCCTGTCCCGCCACCGGGCCGTAGCAGCCCCGGCAGGGAGCCCGGGCCCCGATGCAGGCCGGTGCGCCGTGGTGCTCGCAGCCGCCGGCAGTGACCGGGCCCATGCAGAGCAGGCCCTGCTCGAGCAGGCAGGGCATGGCGGCCACGGGCCGGTCAGGATCAAATGCGGCGGCCTCGACAAAGCGCCGTACCTGGGGCCTGTCTGCCATGGAGTGGCGCCGGGTGGGGCAACGGTCGCATACCGAGCCGGTCCTGGCCGGCGGTCTGGTTCCCGCGGCCAGGGTGGTGAGTACCTGGTGGATCTGCTCCGGGTCAGGTGGACATCCGGGCAGCAGGAGGTCGATGTTCACCTTTTCGTCCACGGCATAGACCCGGTCCAGTGGCGCCGGAATGCTGCCGGCCGCGGGCGGGGTGCCGGACTCGATATTCTCATAGGTGGCAGCCAGTCCCTCTGCCAGGGGCCAGCTGTTGATCATGGCCGGGATACCGCCGTGGCTGGCGCAGGTCCCCAGTCCGACCAGGAAAGAGCATCGCCGGCGCATGGCCTGCAGGAGTTCGAGCTGTTCCCTGTTGGCCACGCCGCCGGAGACGAGGCCAAGATCGGCGGGCGGGATGTCGGCCTCCTCCGGCGGCCGGTCCGGGGCGTGGTACTTGTTGTCCACCAGCAGGGGCATGTGTACCAGTTCGATGCCGTCAAGCAGGGACAGCAGGCGCGATCCCGTATCCAGGATCGCCATCTCGCAGCCGGCACAGGAATGCAGCCACTGGGCCGCGATCCGAAAGGCCATCAGTTCTCCTCCCCGGCACCCTGCAGCCGTTCCAGCCGCGCGCTCATCCGGCGCACCATGTCGGCAAACCGGTCCGGTTCGGCAGCGGAACACCAGCCGACAAAGAGCCGCCTCCGGTCAAAGCCGAAGTCCTCCATCAGCTCTTCCACCATCTCCATCCGGGCAAGGGTAATGGTATTGCCATCCCGGTAATGGCAGCCACCCGGCCGGCAGCCGAGGACCATTACTCCGGCAGCGCCCTTTTCCAGGGCAGTGAGCACCAGGTCCGGGTGGACCATGCCCGAGCACATGACCCGGATGATGCGGAGTTCGGCCGGGTAGTCCATCCGGGCGGTTCCGGCCAGGTCGGCGGCCGGATAGGCGCACCATGTGCAGCAGAAGGCAAGGATCGTGGATTGATGCGGCATGTTTCCTCCGGTGGCGGAAGCGTTGGCAGGTAAGCGGCCCCAGGACATTTCATCTGCATGCGGGCGGTGCTGTCTTCATGGGGTGTCGCGGCCGGCTCCGGGATCCGGCCCGGCCACGCCGGGTTGTCTTCATGGCCGCGGGTCATTGCAGGGCCGCGGTAACCTGGGCCCCGAGCTGGGCCGGGCTGAACCCGGTCACCGCCACCCCGCGCTTGGGACAGGTTCCCTGGCAGATACCGCAGCCGGTGCAGAGGGCGCTGTTGATCATCACCCGCTGCGCCACCTGCCCCTGTACAGAGATCTCTTCCATGGTGATGGCGCGCACGGGACAGACATCCACGCACTGGCCGCAGTGATCGCAGGCCACGGGATCGAGATGCGCCATTGGCCGGTCCAGGACCAGGTGGTCCCGGCACAGAATGATGGCCGCCCTGCCGGCGGCGGCCAGGGCCTGGGCCATGGATTCCTGCACCGGCTTGGGATAGTGGGCCAGGCCGGCGACAAAGATGCCGGCCGTGCCGCTGTCCACGGGGCGCAGCTTGACATGGGCCTCGCGGAAGAATCCGTACCTGTCCTGGTCCAGGCCGTAGAGGCGGGCCAGCTCGTCGGCGCCGGCCGGCGGGATGATGGCCGCCGCCAGGATGATCATGTCGGCCGGTATCCGCAGGGGGCGCTGCAGGATGTGGTCCCTGACCTCCACCAGCAATCCCTTTTTGTCCCGTCGCACCACGGGCCTGGCTGCGGGTTCGTAGCGGATGAAGATCACCCCGGCCCGGCGCGCCTCGGCATAGAGCTTCTCGTGCTGACCGCAGGTCCGCATGTCGCGATACAAGATATAGATCCTGCGCTGGGCCCCTTCTTTTTTCAGCTTGATGGCCGACTGGACCGCATGCGTGCAGCAGACCCTGGAGCAGTAGTCCCGGTCTTCCTGTCGCGAGCCCACGCACTGGATAAAGAGAAAGATAGTGCTCTTTCTGACGTGGATGTCGTTGATCTCCCGCAGCTTGTCGAATTCCAGCGCCGTCACGACCTCCCTGTGCTCCTGGTAACCATACTCATCGGGCAGCAGCCGGCTGCCGCCGGTGGCGATGATGGTGACCCCGTGCGCCACGCTCTGGCCGGTCCCGTCCCTGTTCGTGAGCCTGGAACGGAAACTGCCCAGCCAGCCGCGGGCCCCGCTGATCCAGGTCTCCAGGTGCACGGTGATCAGCGGATGGGTGAGGACCCGGCCGGTCAGTTTCTGCAGGCGGGAACTGACAGGTTCGCCGGACCAGGTGGTATGCAGATGAAGCGCATTGCCGCCCAGGCGGCTGTTACGCTCCACCAGGTGCACCGGAAAACCCTGTTCGGCCAGGTTCAGGGCCGCTGTCATGCCGGCCAGGCCGCCGCCGATGACCAGGGCCCGGCGGGTGACCGGGACACGGAGTGGTGCTGCCGGCTCCTGGTCCAGGACCGAGGCCACGGCCATGCGGACCAGGCCGCACGCCTTGCGCGTGGCCGCCTCCGGCTCATCCCTGTGCACCCAGGCATCCTGGTTGCGGATATTGGCCATGGCAAACATACTGCTGTTGAGCCCGGCGTTGGCCAGGGTCCTGCGGAAGAGGGGTTCGTGGGTAAGCGGGCTGCAGGCCGCGACCACGATCCGGTCCAGGCCCCTGCTGCGGATGGCGTCGGCGATCTGCTCCTGGCCGCTGCGGCTGCAGCAGAACCTGTCCTGCTCCACGAGCCTCACCCCGGGCAGGGCGGCGGCGTGCGCCGCCACCTGCGCAAGGTCCAGGTGGCGGCTGATGTTGGTGCCGCAGTGACAGAGAAAGACCCCCACTGCCGGTTCCCCGTTGTCGCCGCTGTTTGGCACGGATTTCAGCGGTGTCCGGCAGTGGCCTGTTCCACCCAGCAGGGCCGCGGCCGCGGCGGCCGCGGCGGAACCCTCGGTGACCGAGGTGGCGATGTCCTTGGGTCCGGAGAAGCAGCCGCAGGTGAAGATGCCGGGCCGGGAGGTGGTGACCGGCGCAAAGTCGGAGACCGCAGCAAAGTTGTCCGGGCTCATTCGGACTTCGGCCTTCCTGGCCAGAAGGATGGCATGGGGTGGTGTCTCCAGCCCCACGGCGAGCACCACCAGGTCGACGATTTTTTCGACCTGTTTGCCCTGTTCGCTGATGTAGCGCAGCCGCGGCCGGCCGCCGGCGCCGTCGGTCTCGACCCCGGCCGGCCGGCAGCGGACAAACCGGATGCCGCGCGCTTGTGCCTCTTGGCGGTAGGGGTCAAATCCCCTGGCCGATGTGCGCATGTCGGTGAAAAAGATCGTGATCTTCAGGTCAGGGTCATGGCTGCGGGCGGCCAGGGCCTCCTTGACCGCGACCATGCAGCAGACCGAGGAACAGTAGCCGTTGCCCTGCTCACACCTGCTGCCCACACAGAGCAGAAAGGCCATGTCGCGCACCGGATCGCCCCCCGAGGGACGGCGCAGGGAGCCGGGAGCTGATCGGGCAAGGTATTCCTCGAATTCCATGGAGGTGATGACATCGGCCGAGGCGGCATAGCCATGGGAGGGAAGGCGGGCGGGATCAAAGCAGGTGGCGCCCGGCGCCAGGATGACGGCGGCCGCGGCCAGCTCGAGGCGCGTCTCCTGCTCGTTGAAGTCGATAGCGCCGGTGGGGCAGGCGGCCAGGCAGGCGCTGCACCGGTCCCGGCCCTGCAGTCGCAGGCAGGCGTCGGCATCGACCTGGTAGCAGGCGGGCACGGCCTGCGGGTAGGGGATGAAGATGGCCCGCTGCCTCCCGCCCCGAGTCTCCTGCGGGCAGGCAAGGCCGCATTCGCCGCAGCCGATGCAGCGCTCCGCGTCCACGTAGCGTGGGGCGCGGGTGAGAGTGACGCGGAAGTCACCGGGGCTGCCGGCGATATCTGTCACCTCGCACAGGGTGAACAGGTGGATGTTGGAGTGCCGACCGCACTCGACCAGGCGGGGGCCGAGTGTTCACATGGCGCACTCGTTGGCCGGATAGGTCCTGTCGAGCCTGGCCATGGCGCCGCCGATGGCCCCTGAACGTTCCACCAGAAAGACCCTGTAACCGAGTTCGGCCAGGTCCAGGGCGGCCTGGATCCCGGTGACGCCGCCGCCGATCACCATGACCGGGCCGGCCGTGCTTCTGTCTGTCATCGTTGTATTCCTGGTCACAGGATTAATAACGCGTTGTTTTTCACATTCCCGGAACTGTACGCAGGCACAGGCGCTCCGTCCCTGCCCGGTCACGACGGACCGGCCAGGGAGTCTGCCACCAGCTGCCACAGATACTTGACCTCGATGTCGAGCTCATATTCCCTGTTCAGCGACCTGAGGATCTGGTCCCGGCAGTTGTGGCAGGGCGCGATCACCAGCCGGGCTCCGGTCTCCCGGATCTGCCGTGCCTTGAGCCGACCGTGAAAGACACGCTCCGCGGCATAGGGCATGGACCAGAGCCCGCCGCCGGCGCCGCAGCAGTAGTTGTCGGCGCCCGGGGGCTGCATGTCCACGAAGTCCGGACAGCAGGCCCGGGTAATGGCCCGCCCCTCCTCGAAATAGCCGTGTCCGAAGAGCTGCTGCGACCTGCGGCCGTAGTTGCACGGATCGTGGTAGGTGGTCCGCCCGGTATGAATGGTCCTGTCCAGGCGGATCCGGTCCTGGTCGATATATTCCTGCAGCAGGTCGAACACCGAGTAGATGGTGAACTGTTCGAGGGCCTCGGGAAACCATGTCTGCAGCCCGTACCGGGTTGCCAGGTAGGCGTGGCCTCACTCCGGCAGGAGCAGGGCCGAGCAGTTGAGCCGCTGCAGGTTGTCCACCATCCGGCCGACAATGGTCCGCATGGCCTCGTCGTCGCCGGAGAAGAATCCCCAGTTGACCCCTTCCCAGTTGCTCGAAGCAATGGTCCAGGATTCACCGGCTTCATGGAATATCCGCCACCACCATTTCATGGAATCGGGCTCGGTAAAGGGTTCCTTGGAGTTTATGGTCACCAGCAACCGGGCCCCGTACCGGTCCACCGGCACAGTGAAACCCGGGCAGGAGAGTGCGAGTTCCCTGCCCAGGTCGTCCAGGAGGGCAAGGAAATCCTGCTCCGGGATGCCCAGGTTGTTGCCGCGCTCCAGGCAGGTAGTGACACCGCTGTGGATGGGACCCGGCACCCGTTCCCGGTCGCGGAGCGAGCGGATATGGCGCATGAAGCCGACGATTCCCACTGCCATGGGACAGCTTTCCTCGCACCGCCCGCAGAGAGTGCATTTCCACGGCCAGTCCGTGGCCAGCAGTTCTTCTTCCAGGTCGAGCAGGGCCATGCGGATGATCCGGCAGGGATCAAGACCGTCCACGCCGGAGATGGGACAGGCCGCGGCACAACTGCCGCAGGCCAGGCAGGATTCGATCCAGGCCGGGGATTCGGTGAAGGTGGGGCTGCGCCGGCCAAGGAAGACCGGTGGCAGGTCGGCCTTACCAGCCATCTGCTGCAGCATTGCCGGGTCCTTTACCCGGTCCGTCCCAGGGCGGGGCGAGCGGCCGTAGCGCTCGCAGAGGGCCCGGTATGCCTCCCATTCCATGACATACTGCCGGCCGGGTCCGGGCCGGGCGGGCAGGGAGCCGTTCCGGATCCAGTTGCGGATGGTGTTGCGGTGGACCCCGAACTCCGCCGCCAGTGCGCTGACCCGGAAGGTGTAGGTCATGGTCCCGCCTCGGTTGCCGGGCCGGGGCCGGAGAGGAGCTGCAGGACCAGGCCGGCGGCCCGGCGGACCGCGTTGCGCATGGCCGGGGAGAGGCCGGGGCTCACGGTCGCCGGGATGCGCGCCGGCCGGGCGGCGATGATATCGATGGTGGTGTGGGCGACCAGCTGCTGCAGGATTGCAAGGCCAGGACCCCGGTGCAGGGAGAGATCATGGCCGCCGGCGCGGTCGTCCGGCCGGGGCGGACGGAGAAGGAAGACCTCGCCCGGCTCCCGGTCCGTACCGGCCACCGCATCGACGATGATCAGCCGTTCGGGCGCCAGGCCGGGTGCCAGGAGAAAATTGAACAGGTGGTCCCGGATGCCGGTGCCCACGTCGGCGCAGGTCACCCCGGCCGGCAGCTTGCGATCATTGTGCAGGGCCCGGATGACCGCCGGCCCGAACCCGTCATCGCCGAGCAGGGTATTGCCGCATCCCAGGACCATGCGCCGGGGGAATATGGTTTTGTGCATATTGTGCTGGGGAGCATTTTTCCGATTATGTCTTTACATATAGTCTGCCAGCCTGTACTTTTCAATGAAAAATCAGGGAATACGGTTTTTTGTGCAAACCGTTCTGCACATCTCGCACAATGCACAGTTTCCAGGCATATCACGTGGAATGGCGCATACAGTGGCCCGGGGAGTGAAAATCAGTGTGGCGGGGATCGTCCAGGGGGTAGGCTTCCGGCCCTTTGTCTATACCCTGGCCCGTCGTCTCGGCCTGGTCGGGTCAGTGGTCAACTCGGGCCGGGGCGTGGAGATCCGTCTCTGCGACGCCGGCCCGCAGGTCAGCCGTTTCCTGGAACTCCTGCGCAGCGAGGCCCCGGCCCTGGCACGGATCAGCGCCATCGAGGTCACGGCCACCGAGGTGGAGGCGGTCACCTCCTTTGTCATCGGCGCCAGCAGCATGGAAGAGGGCGCCACCACCATGGTGCCGCCCGATATTGCCACCTGTGACGACTGCCTGGCCGATATCTTCACCCCGGGCAACCGGCGGTACCACTATCCCTTTACCAACTGCACCAACTGTGGTCCGCGGCTGACCATCATCCGGCAGCTTCCCTATGATCGCGTCCGGACCTCCATGGCCGCGTTCACCATGTGCCCCGAGTGCAGCCGGGAATACCACGATCCCGGCGACCGCAGGTTCCACGCCCAGCCCAACGCCTGTCCCGCCTGCGGCCCGCGTCTTGCCTGGCACGACCGGCAGGGCAGGGCGCTGGGCGCGGACAGCGAGGCTCTGGCCAGCTGCGCCCGTGCCCTGGCCCGGGGCCATATCGTGGCCATCAAGGGGCTTGGCGGCTTTCAGCTCGCGGTCGACGCGGCCTCGGAGCGTGCTGTCAGGCTGCTGCGGCAGCGGAAGAATCGCCCGGCCAAGCCCCTTGCCGTGATGGTGCCTGACCTGGAGCGGGCCTCCGGGATCGCCCGTATCTCCGACCAAGAACAGGAACTGCTCGTCTCGCCCGGGCGGCCCATTGTCCTGCTCCGTCGCAGACCATCCCCGCTGCCGGATCTGCTGGCACCGTCCACCGATGAACTGGGGATCATGCTGCCCTGCACCCCGCTCCATCACCTCCTCTTTGCCATGGATCAGTGCCCGCCTGTCTTGGTCATGACCTCGGGCAACGCGGGGGGCGAGCCCATCTGCACGGACAACCGGGAGGCCTTCTGCCGCCTGGCCGGCATTGCCGACTTTTTCCTGGTCCATGACCGGGATATTCTGACCCGGGTGGATGACTCCGTGGCGCGGGTGGTGCGCAGCCGGCTGCAGATGATCCGCCGCGCCCGGGGGTATGTGCCCATGCCCCTGGGTGTGCGGCAGGTGGACAGGCACCTGCTCGCCTGCGGTGCGGAACAAAAAAATACCTTCTGCCTGGCCAGGGACGGGCAGGTGTTCCCCGGCCAGCACATCGGTGATCTCAAGGGGCCGGACAACATGGTGTTCTTCGAGGAATCGGTGCGCCTGCTGGAACAGGTCCTGGACGTACGTCCGGAGCGGGTGGCCTGCGACCTCCATCCCGACTATCTCAGCAGTCGGTTCGGCGCAGGCCTGGGGTTGCCCCTGGTCAGGGTCCAGCACCACCATGCCCACGGGGCCGCCATCATGGCCGAGCACGGTCTTGCCGCCGGTCTGGCCGTTGTCTTTGACGGCGCTGGTCTTGGCCCGGACAGGACCGTCTGGGGCGGTGAATTCCTCCGGCTGCAGGGGCACCGGTACGAACGCTGCGGCCGCCTGGCCAGGTTCCGGCTGCCCGGCGGTGACCAGGCCGCGGTACAGACCTGGCGGGCCGGCCTGTCCCTGCTGGCGGCCGCGGGCGTGGACATCACCCGGCAGGACCTCCTGCCGCCGGGATTGCAGACACTGCCGCCTTCCCTGCGCAAGGCCATCGCCACCATGCTCGGCCGCGGCATCAACAGCCCGCTCTGTTCCAGTGTCGGCCGTCTCTTTGACGGTGTGGCCGCGCTCATCGGCATCCGGCAGGAGGTCTCCTTCGAGGGGCAAGCGGCCATGGAGCTGGAAAACCTAGCCCGCAGGGCGGCAGGTTCCCGGCAGGAACGGGAATACCCGGTGCTGGTGCGCCAGGAGGAACTGCCGGTCCTTGACTTCGGGCCCATGGTGCGCAGCCTGCTGGAGGACATCCGCCGCGAAACGGAACCGGCACTCATGGCGGCCGCCTTCCATGCCTGGCTGACAGCCTCTGTGATCGCCGTGCTGGAGACCCTGGAGGGGGCAGGCAACAGAATAGAAAACGTGCTGCTCGGTGGCGGCTGTTTCCAGAACCGGTTGCTGCTGGCCGGGCTTGCCCGCCGCCTGGAGGAGAAGGGGCTGGCGGTCTACAGCGGTGAACAGGTGCCGGTCAATGACGGCGGCATCGCCCTGGGCCAGGTCCTGGCTGCCGCGGGTGAGGAACCTGCCGGGGAATGGTGTCTCCGGGCAGGGGAGGCTGCTGCAGGCGGTCGGTCCTGATCTGTACCGTACTTCTGGCAAAGGAGAATACAATGTGTCTGGCCATACCCATGAAGGTGGTCGAAATCAGGGAGGGCGGCAACAGCCTGTTTGCACCGGGACTGGCAATCGTCGATGCCGACGGTATCCGCAGGGAGGTGCGGCTGGACCTGGTGGACCGGCAGCCGGAGATCGGTGATTACCTGATCATTCATGCCGGGTTTGCCATCCACTGCCTGGACCCTGCCGAGGCGCGGGCCAACCTGCGCCTGATGCAGCAGATGGCCGCGGCCATCGATCAGGATCCGGGGGATGGAAAGTGAAATACGTGGACGAGTACCGGGACCGTGACCTGGCCCGCAGCCTCGGCAGCCACCTGCACCGGCTGGTGCGGCGGCCGGTCCGGATCATGGAGGTGTGCGGAACCCACACCATGGCCATTTTCCGGCACGGGCTTCGTTCCCTGCTGCCTCCTGAGATCCGGCTCGTCTCCGGCCCGGGCTGCCCGGTCTGCGTCACCCCTGCCGGTGTGATCGACGCCTTTGTCGAGCTGGCCGGCCGGGAGGGGGTGATCATCGCCACGTTCGGGGACATGATCCGGGTGCCCGGCAGCAACGGCTCCCTGGCCACGGCCCGGGCCGGCGGCGCCGATATCCGCATTGTCTATTCTCCCATGGACGCGCTGCAGCTTGCCGCCCGGCAGCCGGAGCAGGAGGTGGTCTTTCTCTCTGTCGGCTTTGAGACCACCACGCCCACCATTGCGGCCACCATCCTTGAGGCGCAGCGGACCGGGATCGGCAATTTTTCGGTTTTTGCCGCCAACAAGGTCATGCCGCCGCCCCTGGAGGTGCTGATGCAGGACCCCGAGCTCCAGGTGGACGGCCTGCTCTGCCCCGGCCATGTCTCCAGCATCATCGGTGCCGATGCCTACACCTTCCTGGCCCGGGATCATGGCCTTGCCTGTGCCGTGGCCGGTTTTGAGCCCGCCGATATCCTGCAGGCGATCATCGCCCTGGTCCGCCAGGTGCAGGCGGGTGAGCCGGTGGTGGAAAACTGCTACCCGCGGGTGGTCACGGCGTCCGGCAACGCCAGGGCCGGGGAGATCGTCCGCGCCGTGTTCAAACCGGTGGCCAGCGAGTGGCGGGGCCTGGGCGTGATTGCGGGTTCGGGCCTTGCCCTGCGCAGCCGCTATGAGCGGTTCGACGCCGCAACCAGGCTGTCGGTCACCGTGGCCCCCTCCAGGGAGCCGGCCGGCTGCCGGTGCGGCAGGATCCTCAAGGGCACCTGCCGCCCGGTGGACTGCCCCCTGTTCGGCAGCCGCTGCACACCGGCCGCCCCGGTCGGACCGTGCATGGTCTCGAGTGAAGGCACCTGCGCGGCCTGGTACCGGTACGGCGGCCTTGCCCGGGAAAAGTGAGGTTCCGGGGGCCGGCGATCATATCGTCCGTCCCGGGACCAGGCACAGGTTCACAATATTTTTCTCTTTGCGGGGATACGCCATGGAAACACACGTCACCCTGGATCACGGCAGCGGCGGCCTGGCCAGCCGGGAATTGATCACCTCCCTGTTTCTCCGCCATCTCGATGATCCGCTCCTCCACCAGCTGGAGGATGCGGCCGTGCTGCCGGCCCAGGGCGGAAGGCTCGCCTTTTCCACGGACAGCTTCGTGGTGGATCCCATCGTCTTTCCCGGCGGCTCCATCGGCGATCTTGCCGTCAACGGTACCATCAACGACCTGGCCATGCGCGGGGCCCGCCCCCTCTGTCTCAGCCTTGGCCTGATCCTCGAGGAGGGCCTGGAACTGATGCAGCTCGAGGAGATCATCCGCGATATCGCCCGCGCCTGCAGCCGGGCCGGGGTGCGGGTGGTGACCGGAGACACCAAGGTGGTGCCCCGGGGCAAGGCGGACCGGATCTTCATCAACACGTCGGGGATCGGGGTTCTTGCTGCGGGCGTCGAGGTGAATGGTTCCCGTGTCCGGGAAGGTGACGTGATCCTGCTCTCCGGCACCCTGGCCGATCACGGGATCACCATCCTCACCAGCAGGGAGGGGCTGGAGGTGGAGGGAAACCTGGCAAGCGACACCAGGCCATTGCATTTCCTGGTGCAGAGTATCCTCGGGGAGGAAAACCCGGTCCACACCATGCGCGATCCCACCCGGGGCGGGCTGGCGACAACCCTGGCCGAGATCGCCCGGGACACCGGGCTGTGCATGGAGATCGAGGAGGCGGCCATCCCGGTGCGGCCGGCGGTGCGCGCGGCCTGCGAACTCATGGGCCTGGATCCCCTCTACCTGGCCAACGAGGGCAAGTGCGTGGTCCTGGTGGCGGCGGAGGATGCCCCGGATGTGCTGGCACGGATGCGCGCCACCGAAGCGGGCAGGGAGAGCGCCCGCATCGGCCAGGTCACGGCCAGGTATCCGGGCCGGGTGGTCCTGGCCACGGCCGCGGGCGGCTCACGCCTGGTCGAGCCCCTGGCCGGTGAGCCCCTGCCGCGGATCTGCTGACCCGGCGCCGGGGTCTGCCCGGCGATCCGGTCAGGTCGTCTGTTCTTTCCTGATCTCCCGGCGCAGGGATTCCAGTTCCTCGGCCAGGGAGGAGCGGAGCTCGCTGATGGCAGTGCGGAGCTCCTCCGAGACCGTGGCAAGTTCGGGCGGTTCCTGGCTGGAGAGCCGTGGCGTGCCATTGAGAAGCGCTTCCATGGTCTGCCGCTGCCAGGTGGTGAACCGGGCCACCGATTCAGCCAGTCCGGCCGGATCCCTGTCAGCCTCCTGCATGGTCGTAACCAGGTGATCGAGGAGCTCAACCGATTCCGTGGCAGGCGGCTGGCCCAGGCGGGAAAGCATATCAAGGGCCGAGTCGAGGAGCTGGAGCCGGACCGTCTGCTCCGGGCCCAGGGCCTCCCTGTCCAGGGCAGCCAGGCCGGCCGTGACCTCGGCCAGGGTATCCCTGGCCGGCTTCTCGGCCAGGCGGGCGATACTGCCGGCAAGGGCGGCCAGGCCGGATTCAGCGGTGGCGGTCTCCTGGACAGTCTCTGCCTCTTCCGCCACTTCGTCCCCGCTGAAGAAGGTGTCCAGTTTTTCTTCAATGGAGGCTGCCGCAGGCGCTGGTGCGGCCTCCTCCTCTGTTCCGGCGGGAATTTCACCCGGGGCAGCCTGTTTGGCAGCCGTTTCTCCGCGGTCGGTCTCGCCGAAGAAGGCGTCCAGCTTTGCCTCGATATCGACGGCGGTTTCTTCGACGATCGCATCCGCTTCCCGGGCCTCGTCAAATCCACCCTCGTCCGGGGCATCGGCCAGGGCAGGCGCAATGGTCTCGCCGGCCTCATCCGGCTCCTCCTGTTCCAGGGCCCCGGTCAGATCGGGCCCGCTCTCCGCCTGGGTCTCCCCGGGTTCGCTTTCGCCGAAGAAGGAGTCGAGCTTGCGGTCGATATCGAGACTGGCGTCGTCATCGATGGTGCCGGCCACCAGTTCCTCGTCAAATCC